>JADGDV010000007.1 GCA_016744695.1 Hahellaceae bacterium
CATTCGTAGAACTTTTCTGAGATAAAGCTCACACTTCACTCTACTTTACTTACATTCCTAAACAAAAACTCACACTTAATGCGACATTCATCACCTTAAGCACTTACACACAAAAAAACCGCAGAGTGTGCGGTTTTGTAATAAAGTTACTTTCTAGCTTTATAGTTAACTAGTCTACCAGTTTGGCTCCATCAGCCACCTTGAACGGCGTAATATAGAACAAACTATTTCCTGCAGATGCCTTCCATAATGCCATTATTTTTTTGTCTCCATGGATTGCAACATCAATTAAAGTATCGTCTCCTGCAGTACCAAACTGAGACCTCCATGCAACTTGACTTAGCTCATCATCACTCTCTACAGCTAATAAAGTTGCATCTAGCCCACCACTTGAAAGCTCTCCACTTAATACACCCTGCGTATCCCCGCCGAGAATACCTCTGCTAGCGCCGCCATTCAACCCTTGCGCGATAGCAATAGCCAATGCTCTGTCCGGCACAGTGGTATCGCCATACATTAAAGCACCCACTAAATCACTAGGCGCTTCATAGTTTAAAAAGGACCCATCTATACTGCCTCTCTCGGCACTGACGTTAAAGTCAACACCATTATTATTTGTTAAATCACCCTGGGTGTATCCAGCTAACCAGCGTTGAGTATTAAATTTTGAACTAAAAGGTATGCTCACCTTCATTCTAGCAACATCAGAAGTATAGTCGTCAAAAATTGTCCCCCACTGACGAATAGACTGAAAGCTCCCATCAAGTTTATATACCGCCTCAAAACTATCTACACCACCAAAGGATACGCCCCCTAATACGCCAGAAGTAGAGCCGTACAAATACACAAACTCATCTGAAATAACGACTCCCGAAGGAATATCATCATTCAAACTACCCTGCATACCCGACCAAACTTCATCACCAATAACATCGAGAACATATATAAAGGCATCTTTAGCCCCCACATTTATCACACCACTTTTAATAGAGTTATCTGTAGTTCCATAAACATACAAATTACCCTTATCATCCACAGATATCCCTGTAGCTAAATCATCTCCGGTAGAGCCAAACTGTTTTGTCCACTTAATCGAATAAAATTCATCACTAAATATTCTTGAGTACTTTCGAACAACAACATCACTACCACCAAACCCGGCACCCTCTACAACTGAATCAGTATTTAAAACTACAAAAATTTCACGAAGATTACTTCTTTTATTCACCAATAGTTTGATGCTAGTTTCATTACCCCCTGCAGACGCAATAATTGAGTAAGCCGGAGTATTGGTTAGTGCTTTTGAATTCCCTGCTCTATCAAAAAACAAAATAACCGAGTCTGTATTCGGGCCAACTCCCCCTGACAGTTCTGTATTTAATACGGCAACAAAGCCATCGCCATCAACACCCATTGAGTTTGATTCGGCGCCATCGTCAGAGTTTGCCGTTAACTTATTGCTACTCCACTCATTAATGGTAATATTCAATGACTCTAACTTGAAAATTTTAGAAACATCGGCATCAACGATTAAAACCTCATCATTCTTTACTGCCGTAACATCATTATCACCGTCATCTAATATCGATACAGTAAAGCTTGATTCAGTCGTATTTTTAGGAAAAACAATAATGGCAGGGTTAAATTGATAATCCTCATCTTGCACAGTAGATCCAGTACCCAACTCCAAATTAACACTTAATTCGTAATCAACAGATTCTGAAAGCTCAAAGGTGTAATCTCCCGTTGTTTTCCCCTCAGATAAATACTCAGTTCCTCCGGCGAATATTAATTGAGGTTCATTATCTATCATTGTGCCACTAATTGAGCGAGGCAAAACAACCCACCCCTCAACAAGCGCACTATCGATAACCATTTCTTCCTGCCCCTCAATAAGGTAGTCATCATAAACATCGAGGGTAATTAAACAACGCGTAACACCTGGCTTAAATACTATTTGTTTTGTTCCTGACACATAGTCCCTACCAGGCCTCGTATACCTTATATTAGCTTTATCTGTCTCACTTTCATCTTCGTCATATTTCGTTATTAACTGTATATCAAATATAACCCTTGACTCTGATGGAGCAGATAAACTAATTACAACAGGAAATGGGTATATTTTCTCTCCCTCAGCACCATAACTAGTTAAATCTGGAACATCACACAAATCATCAACGTTATCAGTATAAATATCTTCACTTTCAACGCCTTCAGTCATACGAAGGTTACTCACCTCAAACTGAGCGTCATTTCTGGCCATAGTCACGGTGAATCTCGCCACACTAACTTTCTTGCCATCACTTACTTCTATTTCAATAATTTCATCTTTATTTTCGTAATTATCAAACTCTTCCCTATCGCTGATAACCGGCGTTCCAAATATCTTAAATGAGGGGTTTGCGCCATTTATTGTTTCAATCTTCAGCCACTCTGGCGCTGTAACTAAACGATAGTTTAAAAGACCGTCGCCACCATCAGCCCCGAGTGTCGCTTCATAATACACATCAAAATAAGCAACAGGTGGCGGCGTCCCTAAGACTTGAATAGGGTCAGGTGCTGCAGTGTTTTCACAAGCGGTAATAAGTGAAGTAATAAACACAACAAAAAGCAATTTAGTAAGATGACGCATGCAGATTTCCGTCTCATTTTTATAAGAAAAAACATAATATATACAATATGTAACAAACGATACTAATTGATTCCCCCTCTTTGAGCCATATAGAAAGTTTAGAAACCAATATCAGTTCACAATATCTATTAAGTCGCCCATGCTATTGAACCTGTGACTCTGATGATAAATAAAAGCGAACCACAGCCAAAACACATTCTAAAAGATTGAATAATTTTTAAGTGTCATAAACAGTCATATTAATTTAAAATCACGCCTTTATCGCTTCTCGAACACTAATATATAACATGCATAATATTGAATTAATCAAACTGCCATCCTACCTCCCCACCCTTACAGCCATAAAAAAATTATCTTCACTTGGGAATGTTACTTGCCTCTCTGGTGGATGGGGGCAGAAAAACACAAATGAATTTTACGATATATTATCTGCGGCACCCTCACTACAACTACATGAACAGAATAAAAAACTGCACATAACCGATGAATACGGACAACGTTCTATAATAAAAAACATATCTAGTTTTGATTGGCTAGAGAATTATTTTAAAAACAAGCGCTTACCCATTAACACTCAAAGCAATTCTCAAAATGAATTGCCTTATATTTTTGGTTTCATTGGCTACGCAAGTTACGATTATGGCAAACAGTTTGAAAAATTACCTGAAACAACAATTGATGATACTCAGGTTCCTGATTTTCGAGGGGGCATATACCACTGGAATCTTATAAATGATAAAAAAAACAAGGTTTCATTTATCGCATTTGAGCCTCGCTGCTCCCACAGACTTAAAAACAAAATAATCAATTCACTTAATAATCAACCAATACCTAGCCCTACATTTTCATTAACAAACTGTTTCCAGCAAGACACAACAACAACAGATTATAAGAAATCTTTTAGACGAATACAGCGATATATCAACGAGGGGGACTGCTATCAAATTAACTATGCACACCGCCATCAAGCACAATACAAGGGCAACCCAGCTTTAGCCTACTCGCTTTTGCTTGATGAAATTAACACACCTTACTCTGCCTATTTGCAGTTTGATGACCATCAAATTCTCAGCCTTTCCCCTGAACGTTTCATATTAATTGATAATAACCATGTAGAAACAAAGCCTATCAAAGGAACAATTCATAGGGGGAATTCCAGTCAAGAAGATAAACGCCTTATCACAAAGTTAAGCAAAAGCATCAAGGACAAAGCAGAAAACTTAATGATCGTCGACCTTTTGAGGAATGATCTAAACCGCTCTTGTTTATCAGGAACCGTTAAAGTAGAAAAATTATTTGAAGTTGAAAGCTATCCAAATGTACACCACCTAGTAAGCACAATTACGGGAGAGATCTCAAACGAGACATCCCCTCTTATGACACTTAAAAAAGCATTCCCTGGTGGCTCTATTACCGGAGCCCCAAAAATAAGAGCAATGGAAATCATTGAAGAGTTAGAAAGTCACCGTAGAAGCATTTACTGTGGCTCAATTTTCTATATGACTTTTGATGGCAACATGGATAGCAATATATGTATTCGCACCCTTCTCTGCAAAGATGACACTATTTATTGCTGGGGTGGAGGAGGAATTGTTTCCGACTCTAATTGCGAAGATGAGTATGATGAATCGATCACCAAGGTTAAAAATTTAATGGATATACTTGAAGATGCTAGCAACCTTAAGTAACTAGAATAGAGTGAGACACTGAACAGGCCTCAATAAATGAGACCAGTTCAACAAGATCAAACCACTACAAACTCAACTCTAGCTATGCACTTCACTTGCCTTAATGAATTCCGCCTTCAATTCCTCATATTCATGAACAGCAGGAAACTGCGGAAACTCATCAATAACATTCTGTGGTGACTTAAACAATATACCTGCCTCAGCCTGTTTCAACATTGTAGTGTCATTATAAGAGTCACCCGCCGCTACAACACGGTAATTCAACAATTGAAACGCTCTAACTGATTGACGCTTTGGGTCTACCTGCCTTAATAAATAGTCAGTAATACGCCCTTCTTCATTCACTTCTAACTTATGACAAAGAAGCGCAGGGTATCCTAACTTTGCCATTAGTGGCATAGCGAACTCATAGAAGGTGTCAGATAAAATCACGACCTGATACTTAGTACGTAACCAGTCTAAAAACTCTTTAGCACCAGGGATTGGGTCTAATTCACCAATTACTTCTTGAATAGCAGGTAAACCATAACCATGCTCATCCAAAATTCTCAAGCGCTGCTTCATTAACACATTATAATCAGGAATATCACGGGTTGTTGCCTTTAGTTCTTCAATTCCGGTTTTCTCTGCAAAAGCGATCCAAATTTCAGGGATTAAAACCCCTTCTAAATCAAGGCAAGCCAATTCCACGATAGACTCCAATTTATTTTGTAATGATAATTGAGTGTTTAAAGACGGTAATGATATATGAAATATAAATAGTGGCAAGAGGTGGTTGCCTTTAGATATAAATTTATACTTTTTTATTCTTTTTTGTTCAATTCATCTATCTGATAGGCTACTAACAATTCATAATACGTGTAATCCATACCGTTTTTAAAACAGAGAAATATAATGACCACCTTTGACCAACTTTCATTTGAAGAAAATATAGATCAAATTAACAAGGAGCTTAGCGAAAAATCTCCTCGTGAAATTCTTAAGTTTGCTCTAGCTAATTTTAATAATATTGCAATTTCCTTTAGTGGCTCTGAAGATGTTGTTCTTATTGAACTTGCTCATAAGTTAAGTCCGTCACTGCAGGTATTTTCTCTTGATACAGGGCGCCTTCATCCAGAAACCTACCGCTTTATAGATCGCGTTAGAACTCATTATGATCTTGACATTGAAACTATGTCACCACAGCCTGAAAAGCTTCAAGCGCTCACTAAAGCTAAAGGGTTATTTAGTTTTTATGAAGACGGCCATAAAGAATGTTGCGGAATACGTAAAATTGAACCTTTAAGAAGAAAGCTATCCACTGTTGATGCCTGGATCACAGGACAAAGAAAAGACCAAAGCCCAGGCACACGATCAAATGTTGCAGTAGTAGAAATTGATGAAGCCTTTTCTTCTGGCGAAAAGAAACTGATTAAATTTAACCCGCTAGCAAACTGGGCATCGGAAGATGTATGGAATTATATCAAAATGTCTGAAGTACCTTACAATGAGCTACACGAAAAAGGCTTCGTAAGTATTGGATGTGAACCATGCACTCGCCCGGTACTCCCCAATCAACATGAACGTGAAGGTCGTTGGTGGTGGGAAGAAGCTACACATAAAGAGTGTGGTTTACATGTAGGAAATATTCAGAAGTAACTATCTATAAAATACAAGCGTTACCTGTAGCCGTGATGCAGCGAAGCGGAATCAAGGGGGATCCTGGCTTCAACGAATAACCCCTGATTTCGCTTCGCTGCATCAAGGCTACGGGTTATTTATATTAAACCTATCTTTTATTAAACCTAGTACGTTGGTAAATCTATCCCTTCAAACAACGCTTCTAACTCCCCTTTATTACTATGACAAAGGTACGCTTTATCAACTATCTCCTTTGTTAGGTGTGGGGCAAAGCGCTTTATAAATTCATACATGTAACCACGCAAAAAGGTACCTTTTCTAAAACCAATTTTAGTGGTGCTTGCAGTAAACAATTTACTGGCGTCTAAGGCGACTAAATCACTATCTATTTGCTCATCATAAGCCATTTTGGCTATGATCCCGACACCTAAACCCAATCTAACGTAGGTTTTTATTACATCTGCATCAGCGGCGGTAAATACCACATTTGGACTTAAACCTTTACTGCTAAAGGCATCGTCTAATTTTGAACGGCCTGTAAAGCCAAAAACATAGGTAACCAAGGGATATTTAACCAGCTCTTCTAGGCTTAAATCTGAAAGCTGCGCCAACGGATGGTTTTTAGGGACAATAATGCAACGATTCCACTTATAACAAGGCATCATAATTAGATCTGAAAAATGATCGAGTGCTTCAGTGGCGATAGCAAAATCGACCGTACCATCAGATGCCATTTCTGAAATTTGCATAGGCGTACCTTGATGCATATGCAGAGATACATCAGGGTACTCCTGAATAAAGCTTCGAATTACATTAGGCAGTGCATAACGAGCCTGAGTATGTGTTGTCGCTATTGCTAAATCACCTTTTCGCTCATTACTAAACTCTTGTGCGATTTGTTTAATACCCTCTACTTTTCGGAGTATTTCCCCTGCCACCTGAATAATTGTTTCTCCCGCCGGAGTCACTCTGGTTAGATGCTTACCGCTACGAGCAAACACTTCAACACCTAATTCATCTTCCAACAATCTAATTTGTTTACTAATTCCAGGCTGGGAGGTAAATAAACTTTGAGCAGTTGCTGACACATTCAAGTCGTGATGTGCGACCTCCCATATATAACGAAGCTGTTGTAGTTTCATTCATCCTCCACACGCACTGGTATTAGTTAGGCCCATCCAAACAAAATGGTATAAAAATATAAATAAATATTCCTTTTCAGAATAGATCAATTCCTATAAATTGGCGACCCTATTCGATTACTTCTTTAATAAAGGTAGTGTAGACCAATTTTATGGACACACTGTTTGATTTTCATACAATAATGTATATTTTAGCTGGCGCAGGTGTCGGCTTGGCTGTTGGCATTACCGGTGTAGGCGGCGGCTCTTTAATGACGCCCTTACTTCTTCTTTTTGGGTTCCCTACCAATATAGCGATAGGTACAGACCTTATATATGCATCGATAACCAAGGCGGGAGGGGTATTTTCTCATCAACGCCAGTCAACCATTCAATGGGATTTAGTTTTTCGCCTTGCCAGAGGCAGCATCCCCGCATCTATTGTTACTGTTATCATTCTAAACGTGTATTTCGATAACCCTGAAAGTTACCAGCACGTACTCGTAACCACACTGGGTGTGATGTTAATGCTAACATCAGTCGTTTTATTATTTAAAGGGCGTCTTCAGGCGTTCAGTAAGTCAGCATTAGAGGGCGATTCATTTCTAATTAGACACAGAAACGCCCTAACAACATTAATGGGAGTACTACTAGGTATCTGCGTTACGCTTTCATCGGTAGGTGCTGGTGCATTCGGTGCCGCTATTTTACTTGTTTTATACCCTAACCTCAGCCCAATTAAAGTGATAGGTACCGATATAGCCCACGCGGTTCCACTCACCCTTATAGCGGGCCTTGGACACTTATCGCTGGGTAATGTGAACTTTGTTTTACTTATCAGCCTATTAATAGGCTCTCTTCCCGCCATCCATATTGGTACATTGTTAGGTAAACGAGTGCCTGACAAAATACTTCAGCCTACTCTTGCCAGCATTTTGTTGATAATTGGTGTAAAATACGCTTTTTTCTAAAAAGCTAACCGCCATGCTCATTATTATACTGATCAAACCAGAGCTGGTCGGGAGTGCTTTTTAAACACATTTATTCGGATATATGGATATACGAAACGGCGATGCTTTTAAAGACTAAATTCTTAGCTCCTGCTTACAACCCTAAAAGCGTTGGTAGAGATCGACTGATTACGCGACTTGATAATCGCCATGGCCGGAAATTAACGACCATTGTGGCACCTGCAGGCTATGGTAAAACGACCCTGGTTACACAATGGATTAATAGTCAAGAATGCACACATTGCTGGCTTTCACTAGACGAGGCAGATAATGATACGCATCGCTTTTGGCAATATATTGTAGGCACTTTTAGCAATACTATTCAATCTTTAGGATTAGAACCTAAACAATTACTGGCTCAAAAAGAATTACCTATTGAAGCAGTCGTCACCGCATTAGTTAATGAATTGAGTACAATAACTAATGAAACGCCAGTGTATCTAATACTAGATGACTATCACCTTATAAATAACAGTGAAATTCATCAAACCATTTCTTTTCTGATTGACTACCTCCCCCCATCAGTTCAAATCATTATTACTAGTAGAGTTGAACCATCATTACCCATCGCACGATGGAGGGTAAAAAACGTAGTTGATGAAGTACATGCACATGATCTCGCATTTTCATTTGAAGAAAGTCGGCTATTTTTCAACGAATACATGAACTTAAACTTGTCTGATGAAGATATTGCCCTTGCCAGAGAAAAAACTGAAGGCTGGGTGGCCGCCATGCAGTTAGCTGTCATTTCCACTCAAGGGAATCCTTCTTCAGCCTCTAATGTTGAATTTTTCAAGACTTACTCCGGAGAAGATAGGCTCATCAGTGATTATGTATTAAGTGAAATACTAGATTCACAACCTGATGACGTTAAAGATTTCTTACTTACTACTTCATGTCTTATCAGGCTTAATGCAGGGCTTTGCAATGCATTGAGACAAGATAATAATAGCCAACTCTATCTTGATAAATTAAATCAAATAAACCTGTTTATTATCCCACTAGATACTCACAGCGACTGGTTTCGCTATCATGATTTATTTCGTGAGTCTCTCCTGCAAAGGCTCAAGCATAATAACCCTGAAAAACTAAAAGACCTCCAAAAACGTGCGATTAACTGGCTATTAGACCAGGGGCAAATGCATGAGGCTATTTACCAACTAATTCAACTCGAAGACTGGCAATGGCTGAGCAAGGTATTAGAAGAACACGGCAATACACTAATACATGAGGGACACCACCTACCCGTTCTTGATTGGCTATCCCACCTTACCGAAGAAACACTGGATGAACACCCCCGGCTGCTCATGCTAAAAGTATGGGCCCTTTTCTTTGGCAACAAAATCGACATCATCCCCCCTCTTCTTAACCGCCTTGAAGATATTCTTGATAAACGTGTCTGTGATTCTCACCCTGAAGCTCAGGATGCACTAGCTTTACATAGTGAGATTTCACTAATTCGCTCTCATCTTGCCCGTAGTCAAAGTGACCTCAGCACTGCAAGTCATTTAACTCAGCAAGTGTTGGATGATTTAAATAATTCAGATATGCCCTTAAAATCCGTTACTTATTACGGGCTTGGGATGGACTGCTTTGCAAAAGGTGACCTTAAGTCAGCACGATCAGCACTTGAGGCTTCCATTGAACATGGAAAAATTGAGAAGAAGTATTCTACTGTTCTATCTAGTACAGGCCTTTTAGGCTGGATTCTTTATCATCAAGGAGAGTTAGACCTTGCTAGAGAAACCTGCACTAATAACCAGCTGTGGATAGATAGTTATCACGACCAGTCACAACCCAAACTAGTATCTTGTTGGCAAAACTGTGCTTTAGCTCAGATATACAGAGAAAATAATCAACTGACTGTGGCTGAGTCTTATATTAACCCACTGTTAAAACATCTAGAGTCTGGTACAGAGCCTGGGCAACATATTCTCATTCAATATACACGTGCGCAGCTTGCTTTTACCGTAGGTGATTTTAATGACGCTATTAGCTGGCTAGATGATGCACTTAATGTTTGGGATCATAAAAAAGATGCCCTAACCTTTGAACCGCCTTCACTTGAGGCGCTTAGAGCACGCTGCTATCTAGCACTTAATGATACAGAAAAAGCCAGTCACTGGGCAAAAAATGCTCGCCGCATTAATAATGGCATCTCTACTATAAACAATGAACAAATTGCTACAACTATCGCTCGCACACTTATAGCAAATGGACATTATCAAGATGCTATAAACAATATAGCATTGGTGTTTGATGAGGCTAAAGACGGCGCGCATGTTAAGCATCTCATTGAGCTTTGGACCGTTAAAGCTTTAGCTTACGCTAAGCTCAATGATGTAGATAATGCACGAAGTTCAATCAATGAAGCCTTAACGCTATCAGCTAAAGATAAGTTCATTCGGATTTTCTGTGAAGAAGCCCCTGAAGTTAGAGATTTAATCTTACTTGCTAACAGTAATGCCATTCCGGATAGTTATAAAACGGAATTACATCTAGCATTAGATATAAATGAGCAAGCTCACGCTGTAAAAGAGAAACCTGCAACGCAATTACCCGCAAACGAAAGTGCCTTACAAGAGCCGCTGAGCCAACGGGAATTAGAGGTATTAGTGTTAATTAACGACGGTTTGGCAAATAAAGTGATCGCCAACCAACTATTTCTTGCGCCCGCTACGATAAAAGCACATATAAGAAATATTTATGGGAAAATTGGCGCTAAGAGCCGTACTGAAGCGCTAGCGAAAGCTCGAGAGTACGGTTTACTTTAAACGATGGTACAAATTTACGCCCTTTGGACGATTACTCTACGCCCCCCTACGCCCTATTATAGAACCATGATTTATTGAGTTGAACAAAACACGAATTCAGGCCTTGTGTTTTCTTTATCAACTAAACTTTGTTAGTCATATAAACGGTAACAGTTAATAACTGATACCGTTTTTTTTTGCCTTTTTGTTTTGTACATTTTTACTAGTCATATCTGCGCTTAAATGGAGGAAGTGAATCCAGTATCATTTTTCCATAACGACGAGAGCTTAATCGACTATCAAATAAAGCCACCTGCCCATAGTCCGTCTCTGTTCTTAATAATCGTCCACATGCTTGTATTAACTTAGTAGAGGCATCTGGAACAGAGGTTTCCATGAACGGATTCCCTCCTCTAGATTCAATCCACTCACTCAAACCTGCTTCGATGGGGTCATTAGGAACCGCAAATGGAATTTTGGCAATGAGGACATTGGTTAAATAGTCTCCAGGTAAGTCGATTCCTTCAGAGAAAGAAGCAAGACCAAATATTGTGCTCTGCTCTCCCTCATCAATTTTTCTTTTATGCTCACGGATTACTTCTTGCTTGCTCATTTCATCCTGAGTCATTATGGTATTTCTGAAGTCGGCTTCTAAACCATCCAATACATCATTCATCTGCTTACGAGAACTAAATAATACCAGCGAGCCTTTTTGCCCCTCAACAAAGTGCGGCAATATTTCTATAATTTCCTCAGTATGCGCTGCACTATTGCTAGGGTCAGACTTCATTTTAGGCAGTCTTAATTCTGCTACTTCACTGTACTTAAAGGGGCTATTCACCTGTAAACAGGCGCTTTCATCAGGTAAACCTGATTTATTAATGAGGCGATTGAAATTACCGAGGGATGTTAACGTTGCAGACGTCAACAATGCGCCATAGCATTGACTCCACAGTCGACTATAAAGAAGACTATCTGCCATCAAGGGGCTTCCAAACATTTCAATATCTTCGTAATTATCAAATACTTTTTTTACTAACCATCGTGCAGAGGGTGGCTGACCTTTAATATCATCACTTGAAAAGAACAACCACAACTCCTGGTAACTCTGCGCTCTATTTAATAATGACCCCATAACAGGAAACCAGCGCTCTCCGTCTTCTTTATCTAAACTTGAATCTGGCTTTTCATCTATTGAACGAATAATATCGTTATTAATCTCATCAATCAGTCGAGAGAGTGAAATAAATAGCTTTTTAAGTTCCGTGCAACTGGGTCTAAATTCATCTGGGACTATGCCCTCTGTAAAGCGATAAACAACTTGCGCATCCCTCCCTTGAGGAGAGAATCGATCATTACCAGCATCCCAGTCGAGTGATTGGTCAAACTGTTCATACATAGCCTCAATTTGAATATGAATAGGCTTTGTGATGTCAGTTATCTCTTCAACCGCCGTCTTTATTCGTGAAGAAGGCTTAATATAAGGAAGCAGCTCTGCTACTACCTTTGTTAACTGCTTCAACCAATTCTGACAGCCTTTTAAAGGGCTATGTACTGCAAAATGTCCTAATGCTTTATCTGCTAAGTGATGCGCTTCATCAAACACATAAATGGTTTCGTCTTGAGCTGGTAAAACTACACCACCGCCCAAAGAAAGGTCAGCAAGAACCAAGTCATGATTAGCCACTATCACGTCAGCATCTTCTAATAATTTTCTTGACTCATAATAACTACAACTATGAAAATAACTACAGCGCCGATTAGAGCATTGCTGGTTATCTGTTGTAATTAAGCTCCAGGTTTTATGCTCAATATTGTCAGGCCACTTATCTCGATCTCCATCCCATTGCTGATTTGCGTAGGCTGACAGCATTGTTTGAAAGAGGGGTTTATCATCAGCAGAACCTAAGCCGTTCTCTATCATAAACAAAGGCAAACTATCTTGGGAATTTTCGCCCTCAGCTAACTGAGCATCCAATTTGCTTAAACATAGGTATCGCCCTCGACCTTTAGCCAGGGCAAACTTAAATTTAAGCCCACTGTTTTTAACAACATCAGGTAAATCTTTAGCTACGATTTGTTCTTGCAAGGCGGTTGTTGCCGTCGATATTACAAGCTTCTTTTGATGGTGAAGTGCTAAAGGAATGGCAGATATACAATAAGCGAGAGTCTTACCTGTGCCTGTACCTGCTTCTACGACACAAACTTTATGTTTTGATTTTCTGGTTCCATTTGAATCTGAATCAATTTCACCCAAATATCGTGCAAACTCAGCAATCATCTGGCGCTGCCCATAACGAGAATTATAATCTTTATTGGACAAAAATTTTGAATATGCAGATTGGATATCTGTTTTTAACTGATCAGTTAGCATGGGTCTTCAACATTAAATGAGGGAACGTAATAAGTAAAAATCATTACTTTATAGATGTTATCTAGGTGATTGCCAGTCTCTTAACACACCGACATTAAAGGCTTCGTCATCCAATGAAAGAACAACACCCTCTTCTGTAATTTGTACCACCTTTAAACCAGAAAAAACCTGCCCTTCTCTTAAATAGACGTTATTGATCATCACTCTTCGAGAAGAAGGGGTGTCTGTAAAAATATGACTATTAAACATCAGGTCAGGGATTCGTCTTTGGAAAGATTGAGGGAAATCTGAAACATGCTTAACTGAAGATAGATCAGGTTCATCTACAATCACCTCTTCACTTATATCATCATAGACAGGACCAGCATAAGGCCTTGCCCCACTTTTTGGCGTGATTATCATTGGCTCTTCAATAACGGCTACCGATGGAGTGATTAACTCAGGTTCTGTAGACTTATATTCTAAACGGGTAGCCTTAGACAGTGTAGTTTTTGGTACAGCATATTCAGGCGATATTATGGCCTCATCAGGATATATAACAGGGTCAACTCGCATCTTGTTTTGTTGATGTACAATTACAGGCTCAACATCTTGATCATAAGCAACAGGTGCATTACTTTCTTCTATATAACGTTGTGATACATCATCACTCACATCACCACTGTGACTATCACCCACATCAGCACTCAGCAACCAGTAGGCAATAAAAAGCATATTAAACAAAAGAAGTGCAGCAATGACCCAGGGCCACATAACTGATTTATGAGCAGAAGAATGAATTAAGGTTGAGCCTCCCCCTAAACTAGGCACTTGACCTTGGTGTCTTTCTTCTTCTGATTTTTTAAGCGCATCTAATATGTAAGACATTTACAATTCTCGGTAATAACCTGATTTTTTCATTAAACAAAGTAGCTTTAGATTTAATAGTTTTATTTAACTAAGATCTAGGGGTGCCTGTTAAGCTGCTTTCTTTTTGCAATATAGGAACATTAGGGTTAATGAAATTATTAAGATAGATCAATGTTAGTGCGCCTGCGATTCCATCAGGTTTTAAGCCAACTTCTTTTTGAAACCAAATAATATTATCTTTGGTAGATATATTGTTACTTCGCTCAACACGTCCAGAATTGCCCGACATTTTAGCTTGAGTTTCCTTTACTTGACCCAGATGACTATTAAGCCATTTATCAGGATCATCCTCTACGCCAGGTTTGATCACCCTTGATTCGTAGGGTGGTAACTGCCAAATAACGGAGTAATCACCATACCATTGCCGATCAATCGCTTCTAATGAGGTCCAGATAGTTTTATTGCCTAGTGATATTTTTGCATAATCGCCCTCAAGGGCTAATAAGCTAATAAAAAAATCCTGTCCTTTATTGTTAGATAATTTAAGCACCGCAGGTCTATTGATGTTCAACAAACTTCTCCAGTTTCCTTGTTTATGCAAACAACGAAGACCTTCTAACTCTGCAAACTCACATGCAAATTTATGCTTATCGCGACTATAAGTTACGCCCCACGATTTAAGAACGTAGGTATAAGCAAATAATTTACTGTTAAAAGGGGGAGGCGTATATTCTAAAGAGGATAGATATTTTCGACCATAAAGTGCTTTAGGGTCTACTAATTCGGAACTTACCGTACCCGTACTGGGTTTAACCTCTTCGCTAATAACAGAGTGATTAGACGCAGGCACTTCAGATACGTTTTTTTCTATACTCTGGACTACGGGAATATTTTCAGGCTCTGCTTTCTTGCCTAAATTCAAATTAGATATTAATAAAATTAACAAAGCACCAAACACGAGACCAATACCAGCACCACTAATAACCCATGTAGGCAATGTTAAAGCATGCGCCCTTTTCTCTTCGCCCCGTATCTCTTTATATGCTCCTTTAATATTAACAGCATTAACATCAGTAGCGCTTTGCGAGTAAGCGCCAAGTAGGGCTCTATCGCATATTAAGTTGATCAGCCTAGGGATACCGCCGCTTTTTCTGTATAGCATGTTAATCGCACCAGGTTTAAATAAAACCTGTTTTTGGCCTGCTACTCCCAGTCTATAACGTATATAAGCCTTCACTTCTTCTTTATTTAAGGCTTTTAAATGGTAACGAGCCGTTATTCTTTGCGCTAGTTGACGCAACTCTTGCTTAGCAAGAAGCTCTTGTAACTCTGGCTGTCCTAGTAAGATTATTTGAAGTAGTTTTTTTTCTGAAGTTTCAAGGTTTGTGAGTAATCGAAGCTGTTCAAGAACATCTACCCTTAAATTTTGAGCCTCATCAATCACCAATACCGTATGATGCCCTTCAGAGTGAGCTTTCAGAAGATAGTTACTAATAAGGTCATTATAAATTTTGATTGATGAGTTAGGTGGGTAAGCGACTCCAAACTCATCACAAATGTTGGCAAGTAACTCTCTAGCCGACAGCTTAGGGTTAACGATGAAGGCTACATCTGTATTTTCGGGTACTTGCTGCAAAAAACAACGACAAATAGTTGTCTTACCTGTACCGACTTCACCAGTAAGTACAACAAAACCACCCTGCCCTGAAACCCCATATAATAAATGAGCCAAGGCCTCTTTATGGCGCTCGCTCATATAAAGGTATCGGGGGTCTGGTGCAATTGAAAAGGGCAGTTCTTTAAGACCAAAGTAATCGCGGTACATAGACTCTCTAAGATGCTATAAGCTAAAATATACAGGTAGGTTACCCATTATTGTAAGCCATAATAGCGGTCTGGAGAGTTAAAGAAAACTCTCTTTTACTATGATTCATACTATTGGGCTTTTTACACCCGCATTAACTGACTAGCACTTACCCAATAACTCTAAGTTCAGCCGTTGAACGGCTATTTTTAATCTTTAATCGATCGATACATTTCTCAAGTGTTTGACTAATCTTGGCGTGTGTTCGAATCATTGCTATTTTTGGCCATGTTGCCCTCTCCCCTTCTAATATCAATTCTTTTACAAATTCGGGCGAAGGGTTACTTAATATATTCATGTAGTGTCGTAGGCTATAGCGTGGAGCTACGGTCACATCTCCATTGTAATTTTGAGCCATAATAGAATACATATGACCTGAAACCTGCCTGAATAATTCGATATCGACATTGTTACGCAAATAGTCAAATGCAGCTTTACCATGGAATTGCATTTCAGACTTCAGCACCCTAGCAGGTAGCGATAAAAGCCCCTTTTTTATCATCTTTTCATTCATATTTAAAAATGGGACGATATGGGGGTTAGTCTGGCTAACAATTGAAAAATTAACATCATAAAGATGCATTAGACGTTCAATTGGAAGGTCGCTTACCACGGAGCCATCCACCCAGCGAAGTTTGGGCATATAAGGCACCAAGTCTCCACTTGAATTTTTCTTCTTAAGCTCTACAGGAGGAAATATTCCAGGAACCGCACATGATGCTAAACTGGCACTCCAAACAGATAAATATGGTGAGGTAAAACCGCTCAACAGACGTTCTTTTTGATGTTGATGCACAGGTGAAACTGTAATATTAATACTTCGCCCTGTTCTTTCATAAGCCTCCTGAAAAGAATACTCACCAATATTTTTTCGAAGACAATTCTCTAACTGCTGCTGATCCATTAAGCCGTCTCCCTTGAGACCACTCATTATTCCATTCCATTTCCAAGCTTTAAGATTATGACGGTTTGGATCGAGCATTTCTGGCAATTCTGCATCAGTATGCGTACCTAGCATGGCTGCCATTATTGACCCTACACTTGAGCCTGCAATAACCTGAGGTAAAACATCGCGCTCCCAAAGTGCTTTAATCACACCTATATGAAACATCCCTAATGATGCTCCACCACTTAGTAGTAATGAAGGTCGGCCATAACTCAGCAAGGTATCTTTAAAAAAATCTAGCTTTTTCTTGGGCGTTAGTTCTTTTATATTAGTATCGCAAATATAATTTAACGACTCACAAACCTGATTTACATACTCTTCAATAAGATGTTTTGTTCCGATATTACTTCGATTATAAAGCTGATAGTTCCCCATATTACCCAAGTCATGATGCAAACCTTCTCGTAAAGAGCGAATCATCATGTCATGGTCTTTTTTCTGACTCCATTCTCTTAGGTGAGTAAGGCGGTCATAGACTAAGTCATAATTGTACAAGTCAGATACAAAAGCTTCTTTCCATTCAACATTACGATCAAGATAATCTAACTCCAAGCCAGCATCTCTCCAGGAGTCATAATCCTGAGCGCTTTCCATTAGTTTCTTGTATTTTTTTCTTTTATTAATCATAAACACTGCACAATAAGTTTCATAAGGGAGTTATTCGCTTATATTAACTATAGGCAGAGTTGAAGGTTTTTGCTGTTAACAAATGTAACGAGAAAAGAAGAGGTGGTAAATTTGTACATCAAACTCAAAAGGAGGTGCGCATAGCACACCGTACAATAGATATTTTCTTAAGCTAAGCGTAGAGTGGCTAATTAGAAGTCATCAAAGTCGTCGAAATCTTCACCCGCAAACGGATCATCTACTTCCCCGTCGTTGATTAAAAAATCTCGATGCTGAATATAAGCGTTTCGGATAAACGTATACTTGTCGCCCATTATAAGGTTTTCTGATGCGAGTAGATCACCCCGGACATCAACTAACCATATCGCCTTCTTGGCCACAAATAAGCTAAATTCATCTGACATGTAATATTGAGGATCAAGGAATATATCAACTACCATCCCGCTACCGTCACGTATGCTGGAAGGTCCGAGAAAAGGCAACATTATATAAGGTCCTGAACCAACGCCCCATACCGCTAATGTTTGCCCGAAATCTTCTTTTGTCTTTTTTAAACCAAACTCTGTAGAAACATCAAAAAAACCAAGCAAACCAAAGGTTGTATTGAACATTACACGGGTTGTGAGCTCAGCAGCCTGCCCGCCCTTAGCTTGAAAAAGAGAATTACTAATACTAATAACATCACCGATATTACCGAAGAAGTTAGTGATTCCTTTATCGATAATAAGGGGGGTTATTTTTTTATAGCCCACGGCAACAGGCCGCAATAAGTATTCATCCATGGTTTCATTAAATGAATAAATCGAGCGATTAAAACCTTCCCACGGGTCTATATCTTCATACTCGTTATACATTGCATCAGTAGACGCAGAATCATCGACGTTTGCCTGCGACGCGAATGATAATGTCATCATTGGAATACATGAAAGCAATAGAAAACATCTAATTGCCCGGTTGATCATAATTTTCATCCTTAAATACTTACTCTCTGAACTCTGCTCATGTTGAATTTAAAATAATGAACTTATTATTTGTATGTCTAGCATTTACGTATTAAAACACTTCCGACTGAATAGCCTGCACCAAACGAACAAATTACACCTAGCTCACCTTTGTTAAAGTCTTCTTTGTGTTTATGAAACGCAATTATTGATCCTGCAGAACTAGTATTTGCATACTCATCAAGAATAACAGGTGCTTCGCTTTCCTCAGCGGCACGGCCTAACACTTTCTTGGAAATGAGTTTATTCATACTTAGGTTCGCCTGATGCAACCACATTCTTTTCAATTGATCAGAGCTTAAATCGTTCTCTTTCAGATGCTCAGATATAATCTGTGCAACCATAGGAACCACTTCTTTAAATACTTTTCTACCCTGTTGAACAAACAGTTTATCTACGTTGTTTTGTCCTGATTCATCACAACGATTTAGAAAACCAAAGTTATTCCTAATATTATTAGAAAACACGGTTTTTAATTTAGCACCGACAACTTCATATACATGGTCACTCGTAGCCTGATCCATCCGTTCGACAACAATAGCGGTACATGCATCACCAAATATAAAGTGGCTGTCACGATCTCTGAAATTCAAATGGCCTGTGCAAATTTCAGGACTTATAACCAATACACCACGAGCAGAACCATTTTCAACCGCATTAATCGCCGCTTGTAAACCAAATGTAGCGGACGAGCATGCTACATTCATATCATACGCAAAACCGTCAATCCCTAGCTGTCCTTGTACTTCTACAGAGAGTGCAGGATAGGCTCTAGGCATATTCGAACAAGCAATGATCACGGCATCAATATCGGCAACTGTTTTACCCGCTTGAGCTAAAGCATCTTTCGCTGCAGCAACCGCCATGTCACACTGAATACTAGCCTCATCATTGCTGCGCTCTTCAATAAGCGGAGCCATTCTTTCTGGGTCAAGAATGCCTGTTTTATTAACAACATGCCTACTTTTAATCCCTGATGCTTTCTCTATAAACTCAGCGGATGACGCTTGTAAAGGTTCAATTATTCCGTCAGAAATAGCGGTAGAGTTCAACTCGTTATACGTTGCAACATACTGATTAAATGCCTCAACAAGCTCATCATTAGAAATAGTTTCTGGTGGGGTATAAAGCCCGGTACCACTAATTGCCGCCTTAATCACTTAATATCCCCGCATTCATAATAATTTAACAAAAAAAGAGAAATAATATCATAAAATCATATCTATAGGCGCATAAACTATAGTCGAATAAACCAACAACCCACTCTCTGAAAATCTTATCGCCTTACTTGTACCCACTGTTTGTTGAGTCGCTTCTCTGAAATGGTCATGGCCGTACCTAGTTTTTGCGAAAAGCATGAAACACGAAGCTCTTCTATCATCCACCGGTACGTTTCAAGTTCCGGATCTACAATACCTTGCTGCTCATGCTTCTGTTTTATAGCCAAATATTGCTCCCAACACCCACTTATCATCGCTAGAAATGTTCTTTCGTTACCCATTTCGCGAGGCATTTTTTCAAACCGATCATTTGAGGCCTGTAGGTAACGCGGATAATGAAGTAACCACTCTTTTGGTGTTTCAGAAATAAAACCTAAGTAAACAAGGTTAGTTAATTGTAGTTTAAGGTCTCCCAAAGAATGTGCTAAAGCAATGTTAATTTTACCCTTAAGTTTCTTCATTAACTGGTGATGCTTTGAGGCTATATCGTTAACTATGACCGCTAACTCACTTGCTTGTTCAAAAAACACTGAACGAATATCATTTAACCAAGCCTGAAATTGTTCTTCACTCCTCGGGAAATCTCGTTCGGATAACTGTTGAATAACGGTGCCCATCAATAAGTCATCAATTAAATCTGCTGCTTTAACATAAGGGGCAAATAATAAACTGGTTTGTTGAAATTTTGGCAGTTTATCAATGGCATAACGCACTTGATCGGGTAAAGCGATCAATGTGAGCCTGGCTATAGCACGTATCGTTTTTCGGTTGGCACTTAGTCTATCATTGCATAAAATTAATTTAATATGCTTTTTATGGTCTTCTAATGCAGGGATTAAATTGATTTTCATGCCCCCCTGATCAACTTCCTTATCGACTTCAAGCACGCCAAAGTCCCAGGCTAGTATCTCTTTTTCATACAACGCAGAGCCTTTATTATCGCTCTTAGGGACTTCAAACTTCACATCTTTAAAATCATCCATTAAACCGAGTACATCCCTGCTCTCTTTTTCTACCGCTCCCTTTTTGTCAACAACCTGCACATTAAATTTAAGATGGTCGTCAATGCCTTCCTGATTCCAGCTTTCTTCAGGAATTAAAACACCCGTCATACGAGTAAGGTGTTTGCCAAGCACGCTAATCAGAGACTCATTAGATGGCTGCATTTTCTCTAACGCAGCGTCTACATAATCAGGTACAGGTACAAAGTTTTTGCGTAAACTTCTTGGTAGTGACTTGACTAATTGAATACATTTTTCACGAAGTAAACCTGGTACAAGCCATTCTAATCGATTCAAGGGAAGCTGTCGCACGGCTGCTCCCGGGACCAAAATTGAAACACCATCTCCTTCCTTGCCCGGTTTAAAACTATAATTCAGTTCAAAATTTATATTATTCAGTGCGATGGTATCTGGGTAATTATCTTCAGATACTTCTGTGGCATCTCGCCTCATTAAAAATTCTTTTGTTAATTTGAGCGATTGCAAATCTTTACTATTAAGTTTTTTCCACCATGAATCAAAATATCGACCACTAATAATACTTTTAGGAATACACTCATCATAAAATTCATAAAGCGTATCGTCATCAACAAGAATATCCTTCTTCCGAAGACGAGTTTCAAGTTCATCAACCTGCTCAATAAGCTGCATATTTTCTCGCCAAAAAGGCGCAGAAGACTTAAATTCACCCTGCACGAGAGCATGACGAATAAATAACTCACGAGAGACAACAGGATCTATTGAACCGTAATTAATTTTCCTTTTAGAAACTATATCCAACCCGTATAACGAGATTCGTTGAAATGCCACTGCCTGTGCTCGCTTTTGCTCCCAGTGAGGTTCAAAATAAGTACATTTGGTGATATGTGCTGCAATAGGCTCAAGCCATTCAGGTTCTATTCGTGCATTAATTCTCGCAAATACCTGCGAAGTCTCGACAAGTTCAGCACTAACAAGCCACTTAGGTGTTTTTTTATAACACCCAGAACCAGGAAAAATATTGAAACGTCGATTTCTTGCTCCTATATATTCTTTTTTCTCGTATTTTTCCCCCACATTATTTAACAAGCCTGATAATAATGATTGGTGTATAGCGTTGTAGCTTGAAGGCTCTTGGTTTTCAATATACTTAAGTTCTTTACAAACAAGGTGAAGTTGACGGTGCACTTCTCGCCATTCACGCATTCGCATATAGGATAGAAAATTGCGCTGACAATATTTCTTTAACTGATTACTAGATAGTTCTTGTCGCTGCTCTTCAAATCCATTCCAGAGATTTACAAAAGCAATAAAATCAGAATCGGGATCTTTATACTTAGCATGCGCCTGATCAGAGGCTTGCATTTTTTCTTGAGGGCGCTCTCTAGGGTCTTGAATACTAAGCGCGCTGGTTATGATAAGTACTTCACTTAAGCAGCCTTGTTTATTGGCTTCTACAAGCATTCGACCAATACGGGGGTCTGCCGGTATTTTTGCTAAGGAACGACCTTGATCGGTCATCATCCGTTTATCGGTAACAGCGCCCAGCTCAAACAACAATTTAAAACCATCATTAATCAATCGCGTATCAGGGCGGTCTACAAAAGGAAATTCTTCTATTTTTCCAAACCCTAAATCAATCATTTTTAAAATAACAGAAGCTAGGTTGGTTCTAAGAATTTCAGGGTCGGTAAATTCAGGTCTATTATTAAAGTCATCCTCGCCATACAATCGGTAACAAATACCCTCAGCGACACGACCACACCGCCCCATACGCTGGTTTGCGCTAGCTTGAGATATAGCCTCAATAGGCAATCGCTGAATTTTTGAACGATAGCTATAACGACTAACGCGCGCGGTACCAGGGTCAATAACATAACGTATTCCTGGAACAGTAATAGACGTTTCAGCCACATTAGTAGACAGAACAATACGACGACCTCGGTGCGATTTAAACACCCGCTGTTGATCCGCCGCACTTAAGCGCGCGTATAGCGGCAAAACCTCTGTATCTTTAAAGTCATAATCACGAAGATGCTTCGCTAAATCACGAATTTCTCTTTCGCCTGACAGAAAAACTAGAATATCGCCAAAAGATCTCTTAAGGGTGCGCTCTTCATCAATGATTTCAGTTACGGCTTGTGCAACGGCATCGTTAATACTAAGCTCGCCATCGTTATCACTTGCATCAAAAGGAGGCCTATAACGCGCTTCAACAGGGTAAGTTCTTCCCGTAACCGCTATAACAGGGGCGTTATTGAAATGTGCAGAGAACCTTTCTACATCAATGGTTGCTGATGTAATAATAACTTTGAGGTCAGACCTTTTAACGAGTAATTTTTTTAGATAACCCAGTAAAAAATCTATATTCAGACTTCTTTCATGTGCCTCATCTATAATAATTGTGTCATAGGCATTGAGATATCTATCGCGCTGAATTTCGGCCAATAAAATACCATCTGTCATCAGCTTAACACGTGTTGTATTTGACACTTTATCGGTAAAACGAACCTGATAACCAATGACGTCACCTAATTCACAACCTACCTCCTCAGCAATTCGCATTGAAACCGCTCTGGCGGCTAATCGACGAGGTTGTGTATGGCCAATCAAACCTTTAATACCGCGCCCCAGGTTCATGCAGATTTTGGGGATTTGTGTCGTTTTACCTGAACCTGTTTCACCGGCAATAATTACAATCTGATTATTTTCAATAGCCTTTGCGATCTCATCGCTCTTTTGGCTAACCGGAAGCTCAGGCGGGAATATAATAGAAGGCCTAACCTTACCCCTTGCCTCTACCTGTCTAAGTGAATGATCAATCTTTGACTGTAGCTCATTCAGCGCACGTTTTTTTTTCACATCGTCATCTAGCTGTCGCACTTTAGATAAGCGACGGCGCAAAAAAATTTGATCTTTAATAAGGCAATCGCCTATCTGCACTTGAAGTGTTGAAGCTGAAATAGTCTTTTGTGTTTTATCTACAGTCATATCATCATTCAAAACATTTAAATTAAAAAACCCCGCTGTTACCAGCAGGGTTTTATTGAGCTAAAGCTCAGTTCTAAGCTTATTTTGTAGCCTGTTAATCAGGCGACTAAGTTTACCAATAGCTAAGGTCTTAAGGGGAGTGTCTAATCATACAAATATTGTAAGCTAAGCTACTGTTAAGCTGTCAGGTATTTTGACTGAGAATAACAGTTTTAAAGTGCGGTATATAGCTGAATTTGACACCGCTATATTTATATCCAAAAACAAATATGCACTCCTGTTCACATTCGAACATTAAATGACTTTTTCGAATAATAAAAGTTCGTTACACTTTAGGCATATTTAAGCGTAGCCTTGATAGCCATACTTAAAAGATATCGCTCACCATACTTAATTTGAACAAAATTTAGAATGATCAGGAAGAATAGAGATTATGAAGCAGGAAGAAACTTTACTTTCAGCAAAAGACGGACATTCGATTTTTATTAGAAGCTGGAAACCCTCTCGCAAAAAAATAAAAGCCGTTATTCAAATTTCACACGGCATGGCTGAACACTCAGAACGGTATACAGAAACAGCCAAACAACTATGCGATGCAGGCTTTATGGTTTTTGCCCATGATCATCGAGGGCATGGTCACTCAATCAACGGAGCGACAGTTGGATCTTATGGCAAGAAGAATGGCTGGGCATTAGTAAAAAGCGATCTTAACCAAGTTCATCAGCACATTGCTGAAAACATGCCCAATCTTCCCTTGTTTTTATTAGGACATAGCATGGGCTCTTTTATTTCAATGTCCTATCTTATTGATTTTCATCCTAATTTAGCTGGCGTGATATTATCAGGCTCTAATTATGATAAATCGATAAAATACAAAGCGCTTAAACCAATAATAAAGGCTGAAAAGATTCGTTTAGGCCATGAAGGTAGAAGTAAACTGATAGAATTTTTAACCTTTGGTCATTATAGTAAAGACATTGAGAGCCCTTCTACATCCTTCGACTGGCTTTCAAGAGATCCTGTTGAAGTGGATAGTTACATCAATGACAAACTCTGCGGTTTTTTCTGTACTAACCAGTTGTGGGATGACCTGACAGATGGGCTTATAGATATTTCTTCAACCACTCGACTTAAAGATATTGAAGCCAACTTGCCTATCTATTTATTCGCTGGCGCTAAAGACCCGGTTGGAGAGCAAGGAAAAGGCGTTAGACGTCTTGTACACCAGTTAATTGGCAGCGGCCATACAGATGTAACCTATCGTTTGTACCCTGATGGTAGGCATGAAATGCTGAATGAAACCAATAAAGAAGACGTCGTAAGAGATTTAACCGACTGGTTAATGACAAAAATCCGTCACTTAAATTTGACTTAAGTGAGACAAGTTCATTGTTTATACATTACATTACATAAATTCCATTGTTTGGTCTAAGCTTTATCATAAGATAGAGACACTTACCAAACAAACATAAGCTAACTAGCCGGCGTATATATGGAAGCATTAGAGAATATAACTTACGATGAGTTAAACATTGGTGATTCAGCAAGCTATACAAGAACCCTAACTGAAGAAGAATTAATTCTTTTTGCAGCGGTTTCTGGTGATGTTAATCCTGTTCATTTAGATAAAGAATATGCGAGTAAAACGTTATTTAAAGAACGTATTGCTCATGGAATGTGGTCGGGGGCATTAATATCAGCTGCACTAGCCACTGTTATTCCAGGCCCTGGAACCGTTTACTTAGAGCAGAGTCTTAATTTCAAACGGCCAGTGAAACTTGAAGATACGTTAACCATCAAGCTAACGGTATTACGTAAAGAAGAACGAAACAGAGTAGCCTTTGAATGTGAAGTTATTAACCAAGAAGGCAAGGTAGTAGTGACAGGTGAGTCAACAGTCATCGCTCCCACTGAAAAAATATCACTAGATAGACCAATCCTACCAAGAATTACCATAGGCGAGCTGCCTGAAGCATAATACTTGCTTGGTTATCCTGAAAAAGCCTTCATTTTTTGAAGGCTTTTTTATTTTTAAACAACAACGATTTTATTTAAAGATATTACTACGATTGAAAGAAGTCTATTGGATATGTAACCACTTTAACATCCACAGGCATAGCGCCAAAATTAAACAACCTTACTCTAGAAACAATTTTCCGCTCCAGTTTAGGAGAATCCAGGTCCGAACTTACAATTTCACAAGATGAAACAATCCCATCAGGCTGAATGGTTAACCTTAATACCACTTTACCCTGCAGCGAAGGGTTCTTTCTTAGCTCGCGATTGTAAAGTGTAAATAATGACGACTTATTCTGATCAAAGACTTGTCTAATATTACCACTGCTTCGTACCTTACCTTTAGAGCGTTTTTTAGCATCAGCGGTTAGCTTTTCAGCTTCACTTTCTTCTAGTACGGTTTCCGTCCTCGCAGCCAAAACGACTGTTTCTGCAGGAACAGCCATTTCACTTGTATTAACCCCCCCACTTCCCGCCCGAACACTGGCAGAATCTATAGCACTTGCTTTGGCGGCAATAGTTGGTGCCATCATTGAGCCAGTTGGTGTTGCTGTAAGCGCACTTGTATCCAATGACGCTCTCATATCAGCTAAGTCATCTTGGAGTGCTAACAGGCCTGATGACTTAGCTACTTTTTGAGCTTGTTTAACCGTTTGCTCTGGAGGAGACTTTTTTGGCTTAGGCTTGGGGTTTTCTTTTTTCTTTATTTCCGGCGGTTTTTCTTCCGGCTTTTTTTCAGGTTCTTTCTTTTCTTCTTTAGGTTTTTCTTGCTTTGGCTTTTCAAGCTGCTTTTTCTTCTTAATGATCACTTTAGCCAACTGAGGAGGAAGTGCCTCTAATTGCGCTCTCTCCTTATCAGGCAGTGTCATACTTGGAATAATAAAGGCTATGGGTAAAGCCAGAATAAATGACAAGATAAGAATAAGCCTGAATCGCTTAGACTCTTGCTCTACATTGCTCCAAGGGAGTGTAAGGTTATCAGTATGATGTTGACTCATCCTATCCCTCACTCTGCTTTGGAATTCTGGATACAGCGAGTGAAATATTGGTGTAGTTCGCATCAACACAACTATTCATGATTTTTTTAAGTGTGTGATACGGCACATTTTTGTCGCCCATAATAGTAATAGATAAACCATTCGATGAATCAGCAGGTAACAAATGTTTATTACGAGAAGCCTGATACTTTAGCTCTTCGCTAATACCCTCAATAATATCGCTCTCATCCTTGATATCTTTTAAGCTAGCTACTTTTCGCCCCTGAATAAGAACGTCACCACCTGCTAATGTTAAAATAATCGTTTCTTTAGGATTATGCTTAGCTGAAGATTCGGGCAACTTAAGTGATTTATTCTGTTGCAGCACTTTAACATCGGAGGAGTTTACCATTAGAAAAAAGACCAAAATGGTAAATATATCCATCAATGAAACGAGGTTAAGTCCTCCGGTTTTATGCATTCGCCCGTAATGGCGCTGCATGCGTCGGGCTCTTCTAGATACTTTCATTGAGCCCCCTCCACTAAATTACTTGTAGGTAGAATGGGCGCATCACCTATTGATATTTCAGGGAACAGTTCAGCCTCTACAAGACTTGCAGCAACAACAGCAGGATACGATCGAGCTGTATCCATAGCACTAACAAGTGTTTGATAAGATGTATTCTTTTCGGCCAATATTGAAATATCTTTTTTATCAGGTAGGCGTGCCTTTAACTGCCTTAGCACCAAGCTTAATTCTTCAAACTGGTAAGTGTTAGCGATATTATCAACACGCTTAATCAGCCCACCTTTTGAGTCAGCTACGACTAATGAATGCTCTCTAACAATTAGCTGTATCTGCAAGTTTTCTAGATCAACATCAAGCTCTTGAGAGTTCGCGGGGAAATTGAGATCTAATATACTTGTCTGCGAAAAAACCATACCTAATAAGAGCACAGGAACAAGAACAATCATCAAGTTCATAAATGCTGTAATATCTAGCTCTGCTTCAACGTGTAATTTTCTATGTTTCCTTCTCATACAACCTTTCTTCTTAGCTATTCCTTTAACGACAAAAGATCCAAAATCAAATGACGCCTACTTAAGATTGCCATCTTCGCGGGAATGACAGCATTTGATATTTAAGTAATTAATCTCTATTGGAAGGTTGTTGTGAAATTATATTTAATAACTTTACACCGGCCATTTCAAAGCTATCAACAATTTCATTTGTTTTTGTCTGAAGAACCGCATGACTTAATAAAAGAGGAATCGCAGCCATTAGTCCGAAGGCTGTAGTATTCATTGCAACTGATATACTCTGTGAAAGTAATGATGCTTTTTCGGCAGGGTCCGCATTAGCAACAGCCGTAAAGGCAGCAATAAGACCTATAATAGTCCCTAGCAAACCTAATAGCGTTGCAACATTTGCTAGAGTCGCAAGATACTGTGTACGCTTTTCAAGGCGTGGTAGGGTTTCCATTAAGCCCTCTTCCATCGCATATTCAATATCTTCACGCTTCTGCTTATTAATAAGACGACTTAAGCCAGCCCCAATAATTGAAGCGATGGCTGTTGATGAATCATTTGAAAATTCAAGTGCATGCTTATAATCTCGTTTTTTTAATAAAGGTAAAATAGCTTTATCAAACGCACTTCGATTAGCATTTTTTGCCAGACTTAAATAAATAAATCGCTCAATAGCAATCGCTATTCCTAACACAAGCACGATAGCAATCGGGTACATAAATGACCCACCTTCCTGAAAAAAACGAACTACCGTATCAGTCATATCCTTGAACTCTCCTGGTTAAAAATGTCTAGTTATGTATTTTGTTTAGCCTAAAAATAGTATATCTATATTATTTGCTATTAAGTGCTTGAACTCTAACTTCAAGCTTTTTTCTAAAATGAAAATCTTCTTTATGAAAATAAGGGTCTAGTGGCTTAATAACGCCACTCAATATTGTATTAGGCGGATGCTGCGCTCTTTTTTGATAAGAGGGTGGCTGCCACGGAACAATATATAGCACCTGTGGTTGATCATTACTCCCCATAACACTCATGCCTTCAATCTCGGCCTTAGCATCATTTGCTAGCGCTGTTGTTACATTAAAGGTACTAAAACATAGTATTAATAATAAGCTTAATGTATTTCTTATCATCGACTGCGCCTTTTTAGATCTTTAATCCAACTTTTTACGTTTTTATCGATACCATTTGATGTTGAATCATCTACAAGCACTAAATAACGCTCATAATGCTTTATTGCCTTAGTATAGTCATGCAAATAAATTTCGTTTAACACCGCTATATTATAATGGAGATCTGGGTTATCAGGGGCAACGTTTAAACCTTTAGAGTAATACTGTGATGCTTCTTTAAATTTCCCCTTTGACCGAGCAATAACACCTAAATTATTAAATGCCAGATAATACTGACTATCGATCTCTATTGCTTGGGAGTAATAACGTTCAGCACTATCCTGATCATTATGCTCTTCTGAGATCAGCCCTAAATTATACAAAGGCGGTGCTAAGTCCGGATATTTTTTAACGATGCTAGTTAATAATTTATTAGCTTCAGGGAGGTTACCCTGATCAAGGTAAACAAGTGCTTTCTGATATTCATTTAAAGCAACATCGTCAATCACCTTTGTTTTTTCAATTTTATGGCCCTTATTACCAGCAACCATACCATCATCTAGTTGCTGATTTTCAGGCAACCCGGAGCACGCAGATACCATGAAAACAATAAATGCAGTCATTACTATTTTGAAAAAAGCCTTAATTGAAGACAGCGCCTCAAATACCCTACTGAATGTTTCGATCATAGCCAATTGACTTCTCCCCTCTTAAATAACGTGCAGGAACAATTGTACCCAAAATTCGATAGCTTTCTTTTACCCAATCATCATAAATGCCATCTTTTGTTCGGCTAATGTTAATTTCGTGAACCGTTATCGATTTTTCTTCAAAAGGATACGCTTGTTCCTCAAGCAATATGTCATATTGCTCTAGCTGCAACTCATCTAAAGAAGAGGGCCTTTCAGATGTCATAATGTCAGTACCTAGCATACGATACACCTCAGCGAGCTGAAAGGTCGCTTCGGTAGTATATTCCGCGACACCATATTTAGGTACTTGCTGAAGTTGATCAACAACTACTTTAAGGAGTGCACTTTTCTTCTTAAGTGATTTCTTTAGAGGCAGTGTTAATTTTACTGAATCAAATTTCTCAAGATCATCTTTAGCCAAAGTCATGCTAGCTGATGCAGCTAAATACTTAGATCGGTCATCTCGATTTACTCCTGCAGAAGCATCAACAGCTATTAATTTATTAAGCCACTTATCTCTCTTTGAGAAATGACCTTTTTCAGCATAGAAACCAACCATCGTTTGATGGGCCTCTATATATAAGTTATATGGTTGAGGATATTTATCTACATATTGCTGCAGTAATTCAATTGATTTATCTTTTACGCCTGCTGAAGAATATAAGTCAGCCGCCTGATAGAGTGCTTTTCTTGATTTTTCAGGCGCTATACCCGGTTTTTCACTTAGTATAATCAACTGATCAGCGGCATCAATTTTATCACCGCTTTCTAGATAAGCATAAATCAGTTTATCAGGTACTGTTTCAGCTAAAGCATGACTGGGGAACTCTTTCTGAAAGCGCTTTAATACAGCAATTGCTTTTCGCCACTGCTTTAATTCAAGTAACTGCGTTGCAGCATCATATTGAGCATTGGGGCTCAAATCTGATTCAGGCATAATACGAGCTAAACGTAAAAATTGCACGACAGCTTGTTCACGGTCACCTACAACAACAGCGGCTTCACCCTGTTTATAAATAGATGCAGCACGACGATCTTGCAACAAGGCAAATGACTTATGCTTAGCCGTCATCAAATCAGTTGCCATATCATAAGCATTCTCAGCAGCCGCAAAGTTTTGTAATTCAAAATTTGCATGGCCATTTACCAACCAACTTGAACGTTTTAATTCCTTTGATGATAAAGGATGATCGAGCACAGCTTGAGAAGTCGACCTTGCTTCAATAAAACGCTGAGAACTTAAATATTCATTAGCTAAGTCATTTAATATAGCCGGTGTACGCTTATCATCAGGAAAATGACTAGCAAACAAATTTATACTTTCATAACGATGGCTTTGCTGCTCAATGTTTGAGTCTTTAAGGCCTAAGCTAATGTTCTTATTTCTCAGTGCATTATGAGCTAATACCGCCGCATAACCTGCTTCTAGTGCAAATGAATGAGAACCCGATTGATAAGCAGAGTACTCATAATCATGAATAGCCCATTCATATTTTTGTATGTTATTAAACGACTCACCCGCTAAAAAACTATACTCACCTCTTTTAGGATCTAAAGGGAAGCTGTTCACTAACTGCCTATAGTAAGTGCCAGCCTTAGAATAGTTTGAAGTTTGAACCAATTCTTTTTTTGATCCTGATGCCTTTTGAGCTAAAACATAGTAATAATGAGATAGTTCATGAAGGTATTGTTGCATCGATCTATCAACATCCGTTTCAACCGTATCATCTTGACGACTAATCAAAGCGCTGTAATTTGCTACAAATAGTTCTTTCTCTTGCCACACCTTAAGCGGGAATCGACCTTCTGTATAAGCGGCAATTATAGATTTATGCATTAGAGGCGAATTATTGTCGTTTGGATATCGGTTTATATAAGCTCTTGAGGCACTAGCACTATCCTCATATCGCTCTTGCACTAAATAGAGCTGTGATAACTGTTCATAGAGCAAATAACTATATGAACGATTGCCTACCTCATCTAATAATGCATCTACACTTTCTGCACCACTACCATATGAAAATGAAATACTAAGAACACGGAACGTATCACGTACTGTTTCGCCCTCAATTTCATCTAATTCAAAAAGAGGCTGCTGCTTATCTTTTGCTACTTTGCTCAATAGGTCTAGTACATTAATAAATGTCTTCCCTGACTCATCATACTTAGCCTGCTTAAACTGAGACCATCCCATCATGAATACGGCTTTATCATAAAAATGGGAATCTTTACTATTCGCCAGAGATTTTTTATACGCTTTCTCAGCCTTTTTGTATTGGCCTAAGGAGAAGTTAGCCTCACCAACACGAAACTGAGCCTCTACTGCTAAGTAAGAGTTAGGATACAAACCAACTAACTGCTCAAGGCTTTTCAAAGATTTTTCATATTGCTCGGTAAAGTCGTAAGCTTTCGCTGTTTGATAAAGAAGTTCATCAATTCGATCATAATAAACACCCGTACCTACGATCATCTCATAGCTATCCAGTGCTTTTTTGTATAGCTCTCTTTCTTCTGTTAGTGAGCGCTCTTTTTGATCGCCATAAATAGCCTCAAGATTGGTAAGACGATGTAACACATCAATCCTGACTTCAGGGGCGGATGTTTCATTAAACAACCGCCTATAGCGGCGAATAATCTCTTTTACTGGCACCGATGGGAGTGGCTCTTGGTCAAAATTCAAAAATGCCGGTTTTATATCACCAATTGTTTCTGGTTCGGCATCAAAATCTACAGAGAATGACGATTTATTCGCCGCTTCCACTGAACTCATAAGAAACACTAAAGATAAAGTTATTCGATATATAAGAGAGCGTCTCATTTCGATCCCCCCTCAGAAGATTTTTTTTGTAATAGCTTATTGGCCACTCGTTGTTTATTCGAATACTGAACCATTGCTACATATTCATAGAGGTGTGCAAGACGTTGCTGTGCTGTTTCATGGTGAGCTATAAACTCAAGCTTTTTAACATTTAATACTTTAAGCACATGCTCTGTTAATGCTTTATCTTGTTGCTGGCGAACAACCCCTAATTCTTGTTTTTTAATTATAATTTTTTTCTTAAGGCTCGAAACTCGTTGTTTGAATGACTCTAAACTCACCGGTCCTTTTGCGATTAAACCTTCAAATGTTTTGAGCCCTTCTTTATAACGTTCAACTTCTTTATCCAAAACCCCAAGCGTTTCCTGAGTTAATCGTAAATTTCTTTCGTATTGTTCACTTGCCTCCCACATAACGAGACCATTAAGTCGGGCTAGCCTTTGCTTCAAATCTGTATATTCTCTTGCGCTTATAAGGGATTTTATCTTTAAAAGATTTCGATCAAGCTCATTAACCGAGTCCATTCTACGTAAAGTATGGCCTGCAGCTACCGAGAACACGTTACGGGCTTGCTCTGCACTCTCCAGAGAGACTTTTAATTTACTGGCCTCATTTGAAATATTATTAATTCGTTGTGCTCTGCTGTTAGTGTTAGCTTTTTTTATACGTTGATAATAGCCGCTAATTCTCTGCTTTAGCATCTCATCATAGACAGATAAATTGTGTTCCCATAATGAAAGGTTATCATTAAGAAATGCCAATTCAATAGACTGCTTTGCTAGTTGATGAAGTTCATTATCAGACATAATATATTTAAGGTAAGCAACCTTAGGTGTGTTCGTTGCGATACTGTCAGATAAAAACCATTCAAGGTCATCTAAGGCACTTTTGCCAAAGAATGCATTACGTGCACCATTCTTTAATACCGCAGCCATAATTTTATCAATATTTCGGGACTCTTTATCGAAGACTGAAATGGCTTCAAGGTAGGATGAAATAGCTTTACTGCTATAACCTTCTTTATCATAGGCAAAAGGGATTGCTAAAAAGGCATCTGCAACGCCTGAGTTTATCAGTGGATATTTTTTTACTCGATACCAAGACTGGATTGCAGACCTGTAACGTTCTTGACTAGAGTTCGCTACGCCGTGCATATACAGCGCTTTTGAGGCAAGATCACTATCAACTCTCACTTGGTTTAAAAAGCTAAGGGCCTTCTCATAATCTTCTGCTTGTATTGAAAGGTAGCCCGCAGCCAATAAGGTTTGATCTTTTAATTCAGCCTGAGCGGCTGTTTTTTTGGTATTTAATGCATCTGCTACACGGAGTGATATTATGGCACGGGTTGGCTCACTATCAATTTCAGAATAGGCAATGCCTAAATTATAATAAGCATAAGAAGACCATGCGCCATCGCTCATCTTGCCAAGTATGGCTGCTGCTTTAGTATATTTCTCAAGCTTAATATAACTATTCGCCTGATAATAAAGTAACTCAGAGAGCATTGATTTATTGAGTTTGGGTTTTGCTTTATTAAACCAAGCTAAGGCCTTATTCCACTCACCTTGATTATAAGACACTTTACCTAGTTGAAAATAAGCTATCGATTTGGTTTCTGGAGAGCCCTTACTTTGTAGTTGTTCGAAAAACTCAGACGCTTGCTTATTAAGTCCAAACTCAGATAAGGCATAAGCATAATCAAGTGTTAACTGCTCATTAGTCTCGCTGGCATTATGTACGTCAGGACTATGTATAATCGCATCAAAATAATCCTCTTTATAGAGTTCAAAAAGCATCAAACCTTTAGCAATATGAGAGGGCAATGGATCTTTTGCTAAACAAATAGAGGGGGCAAGAATGGAGAAGCAAAGAAATGTAAAAATCCCCACTATTAAATGCCGAGTACAATAATATAGTGAATGCCTTATCATTAAACTAAGCCTTAATGCCATTCTGTAAACTTGAACTCAGGTTCAATTTTTTGGGAATCTGACAAGCTGATTTCTATAAACTTTGAACGATTAGATTTTTCAAAATTAAAGTTTTTTTCCTTACGAAAATAATGATCATTAGCGCCCTGTCCGTTAAAAACAGCCGTCAGTTTATGTGGCCCTGATGATATATTCCCCATATAAAGGCGTTGTATACCGCCCTGTTCTAACGCTTTAATCTCTACTCCGGAATATAAATACGTAGTCGCTATTTTTCCATCAATTTTAATCTCTATTGAATCAAGTAAAAACTTACTTTTTGTTTTCAATGATAGAAATAGAGCCACTTGAGTGTCCGCGGGGTAAAGTAATTCTTCTTCTAATTTAAATAGCGCTCTATTTAAATTAACAACCTCGGATTTTAACTTCTGAGCTGAAGCCTGAATGGATTGATCTGCAGCCAGACTATCAACTGAAAAACCTATTGATAATGCAGCTATTATTGTTAATAAAAGCGCCCTCAACCGATAACCAAAACCGTTATTAAAACTAGTAAAATAAGTTTGTTTTAAGTTGTACTGCAATATCATTCACTCATACTCTTTTTATTTTAAATAATGGTACAAACTGTTACAAATGCGAGATTGCGCAAATACTACCACCATTAGAAGATTTAATGACGTTATGTATTTCACCAATTTAATAAATAATTAAATTATTGTAGAAATAATTAGATTTTATTATTTTTTAAAGAGGTAAAAGTATCTATGCAGTAATAATGGGAGAGTATATTTTAAAAAATGTCCGAGGTTTACCGGCGAAATAAAACTTCACCGGTTTTTTCCTTTTAATAAATTCACATTACAGGCTACTTAGTAAGCTCTTTCATTCCCTTCTCAAGGCCCTGTATTGTTAAAGGGTACATCTTATCTTGCAATATCTGTTTGGTAATACCGAGCGAACCACCATTACCCCAGTAAGATTCAGGCATAGGGTTTAGCCATATAACCTTATCGAAGTGCTCTGTAACTCTCTGCATCCAAACTGCACCGGCCTCATCATTCCAGTGTTCAATACTGCCCCCTGGCTGGGTAATTTCATAAGGTGCCATTGAAGCATCACCAACAAAAATAACCTTATAGTCAGAAGTATATTTATGTATTAGATCCCATGTTTGGGTAGTTTCACTCACCCGGCGCACATTATTTTTCCATATGCTTTCGTATATAAAATTATGAAAATAGAAATACTCAAGATGCTTAAATTCAGTTTTACAAGCAGAAAAAAGCTCTTCACAAACACGTACATGAGGGTCCATTGACCCACCTATATCTAAAAACAACAATACTTTTACCGTATTGTGCCGCTCAGGAACCATTTTAATATCAAGATACCCTGCATTACGAGCCGTTGACCGAATAGTATCATCTAAGTCGAGCTCTTCTGCAGCACCCTGTCGAGCAAATTTACGCAGTCGACGTAAGGCCATTTTAATATTTCTTATTCCAATGGTTACGCTGTCATCAAGGTCTTTATAACCTCTTTTTTCCCACACCTTAATTGCACGACCGTGTCGTGACTTATTTTGACCTATACTAAACCCTTCAGGGTTGTAACCATTAGCACCAAATGGCGATGTGCCACCCGTGCCAATCATTTTGTTACCACCTTGGTGTTTTTTCTTTTGCTCTTCAAGCCTTTCTTTAAACGCTTTAATAAGTTCTTCTAAGCCACCCATTCCTTCAATAGCGGCTTTCTCTTCTTCTGTAAGCTGTTTTTCGAACTCTGCTCTTAGCCATTCATCAGGTATAGCCTGGGTTAAAAGATCATCAAGGTTTTCAATACCTTTGAAATAGCTGGCAAACGCACGGTCAAACTTATCAAAATGGCGCTCATCTTTTACCAAGCAAAGACGACTCAAAAAATAGAAGTCATCCAAATTTGCAAAAGCCAAATGTTCTTTAAGCGCCTCAAGAAGATCTAGAAACTCCCTGAGTGTTGCAGGCACCTTGGCTTTCCGAACTTCTAGAAAAAAAGATATCAACATTGAATAGTCCTAAAACTTAGCCTTTACGACGGCTCATAAATGCCAAGCGTTGTAGTAGGTGAACATCTTGCTCATTTTTCACTAAGGCCCCATACAGTGGAGGGATAGCCTGAGCTGGGTCATGCTCTTGCAATAATGAATTTCCTAACTCATCAGCCATCAATAACTTTAACCAATCAATTAGCTCAGATGTAGACGGCTTCTTTTTCAAACCTGGCACTTTTCGAACATCAAAAAAGATATCAAGCGCTTCTTTCACCAAGTCTTTCTTAATGTCAGGAAAATGAACATCCACAATCTGGTTCATGGTTTCAGCATCAGGAAAGCTAATATAATGGAAGAAACAACGACGCAAGAATGCATCTGGCAATTCCTTCTCGTTATTACTGGTAATAATAACAATCGGACGCTTTGTTGCTTTTACGATTTGCTGAGTTTCATAAACAAAGAACTCCATTTTATCGAGCTCTTGTAACAGATCATTTGGAAACTCTATATCAGCTTTGTCAATTTCATCAATCAATAAAATTACACGCTCATCCGCTTCAAAAGCTTCCCAAAGCTTCCCTTTTACAATGTAATTCGATATATCTTCAACCCGACTATCGCCCAACTGAGAATCTCTCAATCGTGAAACTGCGTCATACTCATAAAGCCCCTGCTGCGCCTTACTAGTAGATTTTATGTGCCAGGGAATGAGCCTTGCATCGAGAGATTTAGCTAATTCTTCAGCCAGCATCGTTTTACCAGTACCCGGCTCACCTTTAATAAGCAGTGGACGTTGTAGCACGATAGCGGCGTTAACGGCCATCTGTAAGTCTTCTGTTGCAACGTATTGATCGGTACCTGTAAATTTCATGCAATGACCTTTAATAAAATTAGAACAATATTCTAGTAAGAGTATATTATTTAAAATTCTTGAGAACAATTGCGTTTAAACATTTTTTTACCAAATTAATTATACTTTGAACTACACTAGCATTAGTTCTGCCTGTATAGCCTTAAACAAAGGCATCATATTGTCCTAAATGGAGATTTAACCCGAATGGCTCGTATATACAATGACAACACCTTATCAATAGGTAATACACCGCTCGTAAAGTTAAACCGGATTGTCACTGGAAGTGGCAGTGGTAATGTTTTCGTTAAAACCGAAGGTAGAAATCCTGGCTATTCAGTTAAATGTCGTATCGGCGCGAGCATGGTATGGGATGCAGAGCAATCAGGAAAACTTAAACCGGGCATGACCCTAGTTGAAGCAACCAGTGGCAATACAGGTATAGCACTCGCATTTGTTGCCGCTTCCAGAGGCTATAATCTTATACTGACCATGCCTTCTTCGATGAGCCTTGAACGTAGAAAGATACCAAAAGCACTAGGTGCAGAAGTCATTCTTACCGAACCCGCAAAAGGTATGAACGGCGCTATAGCAAAAGCTAACGAAGTCGTTGCAAGTAACCCCGACACGCATTTAATGCTTAAACAATTTGAAAACCCTGCCAACCCTAAGATACATGAAGAAACCACAGGTCCTGAAATTTGGAATGATACTGATGGTGAGATTGATATTCTTATTGCAGGCGTTGGAACTGGTGGAACAATCAGCGGAATTTCACGTTATATTAAAAATACTAAAGGCAAGCAAATCACTTCAATTGCTGTGGAGCCTGAAACATCACCCGTTATCACTCAAACAATGAATAATGAAGCATTAACACCCTCACCTCATAAAATCCAAGGTATTGGTGCAGGCTTTATTCCTGCTAACTTAGATTTAGATATGGTTGATGCCACTGAACTGGTTAGCAATGAGGATGCAATAGCATACGCTCACAAACTAATGAAAGAAGAAGGTATTTTAGCCGGTATTTCTGGAGGAGCCGCTGTCGCTGCAGCCTGTAGAGTCGCTGGACGTCACCCTGACAAGAATATCGTTGTTATCCTACCTGACTCGGCAGAACGTTATTTATCAAGCCCTCTATTTGAAGGCGCTTTCACAGATAACGAAACTGTTCAATAAATCACTAACGTTGCCATTCTGCGAATTAATCACAGAATGGCAATGAGCACAGAGCCGCTACCCTTTACCTTTATCCTCGTCATCATCAGTTGACGACAAATCATCAGTATCCGCTATATCAAAGTCTTCAAGGTTAAACTCATCTAAAGGGTCATCTTCGTCCTCGGCTTCATTCTGAGCCAAAATATCATCAACTAGTTCATCGGCTGTTTTTCCGTCAGGCAACTCATTACCGCTATCGCTGGACTCTATCTGCTCAGGCTCATCCAAATCTTCCACTAAAGGCGGCTCTTCTTCATCAGCCACATCAAATTCAAGTTCGTCTAGCTGATCAAGTTCTGGCTCCGGTTCTGGTTCTGGTTCCGGTTCTGGTTCTGGTTCCGGTTCTGGTTCTGGTTCTGGTTCCGGTTCCGGTTCCGGTTCCGGTTCTGGCTCTGGCTCTGGCTCTGGCTCTGGCACTACCAGTTCGTCATCATCGTCTACAAAATCAAGTTCATCACCTAATATATCTTCTTCACTTTCTTTAATAACTTCTGGCTCATCTATAACCTCATCTTCTACCGATTCTTTTTCTAGATCCTCAGCAACTTTAGGTTCCGCCTTATTTTTACGGCGTTTAATAAACCAAACAGCTAAACCCACCACTAAAGCTATCACTAAAGATGCAGCGCCAGCGATAATTCCGTAGAGCATCGTCTTAGACATTCCTTCCTCTGGCGCTTCTGGTGTAATAGTATTTTGCTCAAGTGTTTCTGGTATTTGAATCGAAGGAATTACCGTTGACTCCTCACCTTCCTCAGCGCTATTCAGTGGTTTTACAGCCGGCTCAGGATCCTTAACGCTTTCAACTACCTCTTCTGGCTCTGCCTCAGATATTGATACATATTGATTTGTATCGGTTATGTCTCTTGGGAATTTAGCCTCAAACGATTTCGGAGCAAACTTAAATGGCTTTCCTTCTGCATTGATGCCTTTTACTTTTAATGCAACCTTATAAGCACCATCACCCTTCGTATTTTCTATAGGTAACTCCCAACGCTGCGACTCCCCTATAAAAGGAATCGTTCTAATAATACTTGAACCATCAGGCGCTTTTATTTTTGCAACTATAGAAGATTTTTCAAGATCAATATTTTTACTTCTTGGTGAAATGACAACCGTATATTTAGTTTCTTCGTTATAGCCTGTCGCTGCTAGCTCTATATCAAAAGGGGATCTAAGATTTATAATCTGGCGCTGCTTTCTTTTGAACGTTTTTCCATCAACTAATACATTAACTTCATATTGACCCACTTTATGAAGTTTACGGATTCCATCGCGGAAATAACCATCCTCAGGCGGGTTATCCGAATCTGAAATAGTTTTTGTTCCTGATTTTTTATCTTCATTAATGAGGTTAAGTTTTACATCTAACAGAGACAAAAACTCTTTACTGGTTACAAGGACACCATCTTCTGTAAAGCTAACCTCTACTTTCAGATGGTCTCCTGCGTAGAAGTTGGAAGGTAAGGGCAAAACACGCATACTTAGGTTACTAACCACTGTAACCCTACTATCAGGCTCAAGCTCTGCATCAATTCGCCATTCACCTTCTAAGGGCTGTTTTACTGTAATTAGGTCGTAGCCTTTGTCTCGGTACCAGCGCACAAACTCTGAATGCTGCTCAAACCCTTGTTTTGAATCATCAGGCCCAACCAAAATTGTTGCCTTACTTCCTTTTTGCCTAAAAATAAGTGCTGTAAATTCCTCAATACTTGAATCAACATCAAAGCGGTTCCCTTCCAGTGGAACCTCTTCCGCAGGCACTGCCTGATTAAAAGCTTGTAAGAATATCTTAGTGAGTTCTTCTGATGTTTCAGCGACCGCTGCATTGCCCCCGGTATTAACCGCCATTTTTTCTAGCAAAGGTATATCGGCATTTTGAGATAATGCAATGGTATGAATTTTAGCGCCACTTTGCTCAAACTTTTTTACGATTTCATTAAGAATTCGATCTCTTTCTGTGGCATTTTTTGAAGGGTCTCTATCGATATCAACCATTCCATCCGTTAATAGAATGAAATGCGTATTGTTAAATGACTTGCCTGCAGTAATATCGTCACTGGCTTTCTGAAGTGCACTGCCAATATTGGTGTAAAGTGCAACGGAATTTATTTCCTTAGCTTTAGACTTTGCACTTTTTCTCCATTTATCATCCACTTTTTCGTGCTTAACAAGCATGTTTACATACTGACCAAATGTCCAAATACCGGCCTTACTTCCATCAGGTATTATTTCCGTTAAAAGGTTAACCGCTGGAATTCGCAAGTTATTTGGGTCATTTTTCTTCATGCTGCCAGAAATATCGATTAATACCCTAACATCCCCCTGAGTTTCAGAAACACTTTCAGGTTTGGCGGCATTAGCCGATGATAAGAGAATACTGACATTCAAGACAGCAATAAGAGCAAAGCGAAAAAAGGAGGTCATGAGGAGCCTGCTATAAAATAAAATTAGGTATTACTAAATATTTATAGCAGATTTAACAATAAGAACAACGTGACTTTAAAAGAATTTTATGAGATTAATGACTTTAGTTGTTGTAATTTAAGAGTATATTCAACTACAGACTTAAAATAACTGATCACTCACTTTCTTCCTTTATTAGTGAAAACCGCGGTTTAACACTGCCTTCATGCTCAACCTCCTCAATAAACATAGCTAAAGGTCTAACCCATAAAGCACCTTCACCATATAACGGACGATAGACCACAAGGTTTTCAGACGTTTCACTATGAGTGGCAGTGCCATACACCTGATATAAGCCACCCTTAAAATGCTGGTATTTACCTGGTGTTAATTGACCTTCGGGGTATTTTGAAATATCCATCTATTTTATAACCTATTCATCAAATTAACTGCAGGGTGTGCCGCGCGCACCGTTTTCAAAAATTTGGTGCGCACAGCACACCCTACAAGGTTTAATTCTCCTGCAAGTGCAGCAGTTTGCGTATCACATATTCCAGCGTTAAAAGCGCTGTTAGAAGGGTAAGAGCTCCAAGTAAGTGCAAGCCCGCTTTAACAGCTAGCTGAGTATGACCCATGATCCATTCATACCCTCCCACTAAATAAGCGGGAGCAAACCATTTTTGTTCAATACCAATATCAACCGGTGTTAGCAATAAAACAATAACCACTAAACGCAGAATCTTAGTGGTATCTTTGAATGGAATAGAATGCGTCATCCTCCAAAAAACAAGAATAATTCCTAAGGCCGAAAGTAGGTATATCCCCCATGCGGCAAAGTAACTCTGGCTAAGTATCACAGATTAATAACCCCTTCAATAATATGATCTTCCCACTCTGTTTCGGGCACATCATTTTCACTAATCACTTTATTTCTAACTGAACAGTTTGCTTTATGAACGGCATCTGATTCACCGGACACCAGTGGATGCCACTCAGGAAGAGACTTGCCTTCAAGAAGAAGGCGATAGGCGCAGCTGGAAGGCAGCCAACTAAATTCATCAAGTCGTTGTAGACTTAATGATATACAACTTTCCACCTTTTCTAACCTGCTTTCATAAGACTTACAACGGCAACTATGCTGATCAAGATATTGACATGCGATGTCCGTGTAATATAAATCACCCGTATCTTCATCTTCTAGCTTTTGTAAACAGCATTTTCCGCAACCATCACACAGTTGCTCCCACTCGTCTTTCGACATTTCAGGAAGTGATTTTACCAGCCAGAAAGGAGAAACCTGTGCAATCATAAGTATTAGTCTTCAACGTCTTTTAATTTTTTATTAAATTCAACTAAACCCGGCAAGTAGTTTTCTTCTACTGGAGGCATTTGTAAGAAATAGCCTTTATCTGATATATCAAAAAGGACTTTCTTTGCCTCTGCTCGTGCTAATTTTTTATCTTCGGTTAAAAGCATGTCAGTCACATGCATAGGTGAACCAAAGAAACCTAAAAGTTCTTCCGGGATGACTTTAATACCTTTAGCTTTTTCAATATAGACATACATTTCAGCCTTTTTTGAACTTTTATAGATTGAACAAATTAATCGATTACTACTCATTAAAATGGCTCGCTGTAGTCTCTTTAAAGGGTTTATTTAATAACTTAATACGCCACTCACCGAGCGCTTCTGGTAATTCAACTACACCACCTGAATTCTTTTTTTCATAAGTGTCTTGGATATAACATTCTAACAAACGTTTTTTACCCAAAAGTTCGGGCGTAATTTCTTTATCTAGCGCAACACGCTCTGCAGCTTTTTTTAACGAACGATAAAAATCCAGCTTTACACCACTCAACGGGCGAGGGATACGTTGAATTTCAGGAGATTCTATTAACAAGGCTTTGATTGTATCTACAATATAAGCACCATACTCTCTGAGTTGACCGTGCTTTAATATCTTTGAAGCCTGTAGTGCGTTGTGACTTTGAGGTAAAAGCTCAACTATTTCTAATAGCTGCTTATCGCTAACAATGCGCCCTCGAGGTTTATTTTTTTTGCGGGCTTCATGTTCTCGCCATGTTGACAATGTTTTTAACATGGCCTGACTATTAAGTGGAAACTTCCATCCGCCCCGAAACTTAAGGTAATAAGTTTCAAGATTTAAACTGGCTTCTAATACAGCTTTATTAGTAAGAGTGCACTCTTGCTGAACGACACCAGCAAGATCCCTATTATCAAGTTGTTCTTTTATTTGCGGGTAAACTTGGTAGAGATAATGTACATCTTTTGCCGCGTACTCAAGCTGAGAATCACTTAAAGGCCTTTTTGTCCAATCTGAACGCGTTTCACCTTTATCAATAACCAAGCCAAGATACCGTTCAATGAAGTTTTGATAACTTAAAGAAATACCCTGTCCAAGTAATGCACAGGCTATTTGCGTATCAAATATATTCGCGGGAATACAGTCAGAAATACGTTGAAACAACACGACATCTTCACTCATTGAGTGCATGACTTTTATAGTTTCACCCAGTAATAACGGCTTTAGCAGTGTAAGGTCTGTAATTTCAATCGGATCAATTAAATAAATACCCGTATCATCACAAATTTGAATCAAACCGGCTATAGGGTGAAAAGTATCGACACGAAGAAACTCAGTATCTAGCGCTATAAAAGGTTGCTGCATCCAGTACTGAATTTTTTCTTCTAGTCTGCCGCACTCTTTTATTATCTCTATAGGAAAATCACAACCAAAATCACTCATACTTTCAACCATGCTACACACTCATACACCTTACAAATACCACCATGTAGGCAGCAACTTATTGTATCAATCTTCAACAGGCTTTCGCCCTGCCAACGCATGACTTAAAGTACTGCCATCGACATACCCCAACTGACCACCTACAGGAATACCGTGTGCGATTTTAGTCACTAGAATATCACTACCGTCCAGCAAGTCAGCTATATAAAGTGCTGTGGCATCCCCTTCAACGCCGGAGTTTGTTGCCAGTATCAATTCGTGAATAGAGGCTTCAGCAATAAAGCGTAATAACTTATCGATACCAATTTCTTCTGGCCCAATACCGTCAATGGGAGATAAGTGCCCCATTAAAACAAAGTAACGACCATTGAAATTTCCAGATTGTTCTATTGCCATTAGGTCGGATGGTGTTTCTACAACACATATAACCCCTGTATTTCGTCGTTCATTAGTGCATATTTTACAAATATCTTGCTCTGCAAGGTTTTGACATTGCTGGCAACGCCCTACTCCATCCAATGAAGCCGTGAGCGCTTTAGATAGACGAGCGGCTGAGTATCGGTCTCGCTCAAGTAATTGCAAGGCCATACGCTGTGCAGATTTACTTCCTACACCAGGCAAGCAACGCAGCGATTCAATTAATTCATCAACCAGAGGACTAAAACTCATAAATTCCGTATCTTAAATATAATGATATTCTTTAAAAAGCATTTAAAACGGCATTTTAAAACCAGGGGGCATTTCCATACCTGCTGTCATACCAGACATTTTGCTTTTATTCGCTTCTTCAATTTTCCTTACAGCATCATTTACAGCCGCGGCTAAAAGATCTTCTAGCAACTCTTTATCTTCTTCTAATAAAGAAGGATCAATCGTTACCTTTTTAACATCATGTCGACCAGTCATCACGACTTTAACTAAACCAGCACCTGACTCACCATTAACCTCTGCATTAGCGAGCTCTTCTTGCGTTTTCTGGAATTGTTCTTGCATTTTTTGGGCTTGCTTCATCAATTCGCCCATTCCACCTTTATTCATAACTTCCTCGTTTAATTTTTAATGTTAGGGATCTATTGGCTCTACTGTTGACTGTAATATGGTTGCATCAAAGCTATTTACAAGGGAGGCGACGTTAGGATCACCTTCTATGGCGCTTATTGCCAACGTTAGTCGCTCCTGCTTCTTTCTATCTTTCCACTCAGAAGGCGTTTCAATATCAGGGCTTCCCATGACAAACTCGACCAGAAATGTTTCACCAAACTGTTGTTTGAATGCACCGACAATCCTAGATTTATGTGTTTCATTAAGTAGCCTGTAAGTGCCTTCAGATGCACTTAAAACAGCAGAGTTCTCTGTAAGATTCAACCCTGTATTTGATGCTAAATTCTGAGTCATGCCTGATAGTTTCAACAAAGGAATAATATGCGGCCAAGCATTTTCCATTGTTAAAAATGATGCTATGTCGCAACCATTGATTTCAGGCTCACCTACTTCTTGTTCTTCTACTTTGCACTCATCAACTACGGGGTTTAAATCTTCAGCGTTTATTGGCTCAGCATTTAACGTTTCTACATCAATAGAAACAGGGTCAACAACAGTCTCAATGGATTCTTGAACTGGAGGCGCTATGGATTCAATCGTTTTTTTTTGAGTAAAATCTACCCCTTGCTCAACAGACTCACTCCCTTGTGATTGCATATAGCTTTCATCATAAGTGGGCTCATTAAGCTGAGGATCGATAAAAGCCTGAGGCTCTGCTGAAGAGCCTTGCAAATCAACGGCAACATCATTGACAGCAACCGATGACTCAACTTGATTAACCTGCTGAGTTACGGGTTTATCAATAACACTCCCCGCTTCAGAGTTCTGTAATTGAACCTTTACGGGCGCTTCACCTATATTAGGCTGAAAGGCGAGCATTCTCAGCAACACCATCTCTAAACCAGCTCGCTGGTCTGGAGATATAGGAAGGTCACTACGACCGACTAGTGCTACCTGATAAAACAATTGTACGTCTTCTGCAGATAAAGCTTTTGCTAATTCAACTATTTGCTGTTGATCACCCATCGAATTATCAGTGCTTTCTGGCACTGCTTGCTCTATCGCCACACGATGCAACACTGAAATGACATTTGCTAATACTGAACTGTAATCAGGGGAGAACTCAGCCAATGAAGTCACTTCTGACAGCACCTGACGTGCATCAAGGTTAGCCACTGCTTCGATAATTCGGTAGACCTGCTTTTGGTCTATTGAACCGAGCATGGCACTAACTTCACTCTCGGTTAAATTGTTATGCCCGTAAGCAATGGCCTGATCAGTTAAACTTAAAGCATCACGCATACTTCCATCTGCGGAACGAGCCAACAACCATAATGCACTGTCTTCAAATGCAATTTGCTCTTGCGTTAACACATTCTTCAAGTGGCCAACAATTCGCTCAGGAGGCATATTCTTCAAATTAAACTGAAGGCAACGAGACAAAATAGTAACGGGCAGCTTCTGGGGGTCAGTTGTCGCAAAGAGGAATTTTACGTGCTCTGGGGGCTCTTCAAGTGTTTTAAGCAAGGCATTGAAACTAGATGAGGAAAGCATGTGTACTTCATCTATCAAGTACACCTTAAATCGACCTCTGGTAGGCGCATACTGAACATTATCAAGCAGTTCACGCATGTCTTCTACTTTTGTTCTTGAGGCAGCATCTATTTCAATAAGATCAACAAAACGGCCTTCAGTGATTTCCCTACAGGTATCACACTCTCCACAGGGTACTGAGGTTATTTTGCTTTCACAGTTTAGACATTTAGCAAGAATTCGACCAATGGTCGTTTTACCAACACCGCGTGTGCCAGTAAATAAATAAGCATGGTGTAGCCGTTGCTGATCAAGCGAATGTATTAATGCTTTTAATACATGCTCTTGCCCTACCATTTCTTTAAAATTTTGGGGGCGCCACTTTCTTGCGAGAACCTGATAACTCATTTATCTAACCTAAGAACAATGGAACCGAGGGAAAAATACAGAGCAAGCTTATCATGCCTTAAGGAATTTTTTGAGTGATTTATTAACGCGTGTCAGTTGACCTTACTAAAAATAGACATCTATTTTTTAAAACCTACTGAATGCATAAAATACACTAGCGTATAATCACACTTTAATGCCTTGATTAGCAATTGATATATTTTGCTTTAATTGCGGAAAAACACAGTCTTTTATTTAATATTAGCTTTAAGTAGCTCTTCATTAATTATTTTATCAAGCTCGCCAGTAAGCTTGAGGTATTCAAGTTTCCCCTGGAGTGCATGAACAATTTCAGGGCCTATTTTTTTGTTCAACGCGATATAACGGGAGGACTCTTTTAGCTGTAAAACCTCCTCAAAATCACTTGGGGCCAAGCCGTTCTGGGTTAGGTGCCAATTCGCTGTGTCGCGATTAAATGCCCAAAGATCTACTCGCTTACGTGATAGCATTAATGCGCAATTTCTAGGAAAAGAAACTAAATAAGTATTATTTTTAGGATGACCTAAGCTCTCCAACACCTGAGCACCCACATCACTCCCTACGGCACAAATTTTATACTCCGACAACTCATCTATAGTCGTGCCTTGCTTCAATTCATTTTTTCTAGCGAGTAAGATTAAATTAGATCTATAAATAGGACCAACCCAATTAAATTTAGGAGCCCTCTCCTCTGTTTTTGTCATGGCAAACACCACCGCATTATCCTGTTTTGTAAGTTCAGAATAAGCTCTAGCCCACGGGTATATAGTTATTTTTCTTGTTTCTTCGTCTGCACCAAGTTGCTTTAGAATTTCAGTAACCACGGCAACCGACAGACCAGAGGGACCCTCATCGGTATTATAATTAAGTGGCGCATTATCTTCTGTCAAAAACTGCAAACGACTTAGGCTATTGACCAAACCAAGATTAGATATAATTTCTTGATACTGCCCATTTCGACCTAATGCTTGCAGACCTTGATTGAACTTATTTAATATACTTCGACCTGATAAATTTTCATCTGACGCTAACTCAAGAGGGACCAGCATATGTAATGAAGTATTCATTAGTTCATGCTCATCAAATTTGATCTGCCTGGAAGATTCACTAGGAAGTTCATCCAGTAAATATTGGCCCACATGATGATCAGCAGGAAACAGATCAATTTCACCTTTGATCAGACCTTTAAGCGCATCCACATCCGACTCAAAAGACAAGCGTTCAAAAACATCATTTTTTAATGCGCCATCGAACAATGCACCGTAACTATAACCAGGTACCGTGCCTACTCTAAGCTCGGCTAACTCTGTTAAACTTTCCCAACTAACCAAACTCTCTGTACGATGAAATAACACTATAGAGGCATGACTAATGGCCTGACTAAAGTGCATTTCTTTTTTTCGCTCTTCGGTTTCAATCCAACCAACTGTTGCATCATACTCACCTGCAAGCGTTTTCTTGTAGGCTTGCTCCCAGGGCATATATTCGAAATCTACATGTATGCCTTGCTCTTTTAATGCACGTTGAACCAAATGCGGAATTAAGCCCCCATAAGGTAAATGCTGCGAAACATACGGTGGCCACTCCCCCACCGCAACTTTAATGCTAGACGCTGGCTCCTGAGCGTTCACCACGCCAGCACCTAAGTTCAACATCAAATAAAGAAGCAGGTTAATTATTTTCATTCAACATCCATATTTTTAATCATTAAAATTGAGCATAGCTCAACAAAGCCATATATTTTCACTCATCGAGTATTGTTCTACCATACGCCTCTATAATATTCTACTTTAACCACCAACGAGGGTCATTGAAAGGCTTATATAGTGCACACCACTTCGGCTGATTTTTAACTTCAAATAATTGAATTAGTTGCGTGCGACTGACGACTTAAAAGACAGGAGTATAATGATGCGAATGCCCATTATCGTTATATTGAAATCCTTCAGGACAAGCATTGTAGATTAAAATATTAGATATCAAATCTAAGCGGGGAGTCTACTGTAAAAAACAGTTTCCATTTTTAAAGTAGCAAATTGTGTCAGCTTTAAGGAATGTCATTCAAACTAAACGGAAAATTATGTAAATTTTTGGTGAAGACTACAGAGTAAGATACAGTAGGAAAATAGAAATAAAAACTGGTGGCGACTTCCATCAGCTACACCTCGGCACACAAGTCCACCGTTTCGGCTGCTCCCTTCCAGGCCTGACCGGGTCGACGGTATATTGTTGCGTGGGAACCAACGAAAGTCACCATAACAGATACAGACGCTTTCACTTCTGTTTCTAGAACAGGCGCATTCTAGCAAAGGTATTTTATTATTAAAAGAGCTTATTAAGGCTATTTTCTATCAAACAGCCTTAATACTACTTTTAGCTTTCATTGATTCAGGTAACGAAACGGCTAATTGTGACAAAGCTGACTCAATAGTTTCAATGATTTCATACTGAGGGTTAACCAATAACACTCTTGATTTATTAAGTGGGGCTTTCTTTCCATCAATGGATTCACCTACAAACTCAAAATCACTGTAGTACATATTATTAATACCCGCGTCCTTTAAAATAGACACTATATAACGATCACTAGCAGATCGACCTGTCACAGATAAAGAAGATATTATCACCGCAGCGTCCCACTTATTTCGACACTGTATAATCAGGTTTGCCGTATCAGTTAAATCTTCTTCAATTACATAATCAGGGTCTATTAATACTGCGCCACCAATATCACCTACAGGTATTCGTTTTAGCACACGATCAAAAGCAGAACCATGCTCAACAAAAGCCTGAGAAGAAGCTTCAAATAAGCCGTTCAATTCAGTGTAGTCTTCTAGATTCAACTCAATAAGCGACATTGCATCTATAGGACGCAATAACTCTTTAGCAATAGCAGGAGAACCTGGGTATTTTAATAAAGGTAAGGATTGATTGAAAGATCTGATAATCTCAACATACTGATCGGTTAATTCATTTTTATTAGTTTGAAATAACACCTCAACATTTATACCCTCACCACCAACACTACCCGCTAGTGGAAGCTCATAAATGCCCGCACCGGCATGCGCATCAATAAAATGTAATTGAGGTAAATGTTGTTTAAGCTGAGTTAAAACACCCGTTAACACCATATGTTTATGCACATCAAAAAAACCACCAGCAACGGGACGTTTTTTACTAAAGAAGCCACTCATAAACTACTACCTAATTTAACCTTAATATCATTATTATCAGACGACCAAGCATACAGCACACAGAAAACCTTTTTTGAGTGCTACTTCTAAGATCTGAATCTATTGATTTTAAAGAGTATGTAGTATAGAGTACCGGCCCTTGCTGGAGAGGTGTCCGAGTGGCCGATGGAGCACGCTTGGAAAGCGTGTGTACCGTAAGGTACCGAGGGTTCGAATCCCTCCCTCTCCGCCATTTATTTGTTGATTTTATCAGCGTGTGAAGTAATCCTCTAAATTAGATTCAAGTAACGCTATTACTTAGACAAACCCTCCCAAACCACTAGGTCGTTCAAAGCTGCATTGCGCTCCACCTTTAGGGAAAGGAACAATTTACGCTGAATCTCTAACTAGTTATATCAAGAGATTGGCCGATGCGCACTCTGTATCAGTAACTCTACTGCTGCACAATATTGTGATTCCCGATAATCAAAACCACATCAAACACATGCACCCATACTGGCGTACAGCGATGAATTCGGTGAATGACTCAAGCTCAATGGTCGAGCAATTCGTATTTATGTTTGATGTGAGGTCGCCAGTGTAGATGTACCATATATGATTGATACAAGACCAAACTTATACATCGAAGAAATTCGAGACGACTTCCCAAAATTAAATCATTCTAAGATAGAAAATAAATTTATGATAGAAAATCCGTCGCTTTCCTTAGCCAACGCCACAAATGCTCTTGCCCAACCAGCGGCGGCCTAGGGTGAATGTAATGAAGCTTAAATTAGTTATTTTATTATCAGCTCTAATGCTAATGTCCTGCTCATCAGAAGAACTTGTGCTTGCAGGCCCTAATGGGTCATGGTGGGTCGGAAGTGATGATGGAGGAGTATTCATTAATATAATTGACGACGAGATTGCCACTGACAAAATATATACGGGCACTATCTATTTCGACAATGATCAATCTATTTGGTATCAGGGAAAGCTTAAGTTAATTGGGAATATTGAGTTTTCTCCAGATAACCATACTCTTTATCAAGGATGGGATGGCGAGAGGCTGCTCCTTACAAACGCTGCTTACCTTGAAGCGATTGAACCATTTCCAGAACTTTAACTACTTTACACACTGATGATTGCCAAAAGTGCTCATGTACTTTTATGAAAAATCCTCTGGTGTCAGGGCTTAGGCCCATTCAATTAATGGGGTTAAAGCCCTTTGTCTTAATTTTAATGATAATTTTGTAAGTGACTGCTTTGAATACTATGGCAGTCACTTCAGAATCATCAGTACGATATTTCTAGTTTGCTTTCAATCAGTAAAAATTTGACGTCCTGATGCCAGCTAATAGCACTAATAGTCATGTTCATCCATTGACTGTCAGACTGTTGCTGCGGGGTTCGTGAACTTATAAATACACCCACCTTAATTATTGAAAATTAAAGCTATTTTGATTGTATGTTAGATGGGTGTCTTCGTAACTTATCGCTACCCTGCTTTTTGCTTATCAAAACACTGTAAGCCCATAGCTGACCCAGAGTCGAGCATGACGAAAACACAAGACTTTTTACTATTACTTTTAGGTGTGAACTCATAGACTTCTGAATTAGAACCCCACGTGTCTATCTCGTAATTATAATCAGGGTTGATAAGCGGATTGGTTGTTCCTGATGTAAAAGTATCGTTATTGCAGCCCACTAAAATTCCAGTAAATCCTGCTATTAATATTAATTTCTTCATCTCATAGCTCCATTCGTTTGTTGATACTGAGGAAACCCGCACCAGACAGGAAAAATAGAACGGTACATTACATACCAGCTAAAGGGTAATGATTATTCTACTTGAAGTTTCAACTGGTCTTTAGCTAGCATGAAAAGACGCACGCTTTAATTACTAGGGGTAACATATGATAACGAACGGCCTCATTGGTGCTACTCTTGATGTCTGAGGGGTTGGGGTTGGTTCCGCTGAGGCGAATATCCTGAGTAAACCCTCCAGACTTTTCAAATTTTAAATTAATTCATTTGCTGTTAATTTACATCAAGAGGAAAACTATCAAATTCCTCAGAGTTTAGCGAAATAGTCACCTGCCATTTCCCTGGACTGTCCCTGGCTTGGTCTGGACTGTAATAGACATAGCTATAATTAAAACCATCACCGCTATTTTGTAACACGGTAAGGTAATCAAACACCCTACGACCTTTTGCATCAAATATCTCTACCAACAACTCATTTTGATCTCCTTCAAGACCATCAAGAGCGGTATAGATAAAAATGGGATTACCACTATTTAAAGTAAAGCGAGAAACCTGATTTAATGGCGATAAAATGTGAGATATCGCCTCAGAAGCAATTGAAACACCAGACACCCCTTTTAACTCACTCACAGGAAACACAAAGTTAGTCGTTTTTATTTTTTTACCATATTCATAAGAATTACTAAGAATAAGCTTTCCATTTTCAAAAAAAAGTTTCATATCTCCTGATAGCAAACCATCACTTAATATTCCGGTTGAAATAACCTTACCCGAAGGAGAGTATTCTTGATAGAGGCCGTTATATTTGTCATTTTTAATCGCTAGCTCTGTAGTTTTAAACCCTTCAGGATGGACTCTTGTAACTTTTTGAAGAACGTCATTTTCAAATAAGTGGAGTTCCTTTGGTCTATTGTTTTCGTTATAAACAATAGCCTCACCTTCTTTTCTCCCATTAACGTAAATAGTTTTAGAGACCATTCCACCTAATGAATCTTTTAATAGGTATAACTCATGAGGGGAGCTAGAATCTTCAGCAAATTTTTCAGCTAGCTCTACATACTGAGGGTAGTCTGCATTCCCAGGCTCTACTTTAACTGCTATCTGGTATGACTCACGAGCAGCTTGATACCTTTCAAGATACATTGCTATGTTACCTAGCTGATAAAACGAAAAGCTATCTGAAGGGTCTAAATGAGTTGCCTTTCTTGTTGCTATAAAGGCTTCTTCTGAGTTGCCTAATTTATGCTGAATAGCGCCTATTAACCTCCACGCAATGGCTCTATGGGGCCATAGCTCTACGGACTCATTAAGGTACTGAAGTGCTTCTTCAAACTGCAGATTGCAACTGTATGCTTTACCAACATTATAACTACTCCAGCTGTTACGATGAAACTCATAAACCTGAAGGTATTCAGCAACCTTATCGCAAGTCTCCTGAGGCAAAGCATCCACATTATTAATCATCCACGAAACTTCAGTTGATTTTAACCATGGATAAGACACATATTCAGGCCTTAACTCTTCAATAAACTGCATTTCCTCATCAGTACTTCCACCCCATTTCGGATCTAGTGTAGATAGATACGCATGACGAACCCAATTGAGGGCTGGGTCCCGCAAAATCCCTTGACTATAAATATCCTTTTTGGGGGTATCACTCCCCTGTCTCAATGCTATATTTAATTCAATCGCATACGGATATGCAGTTTGAGCATTTATAGATTTTACTTTTTTAAGATCATCAATACTCAGTTTAAATAAACGACGCATCTCAATAAGATCGGACTGGGGTGTATTCCTAATGTAGTCAGTTCCCCTAGCGAGCACACCTTGATTCATCAAAAAGTTTGCTCTAACTATGTAAGGTACCGCTTTTTTCGGTGTAGCTTTAACCCATTCATCCAAATACTGAAGTAACCACTCTTCGTCTCTAACCAATGAGTTCAGCGCATATAATATTTCAATATCTTGACCATCCTTAGAAGGAAGCAAATGAAGCTCTAACTCATTTGACAGCTGAACATACTGCCTTTCTAAAAGCATTTTCAAGTACTGCTCACCATGAATTGATAGTTCAGGGGTCAAGCTTTCAGCACTGAAAACAGTAGTCGATGAGCTGAAGATCTTATCTTTAAAGGCATAGCTCAAAGAAATTATTACGACAGCTAACAGAATTATAACTCTAGAAATTTGTGACATTAAAAAATCATACCTTTTGAATTATGTGTGTTTTCATAGCTATAGTTTATACCAAATATTACAGATACGCTTTAAAGTGTTTAATATCAATAAATTAGATTATATCGACATCAAGTATAACGTTTCTAAAAGTTAATTTTGATGCCGTGTAGTTTTATCATTAAGTAGCGAGATTTGGTTGCACTCGTGTTTGCTAAATCAAGAAGGCTTTCGGATATTCTTTTACCGGAGCTCCCATGACCGCCAAGTATAATTATGTTTGTGTTTTCCATAACGTCTATTTATTAATACTTGCCTTTATTATTTCTAACACTGATTCAGCTGCATAATTCTTTGGCATAACTTCGTTTGCTGTAGCAGACAACTGAAATGCGCCCTCCATTGCAGCGATAACGATAGCACTCAGATGAACAACTTCTTTACTTTTTGTATTCTTACCTACCCAAACTTCTGCAATTAGTTTCTTAATAAGTTCTAATTGCTGCTTAATCAAGCCTTGGTAGATATCTTTAATTTCGGGCTGCCGGATAGATTCTCCTGCAATAACGACCCAAGCAGAAACGACTTCAGGTAGCTCTGATTCTCCGGTCGCCAAGCGAGCATTGATGAAAGTTGTTGGGCCTGTAAGTTTCTAAGTCAGAATTGTGTTCCAAGTAAAACTCAAAAGATAGTTCACAATCTCATCATGGCTACCTCGCATTCCCATGTGCCTAGTAGTAATGATGAGATGCTAATAACTGATATAGACCTAGCAATACTCGGAAGCTCTGAAGATCGTTATTCTCGATTCGAAGCTGATGTGAGAAGAGAGTATAAAAAAGTACCTGACTGCATCTATAGAAGAAAAAGAAAGGCTGTTCTTAATGTCTTCTTAAATAGAGGTCGTATTTATTCTATATATCAATTTTATGATAAGTTTGAATCGCAAGCTCGAGTAAATCTCCGTAGGGAATTAAACTCATTATGTCGAGGCGGTGCACGAAAAGCTGAAAACCAAATTGATTACAGAAAGGGGTGAGAGATTTAATAGCGCCCTACTAGGGCTGCCCATGCAGAATTCAAATTATTTAAACAAGCAACAGCCCTGGCTGTCGCTTTATAAGCCTGCCTCAAATATTCACCACCTTCATAGGTTGAAACTTGTCCTTGTCTGCTTTCGTCACAATGCTGGGTTTTTCATCTATAAACTGAATTTCTTTCACTCGGGCGCTAAAGCTACCAGGCATAACCATTTCAACATTTTCGAGGATATATCTCACATACAACCCCCTACTATTTCGTCTTTTCTTTAGAAATCTTTCAGCTTCACTATCACTCATTTTAAGATTAGGTAGTGCATCAAAATTAGTTATATTAACCACAATTTCTTTGGGTAAAACGCTGATATTATTGCGAGAGTCAAATATAAACGAGTCAGCCTGAAGAACCGGGAATTCTTGATTTTTAAAATCATAACTATCCAACTTAGATGGAACCGTTACTTGATATGCAGACTTTAAATTACGCGTGTTAATTGCGTTACTAAGGTCTCCCACTGCTTTATTTAAACTACGCTGGTAAGCTATTTCATTACCCTGCATTGAAACCACCTTATTACCATATTGATAACGCAGGTAATCTTCTGCATATATATTAAGATATGCTATTACTAACATCAACCCCTTCAAGCATTAGCTCGTGCCATGTAAGCACTTCATAATGGTTAGATCCAGAATTACCATGATTTAGAGGTTCTTGAGTAATCGGGTTATTCCAACAAGAGATGCACTCACCACCAACATAAGTATGTTTACCATTTACGGCACATGCACTTAAAAGGCAGGTTACAAAAACAACAATTAATTTATTAACAACATTCATCAACATATTCCCTGTAATAATTAAAACGTCCTAAATAATACGGTTATACCACTTTCACTCTAACGATCAATACAGCGACCAACAGTAAAATCAAACCATGCCAATATTCAAGCATTGTCATCATTAGCTAGCTGCAATAGATTAATAAAAAAACGAGATATCGACGGTAATTGAAAGGCTGCGTAGGCCGTAATACCTCCTTGTTTACATATCCATTCCATGGATAGTAGATAATTTGAAACAAACACCATCTAGTTAATGGCGCTTGTGCTGGATATGATAAGCATTCATATATCCAATTTCAATGACAACGACCTATTTACAAGACTTTGATATCGCTATCATTAACTCTGAGACTGCTGAATATCCGTTCCAGGACGCTCCAATTCTGTTTGGGGTTCTGCTATTTTAAAAAATTTTAGGGTTTTGATGTCGACCATTTAAACGGATCTCGAAGTGAACGTGATTGCCAGTAGCATTACCGGTACGACCTACAGTTGCGATAGTTTGCCTCTTTTTTTACAACAACATTGAAATTAGAATAGTTAATAATATTTTAAAACAAGTATTCATTTATATTCGTATATATTCGTATATATTAAATTCGTTAATCTGTAAATAAATTATACCCACTATTTCATGCTGATATAATAATATTGGCAGCTAAGGCAATCAAAATAATGCCAAATACTCGTTCTAGCCAATGACTATATTTCTGTAACCAACTTAACCAATTAGGTCGAGAAAACAACCAAGCCACAGTGATATACCAGCCCATATCCACTATCATCGCGGTAAAGGCATAAGCAAACTTGGCTATAAGAGGGGTCTCTGGGCCAACAATTTGGCTAAAAAGTGCAATAAAAAAGATAGCGGCTTTAGGGTTTAAACAAGCCATTAGAAAGCCATCACGAGCGGCATAAGAGACTTCATTTTCGTTTATCGTAGTACTAACAGTAACCATTTTCTTGCGCAGACCTTGGAAGCCAATCCAAGCTAAGAAAAAAGCTCCAACCCATTGAATAGCAATAAACACAGTGGGGAAACTATGAATCACGGCAGCCAATCCAACAACGGATAATATGGCATAAATGCCAACTGCAAAGCCATGAAAGACACCCGTTATCATACCCTGTTGACGACCACCGTTTAGCGTGTGATTTAACACCAGAGCTAAAGAAGGTCCCGGTGACATAGCACCTAACAAGCAAATACTAACAACGGTTAACCAAATGGAAAGAGTCATGAAATCACTTATATTTAATGTCGATATAATATGGGATATGGCCACGGATGCTATTAAAACGCCTACCATACCCTCTAGCTCAGTCACAAAAGACAAATAAACGAGCTAAATTTCGGGGTAACGGTCTCCCATAAATATTAACTAAACACAGCCGACTTTAACATCAAAATTTTCAAACCAGCATCTGCTGCAGTAATTTCTCGCAAGCTTTGTGATCTAAATATTTAGGTACAGGGTAGTTATAATGCGCCTCCTTTAAAGCCGCTTTGGCAATTGAGGAAATATCAGATGCCTGCAACGCATCCAGTTGCTTCGGCAGCTCGAATAACTTCAGCATTGACCTAATGTGATCAATGAACTTCTGCGCCAACTCTGCATCTGACTCATTGGCTTTTTTAAGACCACTCACTTCGGCTAGCTCAGCCAATCTCGAACCGGCGGCACTTTTGGAATAATCCAAAACATAAGGCAGCACAAGAGCATTCCCCACACCATGAGGTGTACCGTAATAGGCGCCCAAATTATGAGATATTGCATGTACATAACCTAAACTGGCTTTAGTAATCGCCAAGCTAGCATAATAAGAGGCTTGAGACATATTTTGCCTTGCAACAAGATCGGTACCGTCAACCATAACCTTAGGTAGATTTTCCATAATTAACCGCGTAGCAGCCAATGCATAAGCATCGGTTTCTGGAGTCGCATTAAGCGATATATAGGCCTCTATGGCATGTGTTAATGCATCCATTCCTGTGGCTGAGGTAATAGATGGGGGTAATCTGGTCATTAGTGCTGAGTCTAGTGCCGCCATCATCGGTACCAGTTTAGGGTCAATAATCAAGCCTTTTTTATGGGTAATAGGGTCTGAAATTACGGCCCCTACAGTAGCTTCTGAACCTGTTCCCGCAGTAGTTGGAATTGCAAAAAAAGGCATGGGCGCTTTCCATATACGTAGCATACCGACCATTTTTTCTATCGGTTTTCTATTGGTAGCCCCCGCGGCAATCACTTTAGCAGCATCAAGAGAAGAGCCACCACCGAAAGCCAAGATAGCATCACTGTTATTCTGCTTTAAGAAAGCTAAACCATTATTGATATGGTCGTACGTTGGGTCAGGTAAAACTCCATCAAAAATAACCGTTGTCACGCCATTGTTATTTAGTCTTTTCTCAATATTATTCAGTAAACCTAACTTTACCAACATTGAGTCTGTCACAATCATCACTTTTTTAATGCCCATCTGTGCAATAGCATCACACAGTTCAAGTGATGAACCTGGTCCACTAAATAATGTGGGTTTGGGCATGGGGACAACGTTAGCGGCTATCTTTAAGGCTTGCATTATGCTTTTGTAGGTTTGAATTTGAAGCGGGAATAACATGATTAACATACCTTCTTTTTATTATTTATAGACCCGGCATTACTCTAAAGCCCTATCTGTTTTGCTAGTATCTCTTTCATGCTTTCACCTGAATGAGTTGTGGTTGTGAGTATGAATCAATACTAAAAACCAAGCAAGCGCTTGCTTCTAGCTTATAAGTGCTTTCAAATGATTAATGTGATGCTGTAACTAAGCTATATTAGAATATGCGAGTTTATGGAGAGTGGGGTAACTGATAATAATCAACTGAAGCCATTTCTGTTAGTCGACTGTGGGCCCTTTCAAACTCAAAACATAAACTACCTTCAATATAAAGAGACGCTAGCGGGATTTCACTTGAAAGATATAGTTTCACTTTCCGCTCATAAAACTCATCAATTAATGCAATAAAACGACGGACAGCATCATCCATGCTTGAGTGAACAACTTCACGTTCTCCCGTTTGACCTGAACCAACGCTTCCATCTTCTGTACCCCGTGCTTTAATGTGTTCATAAGCACTTCCACTAAGAGAGGGTATATTCAATAAAAAAACGGTCTCAAACTGTTTCGCTAGTTGAATATAATCAAGATGACTGCGAGGGCCTTCACAGAGCTGTGAGAACGTAAAGCAAATAGATTTCTCATTATAGGATAAACATCGAACCTCTCGCCCCAATACCGTGACGGCAACCGAATCACCCTCCCTGTAATCTTTATTAACCACCTCGATTAAACCCTCAACAGGAGGTAAATTATAAGACTTAAACAATAACTTGATACTTTCCGGCTGCTCCATTGATACAGGCGCAGTTATAAAATAAATCTGTTTTCGCTCCAACTGGCGTTCACGGTGATCATGAATTCCATCAAGATGCACCTTACAAGTATGTTGCTTAATGGCATCAATCGCAGGTAAAAAACGAGATCGTTGCAATCCGTTAAAATATAAATTCTCTGGCTCTATGTTACTCGTCGCCACTAATACGACATTAAACTCAAACAGATATTGCATTAACCGTCCTAGCAACATCGCATCACCAATATCTGAAACAAAAAACTCATCAAAGCACAAAACCTTGTATTGCTTACTAAGATTCAAGGCAATAACCTTAAGTGGATCAGCCAAGCCTGTCGCTTCAATTAATTGTGTATGAATTGACGCCATAAAGTGATGAAAGTGCTGCCGAAGACAATATCTAGGTTGTAAGCTAGTGGAGAATAAATCCATTAAAAATGTCTTACCCCTACCCACCTTTCCCCATAGATATAAACCTTTAATCGGTTCATTCTTAGCGCTAGCGTGAGTAAGCTGGCTATATAACTCTTCTAATAAGGTTATAGCATTATTCTGAGCAGAATCATGACTGACTAAACTCTCTTTAAGCAACTGTTTATATTGCTGTAAAGGGCTTGTTTTATGGGTGTTCATTTAAGAATCCGACAAGTGCATTATCATCTTACTGAGCATATGCTCCCATTGCCGAGAGCCTACCGATGGCTCATCAACTATCAAGTGATTATAGTCTGCTCGAGCATCTTCACCTTTCTTAATTGATTCTACCTGCCAGTGAGTTAATTTTTGTGTATTTATTAGTTCCAAAATGCCCGTGTACGATACAAGCTCATCGGATTTATCAATAAATAGAATAGTAGGAATATTTATTCTGTCAGAGAGGTTATCTTCAAAATGATCTATTGCCTCATAAAGTGCATTATAGGCCCCAATCGGCGTTCCTGTATTAGCACGGTATTCTTCAGGTGAAAAACTAGGGATAACAACATTAGGAAATGAAGAAAACAAGGTAAAAATATGCGAGTAATAATGAATAGAAAGTGCAGGGGCAAATAACACCATACGCTCAAAACTAACTTCGGGGCTAGAGACCATTAAGTCACAACCTAATAAACCTCCCAGTGAATAACCGACAAAAAATAAGGGCACCTTGTTCTCTTCTGCTCTCTTCTTTGCTACTTCAAATGCTTGATACACCTCACCACGCCATTGCTTATAGGTCACACTTTTAAAGCTTTTTAGACGTTGTTCATCACCAAGATTTACCATGTTATGGCCTGACAACGTTAAATTAAGCGTTTCGATCCCTTCATCATTTAAACGATCAATAACACTTTGCATTACATTTGGTTTTTGATTAAGCCCATGGATAACCAATGCAAACCCTTTTACTTCCTTTGAGTCAGGCACATACTCCCACTGATAAGCCTTAGGAAATACCTGTTTGCTTGTATCAACCGTTGAAATACTGTCATTCAAGGACGATTGGTTTGAGCAGGCATTCAATAGTATGACCAGACCAAAAAAAATGAATATCTGTTTCAAATAACAACGCATTCTAAGTTCTCATTACACTGAGCTACTACCTTGAATAGTCACAATGATATTTCTGGAGCCACCATAGTTTCTATGCTCACAAAGGTAAACACCTTGCCATACACCCAGGTTAAGCTGACCATCAGTAATAGGAATATTAAGACTGGCCCCTAATATACTGCTCTTTAGATGAGCAGGTAAATCATCACTACCCTCATAAACATGTTTGTAATAGGGTTCATTCTCTGGAACGGCCCGATTAAAGTAGCTCTCAAAATCTTGAAGAACCGTTGGATCTGCATTTTCATTTATCGTTAATGATGCAGAGGTATGTTTGATAAATATATTCATTAAACCAATACGCACAGAGGCAAGCTCAGGGAGCTTTATTAAAATCTCATCTGTGATCAGGTGAAACCCTCTAGCTGTGGCTTTTAAGCTTATTTCTTTTTGAATCCACATGTCTTAACTCTGTCCTTTTGGTGTACAAGCTCTATGTGCATAAATTCTTTACTTGTTGATGTATTCTGTCAATTCATTGTTACCTAATGACAAGATCACTTTTTACTATGTACTTACAATAACGACTCATTAAAACACTATAAAAATTAAGTCGTATTAAGAGATCTAAGGTGCAAATCGTGAAGACAATGATTAACTCAAGAATAATTTTAGCAGTAAAATCGGTGATATTTCATGCAGGTTGTAATATTGCGCTACTACTCCATTGCTGTACGACCTTGTTGATAGCGCCATTATTGAATATTAGACAGAAACAGTATGTATTTACACGTTACAATATTTTTGTTTTATGGTGGAGCAAAGTCATTTGCGGCGTGCATTACGAGATTGAAGGAAAAGAAAATATTCCTGAAGGCCCCTGCATTATTCTCAGTAATCACCAAAGCAGCTGGGAAACATTTTTACTTCAAACACTCTTCTCACCACTGAGTACTGTGTTAAAGAAAGAACTACTTAACATACCCTTATTTGGCTGGGGCATACGCTTGCTTGACCCTATCGCGCTTGATAGAACTAAGCCCCTACAAGCCTTCAAACAACTGATTACACAAGGTCAACATAGAGTTTCAGATAAGCGCTCGGTCCTGATATTTCCTGAAGGTACCCGTGTATCTAAGGGAGAGCACGTGAAGTTTAATCGTGGAGGTGCTGCACTCGCTCACCATAGCCAAACACCGATTATTCCTGTTGCGCATAATGCAGGGTTATGCGTACCTTCACACAGTTTTATTCTAAGGCCGGGTACGATTACCGTTAGAATTGGAAAACCGATTTATTCAGAAGGTCGAAACAAGAAAGAACTGTACGATGAATCCACCCAGTGGATCGAATTTAATAGGGATAAGTTAATGGCTTAATTTTTATTATTCGTCTTCGAATAACTTTCCAAGCATAGCGTGATAAATGTCTTTATCACCGATATAGCCAACAACCTTATTCTCATCAACAACAAGAACACCATGCCCTGTATGATAACGTATTTCCATTACAGTCTTCATGAGGGTATTAGCATGAACCAATGTTGGCTGTTTCAGTAAAGATTCAATAGGGCTATCTGCCGACCAATTTTGTAGGTCGTGCTCTGCACTCCCAAACCGGACTCTGCTATTTAAAGGGGTTTCGCCTAGCTTCAACCAATAATCATGGCGACGGCTAAGACAATATTCACCATTTAGCGTGGGTAACTCACTAAGCGGCGTCAATAAGGCTTTCGCTTTTACAACTTCAACAGGGTTAGTATGCGCTACAAAGTTTCTAACATAGTCATCAGCAGGATTAAGAACAATATTTTCAGGTGTATCATGCTGAACAATCTCACCATCTTTCATGATCGCAATATGATTGCCCAGTTTTAAGGCTTCATCTAGGTCATGGCTCACAAATACCACTGTTTTATTAAGCTGTTCCTGTAATCGTAATAACTCATCTTGCAGTTGATTTCTAATCAATGGATCTAACGCTGAAAAAGGCTCGTCCATTAAAATAATGTCGGTTTCCATTGCCAGCGCTCTCGCTAAACCTACTCGCTGCTGCATACCGCCTGATAGCTCTGAAGGCTTTTTTGTAGCCCACTGAGATAAACCCACTAACTCTAACTGGTGCATGACACGGTCACGCACTTGAGTACGCTCTAAACCTTTTTGTTCCAAGCCAAAGGCTACATTTTGTGCAACCGTTAACCAAGGCATTAAAGCAAACTTTTGGAACACCATAGTGATCCTATCCATGCGAATTTTTCGCTTTTCAGCCTCGTTAAAGGCCAAAAAGTTTTGCATTCCCTGGTCAGTTTCTAAGAGCACTTCTCCCCTAGTGATTGGGTTTAGCCCGTTAGCCGTTCTCAACAAGCTTGATTTACCTGAGCCTGATAAGCCCATCAAAACACATATTTCACCTTTCGCAACCGATAAGCTCGCATTACGCACACCCGCAGTTAAGCCAGTGGTTGCAAGTATTTCACTTCGACTCATACCCTGATCAAGTAGAGCTAGAGCGCGTTCAGGTCGTTTACCAAAAATAACATCTACGTCTTTAAACTCAATCATTCTTGATGCCTGCTCTTGGATAATCGATCTAACATAATGGCCACAAGCACAATGGCCAAACCGGCCTCAAAACCCATAGCAATATCTACCGTATTTAATGCGCGAACAACCGGTTTCCCTAAGCCGTCTGCGCCCACTAAAGCAGCAATAACAACCATCGAAAGCGATAGCATTATGCATTGGGTTACCCCTGCCCTAATGCTTGACATGGCGGCGGGTATTTCTACTTTAACCAACAAATTTTTATTAGTGCAACCGAAGGCCTTACCCGCTTCTAATAATTCTGTCGGCACTTCTGATATTCCTAAATAAGTAAGCCTTATAGGCGCAGCTAATGCAAAAACAATGGTTGAAATCAAACCCGGAACAACACCTAAGCCAAATAACGTAAGTGTGGGAATTAAATAAACAAAGGTCGGTATGGTTTGCATTAAATCGAGAACAGGACGTAGAAAACGATAAAGCATAGGCCGGTGCGCCGCAGCAATGCCAACAGGCACACCAATTAATACGCAAGAACCGGTAGCAAACAAAACTAACGACAAGGTTTCAATCGTTTGCTGCCAATACCCTAGGTTCCAAATTAACAATAAGGATAAAGCACAAAATATCGCCGTACCCACACGTCTTTGACGCCAGACAGCAAAAGCAGCCACCAGCACTATAAACGCCAAGGGGTGAAGGCTAGACAGAGTATCGATTAACCCCTGAATTAAGAACTCCAACGACATAGCAATAAAATCGAAAAACTCACCGCTATGCTCAATCAGGCCATCTATTAAATCTTCAGCCCAGTCACCGACGGGGATCTTATATTCAGTGATCCAATCCATAGCTTATTTCAGACCTAGTTTTTCTTTAACAACGGCTAAGGCAGGCTTACCATCAATACTTTTTACGCCAGACAACCACTGATCCAATACTTGAGGATTGTTTGTTAGCCATGCTTTGGCTGCATCATTCGGCTTTTTGCCTTCATCCAAAATGGCCGACATTACTTCGTTTTCCATTTCTAGCGTAAAGGTTAAGTTAGTAAGGAACTTCCCAACATTGCCACACTCTTCTACATAACCTTTGCGTACGTTAGTGTGTACAGTGGCACCACCTAAATTAGGACCGAAATAATCATCTCCGCCTTCAAGATACACTAGATCAAAGTTTGCATTCATTGGATGCGGCTCCCAACCTAGGAAAACAATCCACTGGTCACGACGTTTTTTACGCTTTACCTGAGATAACATACCCGCTTCGCTGGACTCAACGACGCTGAAACCTTTCAAACCAAAAGCACCTTTATCAATCATATCTTGAATGATACGGTTTCCGTCATTACCTGGCTCTATGCCGTATATTTTCTTATCGAATTTATCGGCAAACTTTGCAATATCAGCAAAGGTTTTTACACCGCCTTCGTACACATACTTGGGCACAGCTAATGTGTATTTAGCGCCATCCAAGTTCTTGTGAATAGTTTCTACAGTGCCTTTTTCACGATAGGCCTTAATATCGGCTTCCATCGTTGGCATCCAGTTACCCAAAAACACATCAATGTCATTATTTTCAATTGATTTATAAGTTACAGGTACCGACAGCAACTGTGTTTTTGTCTTATATCCCATGCTCTCAAGTACAACCGATGCAGTGGCGGTTGTAGCGGTGATATCTGTCCACCCCACGTCAGAAAATCTCACCGTATCACACTGGTTTGCCTGCAATGATGCTGCTGGTAATAACACTGATGAAAACAAAAAGGCTGAGGCCAGCTGTTTTATAGACAGATGCTTATTGAATTTTTTCATTTTATTTTTCTACTCTCCGTGCGTTTTATTAAATTCGTTTGTTCTTTGCTTTGTTTGCCAACCTGAATCTATACCTACATCGGCATCGATTAGTTCAAGTACCTGTTTCCCTTTAATCAGGTCTGCCGCCCGCTCTGCCAGCATAATAGTAGGGGCATTCAAATTACCATTTGTAATCGTAGGAAAAATTGATGAATCCACCACACGTAACTGTGAGATACCATGTACGCGAGTGTTTGTATCTACAACCGCCATATCATCTGCCCCCATTTTACATGAACAACTGGGATGGTACGCGCTTTCAACGTTACTACGAATAAACTCATCAATTTGATCGTCTGTTTTTACGTGCTCACCCGGCTGAATTTCACCGTCCCGATACTCATCAAACGCAGGCTGATTTATTATTTCCCGGGTTAAACGTACACAGTCACGAAAGCCTTCTCGATCAACTTCATGCTGCAAATAATTAAAGCTTATCTTAGGGCTCTGTTTTGGGTCTGCACTCTGCACAGCTACCGAGCCGCGGCTTCTGGGTTTATTATGCCCAATGTGAACTTGGAACCCGTGCCCTGAAAAAGCCGTGCTGCCATCATAATTCATAGCCGCTGGAAGAAAGTGATACTGTAGATCCGGCCACTCTACTCCTTTCTTCGAACGAATAAAGCCGCAAGATTCAAAATGATTCGTTGCACCCAGTCCCTCTTTTAGGAAGAACCAACGAGCACCAATTAAAAACTTATTCCATGGATCAAGCTTACCATTAAGTGTAACGGGCTTTTTGCACTTAAACTGAAAATAAAATTCCAGATGATCCTGCAGGTTTTCGCCTACACCAGGTAATTCATGTTTAAGTTCAATGCCCGCTTTTTCCAACACCGGCTTAGACCCAATCCCTGATAATTGTAGCAGATGAGGTGACCCTATGGGGCCGGCAGACAAAATAACCTCTTTATCCACCCAACATCGTTCACTCTGGCCATTACGTTCATACTGAACACCCACGGCTTTTTTTTCTTCTAATAGAATTTTCTCTACCAGTGCATGAGTAATAACAGTGAGATTGGGTCGGCTTAGCGCAGGCTTAAGGTATGCATTTGAAGTAGACCAACGCACACCCTTTTTCACCGTCATATGCATAGGGCCAAAGCCTTCTTGCTGTCGGCCATTATAATCTTCGGTGCGAAGATAACCGGCCTGTTCCCCCGCATCAATAAAGGCCCGATATAACGGGTTTTGCATATTGTTTCCGTTATTGACGGCAAGCGGCCCTTTATCTCCCCTATAAGCATCAGCACCAAAAGCCCATGTTTCTGCCTTTTTAAAATAAGGTAAACAGTGAGCATAGTCCCAGCCTATTGCCCCATGACTTTGCCATTCGTCAAAGTCTCTGGCATGCCCTCTCACATAGACCATGCCATTAATTGATGACGAACCACCTAATACCTTACCTCTTGGGCAATGCATACGGCGATCATTTAGGTAAGGCTCAGGCTCTGATTCGAACTGCCAGTTATATTTTTTGGTATTCATCGGGATGGAAAGCGCGGTTGGCATCTGGATAAAAATACTCTTATCGCTTCCCCCTGTTTCGAGCAGCAGCACACTTACATTTTTATCTTCAGTGAGACGGTTTGCTAGTACACAGCCCGCCGACCCTGCGCCAATGACGATATAATCAAACCTATTTTCTTGCGCCATACAGTCCTCCCCCAGTACTTTAATTAAGAACGTTAAAACGGACTTTGCAGTGGGGTTAATCCCACATATATCGCTTTTAACTGGGTATATTGGTTAAGGGTTTCAACGCCGTTCTCTCGCCCTATACCTGATAATTTATAACCCCCCACAGGCATTTCAGCAGGAGATGCACCATAATTGTTAATCCAACAGATACCTGCTTGAATCTGGTGTATAACACGGTGAGCACGTGTAATATCATTAGTGAAAACAGCTGCTGCTAGACCATAGTCACTGTCATTGGCACGCCGAATAACATCATCTTCATCACTGAACCTTAAAATAGACATGACGGGCCCGAATATCTCTTCCCTTACAATGGTCATATCATCACTACAGTCTGTAAATATGGTAGGTTCTACAAAAAAACCATTGGGTGCTGTATCCAACTTAAGCGCTCGTCCGCCATGTAAAAGTGTAGCCCCTTCATCAATGCCTTTTTGTATGTAGCTAAGCACCAAAACCTGATGTTTAGACGAAATTAACGCGCCAAAATTAGTGGCTGGGTTCATGGGGTCACCAGCTACTATATTGTTTTGAGTGCGCTCTAGTAGGCGCTTAATAAATGCATCATAAATATCATCATGAACAAATACACGGGTGCCATTTGTGCAAACTTCCCCTTGGGTGTAGAAATTACCCAGCATGGCACCTGACACGGCATTCTCTAGATCGGCATCATTAAAAATAATGAGTGGAGATTTACCCCCTAATTCCATGGTTACAGATTTCAGTGATGATGCAGCCGCAGCCATCACCTTCTTGCCTGTCCCTACTTCACCAGTAAAAGAGACCTTTGCAATGTCTGGGTGATGAGTTAACCATGCTCCCACCTCTCCGTGCCCCTGAACTACATTAAATACACCCGCTGGTACGCCTGCTTCATAGAAAATTTCTGCAAGCTTTAACGCACCCAGCGGTGTCTCCTCTGAGGGTTTAAAAATCATACTGTTACCACACGCTAATGCGGGTGCTGATTTCCAACAAGCAATTTGTAAAGGGTAGTTCCAGGCACCAATACCGGCACATATACCTAAGGGTTCGCGTCTTGTGTAATAGAAATCACCACCGAGGTCTTGTTGATTACCTTCAATTGACGGTGCTAAGCCAGCAAAGAATTCAATTGAATCAGCACCACTCACAACATCTACCGTTGAAGCTTCTTGCCAAGGTTTACCTGTATCAACCACCTCGACCTCTGCCAGCTCATCATTTTTTTCTCTTAACAAGCTCACCGCTTTTAACAGAATTCGGCTACGCTCTATACCCGTCATGGCCGACCACTGCTCAAACCCACGCTGTGCACTCTCAATCGCCGCCTCCAGCACACTGTCATCAGCGACTTCTACTTCATATACCACTTCGCCAGTAGCCGGATTAACTACATCAAAGGTAAGACCACTTTGATTTTTAAGATAACGCCCATCAATAAAACTTTGGTATTTTTTCAGTGTCATTATAAATCTCCATACTGCAAGATAAGCGTATTAATAAAATGCTTACAAAGTAACTCTGATTCTTCAAAATCAACCATAGAAGAGTCACTGAGCGCACTACGCAACCAAAAACCATCTATCATTGCAGCGGTCATCTTTGACGCGTCAACGGCCTTATCGTAGGGCATAAGTCTTTTATAGGAGTATCGAAGGTTACTCAATAAGCGTTGACTGTTAACTCTCTGCAGTTTTGCCAACTCAGGGTCATGCATCGCCTGCGCCCAAAAGCTAAGCCAGGTTCGAGTGGCAGCATCTGATTGTTGTATGTTGGTGAAATTTGCCTCAACAATCATCATTAAACGCTGCTGTGGAGAGGTATCGGCTTGTGAAAGTAGTTGTAGCAATGTTGCTTTCAGCTGATCTAAAAGATAGCGGACGGTGGCTTCGATCAAGCCTTGTTTGCCACCAAAGTAGTGGCTAATAATGCCAGAAGACATGCCAGAAAAACGGCTAATAGTGTTAATAGTCGTGCCCTGCAAGCCATGTTCACCAATAGAAAGTAACGTCGCTTCTATCAACTGCTTCTTACGAATGGGTTCAAATCCTACTTTTGGCATTTTGTTTCTACTTTTTATTGATTGAACGTTCAATTAAAATTATTCTAGCGGCCAAAAGAGTATTAAGCAATTAATGACTGCTGTAATCGAGTCTAAATTTAGCTGGCCACTTCGGTCATCAAGATCTACCCTATCAATAATACTTAGATGCCTAGAGAGGAAACTGCAGAATGACAAACACTCCCAACGCCACTGGCAAAAAATTACTTAACATTGCCCACAACCATATGCCATTAGGTGTTGCCGACTCTTATCGCTACTGGGGCGAGCAAGACACGGTTTTTGTTAAAAGTATGAAGGGCGGCACCATTACCGATAGCGACGATAATCAATTTGTTGATTTTCGACTGGCTTATGGCCCCATCATTTTGGGTTATCGTGACACGCGCGTTGATCAGGAAGTTATATCTGCCATAACGGAAAGAGGCACCATATCAGGCTTTAGCACCGACCTCGATTCGGAGGTTATTAGCCTTGTTAAAGCACTCTGCCCCAACATTGAGAAAATGCGTTTTGCCAACTCTGGCACCGAAGCCGTTATTGGTGCAGTGCGTACAGCCCGAGGCTTTACCCGGCGCAACAAAATAGTGGTTGTTGAAGGTGGTTTTCATGGTCTATATGACGAGATGATGTGGAAGTCTGATGTCGACAACTGGGATAGTGAAAAACAAACAACACCTGAGATCATTCCCTTTGGCCTTGGCATCCCAGAAAATACCAGAGAACACCTAGAGACTATTCCTCTTAACGACTTTGATGCTCTTGATGAAGTATTTAAAAGAGTGGGCCACGATATTGCAGCCATTGTAATTGAGCCAATTATGGGTAACTGCGGGAGTATTTCATCCACTCAGGAATACATGCAAAAACTCCGAGACATTTGTGATAGTTCAGGCTCTCTGCTTATCATGGATGAAGTTAAAACGGGCTTTCGTGTAGCAAAAGGCGGCGTTCAGGAGCTTTACGGCATCAAAGCTGACCTAACCACCTACGCTAAAGCAATGGGGAATGGTTACCCTGTTGCAGCCTTCGGCGGCAGAGCCGACGTTATGGACATGATAAGATTCGGCGCCGATGGCGTTACTCATGGAGGCACCTACACTGCAAATATGATTGCTCTGAGTGCGGCCAAAGCAACGCTGACAATATTAAGTGAAACCGACGCCTTAGCAACGGTTAACAAAGTGGGTGCTGCAATTCAAAATGTGCTCTCTCGTGTATTTACCAAATTCGATATAGAACATAAGTTTGCAGGCCCAGACTCTATGTTTGGCGTACACTTCGGTAAAGAAGTTCCACTAAATTATCGAGATTGGAAAAAGACCGACAGCGCGCTATATACAGCATTCGCTCATAACTTGATAAAGAATGGAGTGATGCTGGAGCCGGACTCACGGGAGCCCTGGTTTATTTGTGAAGCGCATCAATCAGTCGATTTAGCATGGCTAGAAGAGGTTGCTGAGCGCTCTATGCAAGAAGCATTAAACGCGTAAATCATTTCTAATATATAAATAATTGATAGGGTTCGCTTACGCCTTACTGCATAAGCACCCTTATCACAATCATCCAAATAATAGACTACATTAAAATGACTAAACGTATCCTGCAATCGAGATAAAGTGGCAGATAGAACCGGTTAAAACAAACAAATGCCATATGCCATGTGCATGACGAACTTTATTTAAGTCGTCTAACACATAAAATATGATGCCGACGGTATAAGCAATCCCGCCCACCATCAACCACATCATACCTTCGCCAGACAGGGCCGCTTTCAGCCCCGAATAATCCAGCGTACAAACCCAGCCCATCGCCAAGTAAATTAACAACTGCAACCATTCAATACGCTTAGGAATAAAAATATCCAACAGTATACCGATAATTGCTAGCCCCCAAACCAGCGTCAGCATGAGTAGACCATTACCTTCAAATAATGATACCAACATGTAGGGCGTATAAGTTCCTGCAATCAATAGGTAAATTGATACATGATCTAGTTTTTGAAATATCTTTTTTAATTTTGGAGAATTAAAACTGTGATACAAAGTCGACATGGTATATAGCAGGACTAACGTTAAACCAAAAACAGTAAAACTGATGATATGTTGCCAACTCTTTTCCTGAATACTAAGCGTTAGAAGCGCGCCAAAACCTGCCAGAGCAAGCACCGCACCAATCAAATGAGTAATACTGTTTAATTTTTCACCGTAATACATTAAACCACGCCTGATAAAATAAAAAAAAGCCAGAAGTGTTGCAGCTACTGGCTTTAATGTTCTTTAATCTTCTCTTGCCTTTTAAATAGCCCTATATATTATCCCAGGACGACATTGAACCATTTCATATTTATCTGAAAGGCCATTAAGTGACTCCGAAGCACCCAAGACTAAATACCCTCCTGGATTTAACGCCTGCCTCATACGAGATAAAATATCTAACTTAAGTTCAGCTGAAAAATAAATCAGTACATTTCGGCAAAAAATAACATCAAACTTCCCAAGAGCGGAGTAACGATCAAGAAGGTTCAGCAAACGAAAATCTATTAAACGCCTTAACTCTGGTTTTATTTTCCAAGCTCCAGAATCAAGCTCCGAAAAATAAGTATTAAGCCTCGCTTTCGACAAACCACGTCCTATCGCCAGCATTTCATACTCGCCGCTTTTAGCGTTCCCAAGCACAGTCTGTGATATATCAGTGGCGACTATTTGAACACCACCTTTAAGTTTACCAATATTCGCCTTCTTAAACTCATCGGCAATCATGGTCATTGAGTAAGGCTCTTGCCCTGTTGAACATGCCGCAGACCATACTCGCACAGGCCTCATACTATTTTTTTCTGAAAACTCAGGAAGGAGAATATCACTTAAAATTCTAAAAGGGTGATTATCCCTAAACCACAATGTTTCATTTGTGGTCATTGCATCGACTACAGCCTCTTTCAAGGCTTTTGAAGAAACTTTTTTAAGCTCCAGAACAAGTTGAGCAAGCGATTCAACAGCCTGCTCTTCCATTATTTTTCTAAGCCTGCTTTTTACTAAATACTGTTTATTATCCCCAAGCAGTATCCCACAAGCTTCTTGCAAAAATGCCTTAAACTGCTGATATTCATCTGCAGCGCCAGAAGGCTTGGGCGATGTAATTGAACGCGTCACCATAACTAATTTGCCCAAGGTCTTTTATTCATGGAGTTGATCTACAACGGTCATAACACGTTCAGCCAGCTCGTCGGGGCTAAACTTCGCCATAAAGTCATTGGCTCCTACCTTTTCAACCATCGCGTTATTGAAAACACCACTTAATGAAGTGTGCAACATGATATACAAACCTGCGAGCCTTGGGTCAGCTTTACAACTGGTTGTTAATGTATACCCATCCATTTCCGGCATTTCTACATCCGAAATCATTAAAGCAAAATAATCACAAATATTCACATCATCATCAGCTAACCCTTTTAAGAAATCTAAAGCTTGTCTGCCATCATTCTTAACAATTACCTCAAATCCAACCGCTTGTAGACAGTTTTGAATTTGCTTACGAGCCACCAACGAATCATCAACCACTAACACTCTAAACCGCTGAGCTTTCTCATTTTGCTCTACAGACACAACACCTTCAGAAACATTTTCTTTAACAGGTGATACTTCAGATAAAATTTTCTCTACATCAATAATTTCAACTAGCTTCTCATCTAGCTGAGTAACCGCGGTAAGATAATTCTCTCTACCAGCACCTTTGGGTGGTGGGTGAATATCACCCCAATTAAGGTTAACAATTCGCTCTACACCACCGACTAAAAAGCCCTGAGTTTTGCGGTTATATTCTGTAATAATTACAAAGCTATTATTTATATCTTCATCGGGTATAGGCTCCTGCCCAGTAGCCATCCCCATATCCATGATAGGTATTGTCCCACCACGCACATGCGCAACCCCTCTAACCACAGGGTTTCGTTGAGGCATCATGGTGAGCTTGGGACACTGCAGCACTTCTTTAACTTTAAATACATTTATTCCGTATATTTGTTCGCCACGTAAGCGAAACAGAAGCAGCTCAAGTCGGTTTTCGCCAACAAGTTGCGTCCTCTGGTTTACACTATCCAAAACACCAGCCATAGGTGTATCCCCTACCCTTATATTTTTTTAAAATCAAAATCGGCATATAGTTTGCTTTATGCAATATATTGTCAATAAAACCGCTATCACCGTCATTCACAAACTTTATCGGTATCAACGTGCCTAACATTAATAAATACTTCTTACATCTCATAAGAATAGGACACTTTTTAAAAGTTTACAGAGCTATTTCAGTTCTATCTGTACTTTTAATGGCAAATCCTAGTCAGGCCACTACTTTCAGTGACTGGATAACGGCTGAAGTAAATACATTTTTAACAACCTACACCGAAAAGCTCAAATCGGAAAAAAATTACCGCTTTGAATACAAAACCGGCAACATTGACCCCCGATTGAATTTAAAACCTTGCAACTCTACTACAAAGTTTAGCTTTCAAAGTGACCCTTTAACTCGAAGCAAAACCACAATCAAAGTTGAATGCAACGATAAAAAACGCTGGTCACTATTTATCGCAGTTAAAGTGAATATATTCAAAAGCGTATGGGTAGCAAGCCAAACATTACCAAGAAACCATAGAATCTCCGAAGCGGACCTCCTACAAGCAGAGATTCAAATTAATAAATCACGAAAAGGCCACTTTAGTAAAAAAAATAAATTATTAGGTATGCGATTACGCCGATCCATTCTAGAAGGTAATCCTTACTACCCTGAATTACTTTCATCTCCCAAAGTAATAGAACGTGGAGATACGGTTGTTATCAGTGCATTATCTCAAGTTATTTCTGTTAAAATGCTGGGCACTGCTATGAGTGATGGTAAGCTCGGCCAGCAGATTGCGGTAAGAAACAAAAAATCATCACGTGTGGTGCGCGCCACGGTCATGGCTAAAGGTAAGGTTTCAGTACAAATGTAAACAGCACGAATATGACAGAAAATATAACTTATAAATAAATAAGTAAAAAAAGTCTTTTATGGTTAAAGTTTTCTAAAGTTAGGTCGATAAAGTTAGCAGAGTTTATTAATTAAAGGTTTTAAATCATGGCTATTGATATGAATGGGTTAAACCCGAACCAACCGGGCAGCTCCAGAAGCAAGGGAATAGGCCCCCCTCCTGCAAGCCAAAAACTTGACGCTTCAGCTGAAAAAACAGAAGTCGTTTCTGAAAAACGTGGTGAAAGTGTCAGTTTCAGTGGAAAAGCAAAAGACTTTCAGCAAATTGAAGCAGGCCTGAAAGACTCACCAGGTATAGATGAAGGGAAAGTTGCAAGAATACGTGCGGCATTAGAAGACGGCAGTTATGAAATATCAGCTGAACGAGTGGCACAGAAAATGCTTGATATGGAGAAAGACATTTTCTGAGAGTAAGCCCATGACAATTTCAATTGATAAACTCAAAACGCTACTGCAAGAAGATATAAACGACCTAGCCAAATTAAATGAAATACTCCAAAAAGAGCGATCTGCATTAAAGGATCGCTCCACAGATGACATCCAAACAATATCCGCTGAAAAATCATCTCGTTTAAAAACTATTGAATATCGCGCAAAACAAAAAGCACAGCTTTTTGTAGCGGCTGGCCACTCTATAAAAGCTGGAGCCTTTGAACAAGCCGTTACAGCAATTAATAATCCTGAACTTAGTACTTTATGGGCAGACGTTAACCAAGCACTAAAGCACTGTAAAGAGCAAAATAGTGTTAACGGCACGGTAGTATCTCACTCACTTAAACGAGTGAATAAACTGATGAATATTATTCGAGGGCAGAATAATAAACCCAATCTATATGGCGCATCAGGAAGAGAGCATGCAATGAGCGGGATGAACTCAATAGGAAAAGCCTGAGCGGTTTAGACTCAGGCTTTCTTGTTTAACTAGTGAAGTAGTGGGAAAAGGCTACCTGACAGTAAGCGTTATATTTGAGTCAGATGAGAAATTTATATCGCTAATATAAACACTACCAAATGTTGGCGAATTGGCTGAAGACCCTGCAACACGAATATTTTCTAAACTAATTTTATCTATATGTGTTGGCAGTGCCAATTTCATCTTTCCAGGCTCCAGCATTTCAAAACCGGGCTTACTGGTATCGTACACAACACCTTCAATTGTTGAGTCCCAGGCTAAAGCGTTAGTTATAGGCACAAATACATTAGTGATGGTTTTAAGCACTTTAACTGAGTCTGGTTTTATCTCACCATCTACAAATTGAATTAGATTTTGTACATCTTCGGTAATACCTTGTGCGGACACCCCCGCCATTTCATTGTCATCCAAAGATTTTAAACCTGTTTTGGATTTAAACGCATTTACCTGCTCAGCTGCAGTGGCGTCTGTACTTGCACTCGCTACTTGTGTGGTCGCAGCAAAGGCAGCTATAGGTTGCAATGGCGCAACAACTAAGGCGACAAAGGCAGCAGTATAGCGATATCTTTTCTGATGTTTTAACGTTCTTTCAAGATCGCGCTCTGTTAGCAACCCTTGGCAAACTAATACTTCACCCAGACGTTGGTCTGTCGCTCTTTGCTGAGCTAACGCACCATCAAGTTGTTGCTCGGTAATATAGCCACGATTAACCAGTAAACGACCAAGACGGGATTTGTCTAATTGCTTTGTTTTATCCGTAACCATGTTCCCCTACCTCATTATTATGTTTTGTTGTATGCGATGTGAGTATGTGTTGCATGTGTGATTTGAGTTTTTGTATTTCAAGGAAATAATGGTATGTATTGGCTGTTTTGTACACACAATAAGCTTGTCAATTAGTTAAGAAATGTAAGCGCTCTTATCTTCTTGAAACAGGCATTAATTTAAAAGTGCTAATGATTTTAAAAATCAGCAAGTTACTAAAGCTTCCTAAATTTTATTTTGAACTATAATTAATAGTGGTTCTTCAATAAAATAATGGCCTTAAAGAATTTAGCAGGTAATACGATTGTCACTTACAATAAAAGATGTCGACATTTCAGAAGAGCTGGTCACAAAAGCGCGCCTCTCTCTTAAAAATAAGAAATTTATTTGCCGCTTCGATTCAGCACTGGGAAGGCTATATACCCAATATATGCTTTCTCGCTACCAACTAGAAAATCGCATATACCCACTTCTGGGCGCATTAGGTTTAGTCGCCTTCTTATTTGCTGATTACATGGTGATTCCAGATCTAATAAAAGAAGTGATAATAATACGGGTTTTCGGCGCACTGCTAATATTATTTTTTCTAGGACTCACTTACAACCACACACTCATTCGATGGCACCAACTGTTGCTATGTTTGGGCGGTTTAGTTATTCACTTTTCACTTATATTTATTGGCATTCTCGCAGCAAAATACGGTCAGTATCATTATCAATTTGGTTCTATTATTACCATATTCTTTTTGAGCAATGTTTTAAGAGTTGGCTTTCTTTATGCCCTCCCCTTTACCTTAGTAATGCTAGCGGCACAATTACTATCGATTGTACTTTTCACTGAAGCATCACAAGCACAAATTACAGAAATATTTTTCATTTATACTTTCGTAAGCTTTATTAGCCTTATAGTAAATGGCCGTATGGAGCATGAAGTAAGGAAGAATTTTCTTAGGCAAATATTATTAAAATATGAACAAATCCGTTTGAATGAAACACAAGAAGAATTACGTAAACAGTCAATTTCAGATGCACTAACCGGTCTTTATAATCGTCGTTATTTCAACACCTATATAGAAAGAGAATGGCTCAACGCTGCCCGCCAAAAGACCCCATTAGCGGTTTTAATGATTGATGTTGATGACTTTAAACTATATAACGATACCATGGGTCACATAGCTGGTGATGAAGCGCTTGCAGAAATAGGCCAAGCTCTCAAAAACTGCATTAAAAGACCTAAAGATGTAGTGGCTCGTTATGGCGGAGAAGAGTTTGTAGTAATACTACCCGATACAGACATAAGTTCAGCATGCAAAATAGCTGAAGATATCGCGGACAGTGTCAGAGCATTAAATATAACTCATTTGCCATCAAGTACTCATAAAGCCTTAACAATTAGCACTGGATGTTGCTCATTTATCCCAAGTCAGACATCTTCTATAAAAATCCTGCTAAAATGTGCAGATGAAGCACTTTATGAATCAAAACATAAAGGCAAGAACTGCACGTCTATTGGGGCGTGTTGCTAAAAACAAACTAAATCAAGGACTTTATAAATGCTTAGGCACACCTATATTCTTAAATCACTTCTTCTTTGCTTATCACTTTTATTTAGCTCGCACTCTTTTGCGACAGAAAACAATGTCACTAATGATAGTGTAAACGTATTAGTTGAAACTAATTATGGAAATTTCACAGTTAAACTTAATCAAAGAAAAGCCCCTATCACAGTAAAAAACTTTTTAGATTATGTTGAAAGTGGCTTTTACTCTAAGACCATATTTCACCGAGTAATTTCCGGGTTTATGATTCAGGGTGGTGGTTTCACTAAGAGTATGGATAAGCTTCCAACTAATGCTCCCATAAGAAATGAAGCGGCTAATGGCCTACACAATAATCGTGGCACAATCGCTATGGCTCGAACCCAAGACCCTCATTCAGCATCATCTCAATTCTTTATTAACGTAGCTAACAACAATTTCCTTGATTACAGCTCAAAAGACATGGGATACACCGCTTTTGGTAAAGTCATTGAGGGTATGGACGTTGTAGACAAAATTGCGGCAGTTAAAACTACCCCCCGAAATATGCAGAAAGATATTCCGGTTGATCCTGTTGTTATCGAGAAAATAACGGTTATTAAGTGAGCTCATTAACTAAAGCGGGCAGTCTAAATCAAGATAAGGCTGCCTGTTCTACTCAAGACTTTAACTCTCAGATTGATACGCCGTGGCTAAAAGGTAGCCTTGGCGCTGCATTCCTTCCAAAACAAAGCACTCTAGACAATAAAGAGAAGTATTTCGACGTTATTGTTATTGGTGCAGGGTTAGCCGGAACCAGCACGGCTTATGCATTAGCCGAAAAAGGGAAACGAGTTTTAGTTGTTGAGAAACAAAGTGCACCAGGTAAAGGCGGGTCAGGAAACCCTCAGGGTGCGCTTTACAATAAATTCTCTACAGAATTCAACATTCAGACTAAATATGCTCTAGGCAACCTAGTTTTCAGCCAAACATTCTATCAAGACCTACAAGAACATTATAATTTACAAGACCAAACGAACGAACAATTTTGGTCTAAATGTGGCCTGATTCAAGTTGCATGGAATGAAAAAGAACAAAAAAAACAATCTGAGCTTTTAGAAAAAAATGATTACCCCGAAGAACTTTTAACGCAGCTAACACCGGAACAAGCCAGTGATGTAGCAGGCATAGAGGTTGATCATGGAGGGTTATTCTTCCGCAATTCAGGTTGGGTAGCACCTAAAAAACTCTGCCAACAACTACTTAAGCACCCTCAAATAAAAACACAATACAATACAGAAGTTTTATCTCTTAAACATGATGAGGCTAAAGGGTTATGGGCTATTTGTGATGCCAATGAGGATGTAATAAATACAGCGGGTAATATCGTTGTCTGCTCAGCATCTGATGCTAAAGCACTTAATCAACTTAGCCACCTAAGAACAAAGCCAATTAGAGGACAGGTATCGCTTCTTAATACAGACACATTAAAGGACTCTAAATTACGAGATCTTAAAACCGTATTATGTGGTGAAGGTTACATAAGCCCAGAGCACAATGGCCAATTCTGTTTTGGTGCCACCTTTGATTTAAAAAGTCAGCATTGTGATGTTATTGAAAGCGACCACACACATAATATCAATCAATTAACCTCATGGTTTATTGAAGCCAAAAAGAACCTTAACAGTGATTGCTTGCCTCTATTAAAAGGCAGAGCCTCTTTACGCTGCACCTCAACAGACTATATTCCCATTATTGGTAAAGCGCCAATTTATGAAAAACAAATTGAGCAGTTTGCTAAATTACGTCAAGATGCAAAACATCAGTTTGATTGTGAAGGCGTCTACCATGAAGGCCTTTTTGTAAATATTGCCCATGGATCAAAAGGGTTATCATCCTGCCCTCTGGCCGCCAAATATATTGCAAGCCAAGTGTGTAATGAAGCGCCGCCTTTTACAGAAGATATTCTTAAAATAATTAGCCCTTCCCGTTTTTTGATCAGAAGTTTGATTCGGGGGAAAATATAAAAACTGTATTGAGTACCCCCCTATAGAGCAAAAGAAGATATAAAGGTGATAAAACCTTTTTCATTCATCACTTTAATACCCAGATCCTCCGCTTTCTTAAGCTTAGATCCTGCCGCTTCACCTGCTATAACACAATGAGTTTTTTTCGAGACACTACCGCTTACTTTAGCGCCTAGTGCCAACAATTGTTCTTTAGCCTCTTCTCTTGTCATATCACTAAGCGTACCGGTTATAACAAAGGTCTTCCCTTGCAATGCTTGTGATTTTTTATCAATCTCAACATCAGGCCAATGTACACCAGCCTCAATAAGTTGATCAATAATTTCATTATTATGGGACTGCTCAAAAAATGAGACAATATGATTCGCCATAATTGGCCCAATATCTGGCACTTCAAGTAATGACTCAACGCTAGCCATTTTTATATTAGCCAAGCTTCCAAACGCATTCGCGAGTGTTCTTGCGGTAGTTTCACCCACCTCCCTAATACCTAAAGAATAAACAAAGCGAGCCAAGGTTGTTTCTTTAGCATTTTCTAGCGAACGAAGTAAATTCTCGGCTGATTTATCAGCCATACGCTCCAAGCCAGAGACCTGATCTTTAGTTAGCGTAAAGAGCCCTGCAACGGTTTCAACGTCCCCGCTATCAACTAATGCTTCCACCAGTTTATCTCCAAGCCCATCAATATCCATGGCTTTACGAGAAGCAAAATGCTTAATGGCTTCTTTACGCTGAGCGCCACAAAATAAACCGCCAGAACAACGCGCGACCGCCTCCCCCTCTACCTGCAAAACTTCAGAGTCACATACAGGGCAGTGACTAGGGATAAGAATAGACTTCACATCACCGGTTCGCTTTTCTTCAATTACTTTTACTATTTGCGGTATTACATCACCGGCCCGACGAATAATAACCGCATCACCAATCATGACACCTAAGCGTTTTATTTCATCCATATTATGCAAGGTTGCATTGCTTACAGTCACACCACCTACAAACACTGGGGCTAACCTCGCAACAGGTGTGACGGCACCTGTACGACCCACCTGAAAATCAACATCCAAAACCTTAGTTAACTCTTCTTGAGCAGGAAATTTATGGGCTATAGCCCACCTAGGGGCCTTAGAAACAAAACCCAGCCGTACCTGCCTATCTAAGTCATTAACTTTAAATACAATGCCATCAATCTCGTAAGGTAAAGTATTACGCTTATCTGCCATGAAATTATAATATTTCATGCAGCCAGGAATCCCTTTTACCACTTGCATTTCAGCATTAATTCTAAGCCCCCAGCCATTTAGTTTACGCAAAGAAGTTTCATGGGTATTTGCAAGTGCTCCACCCTCGACTATTCCGACTGAATAACAGCACATTTCCAGATTTCTACTGGCCGTTATTTTAGGGTCAAGCTGCCTTAAGCTTCCCGCTGCTGCGTTTCTAGGGTTTACGAAAGGCTTATTACCCAATCTCTCTGCTTCAGTATTGAGTGCATCAAAAGCAGACTTGGGCATATATATTTCGCCCCTCACTTCAAGTCGTTTAGGGAAATCATTCCCCAAGAGCTTTAAAGGAATGGAGTTAATCGTTCTAACATTCTCAGTTATATTCTCACCCGTTTGACCATCACCACGGGTTGCCCCTCTAATAAGAATACCGTCTTCATACAATAAACTAACCGCAATGCCATCCAACTTTGGTTCGCAAGCATATTCAACGTTTTCATATTCACCATCTTTATCAGCAAGTTTTAAACGATCAGCAACACGTCGATTAAAATCGATCATATCCTCTTCGTTAAAGGCATTATCAAGAGAAAGCATGGGCAATTCATGACTCACCTGAGTAAAGCCAGCTAGAGGCTCGCCTCCTACTCTTTGAGTTGGAGATTCAGGTGTAATTAGTGAAGGGTATTCTGTTTCTAGCTTTTTAAGGCTTAACAATAAACGGTCATATTCAGCATCAGGTATTGAAGGATTATCCAAAACATAATAACTATAATTATGTTTATTTAACTCATTACAGAGCGTTTCAACATTTAAGGTGATTTCTTCTGAAACTGACATCTTGTTTATCTCGTAAAGCAGGATTTATGAATTTTAGGCAAATAAAAAGCGAAACACTCGCTTCGCTTTTTATAATTTTATCCGCGGTAAAAGCTAACAACGAGCCGTTAACTGACGACGTTCGAAATCTCGAATACGCTGGCGACAATGCTCTAATGTTTGTGGCGTCATATCACTGCGTCGTTCATCTTTCATTTCACCCGAAAGATTATTGACAACACACTGAGCCGTTTCAACCATGTAATCAAATGCTCTCATATTTTCATCTGGGCCAGGTAAGCTCATAAAAAAACTAATGCCAGGTGTTACTAAGGTATCTACTTTATCATTAGGGAAATATCCAGGCTCTACAGCATTAGCCACGCTAAATTGAACAGGGCTATCAATGGTGTTTTCGTGGCGATGAAAAATCGACATTTCTCCATATTCCATACCACACGCTTCTAAGAGCTCTTTTAATTCTAAACCAGAAAAAACAGTACCTGATTTACTCATAACATTTAAAATAATAACTTCTTGGGCAGGTTTCGATGATTTTTTTTGCTCAACCTTTCTCTTTTCAGGTTTACTCTGAGCTTTTTTAGCGTTTGTTTGCTTAATTTTTTTGCTTTCAGGCTTAAGCCCTTCACCAAAAGTCACTTTTTCTTTTGGTTGAAGTTTTTCTTGTTTTACAACAGGAACCTCACGAGGTTCTATTATTTTTTCCCGTGCAACAACTCTTACTGAAGAAAGGTTTTCATCAATTGAATCTTCATCAACTATTACGCTCCCAATTGAAGGCTCGATACGCTCTTCACTAACATTAGGTGCAGTAGTTGCCACAGCCTGCTCAATTTTTACCTGCTCTGACTCTAGTTCAGAGACTGTACGGGCTCCACCATTAGGTAATTCAGGGTTGAAGCCATCATCAAGCGGTGTGTTTTCTATTTCCCCCCCCATTCCTAATGACATTTCTAATGAATCTTTTTTTGCTCTCCTCATACGACGAAAGCCATCAATAACAATGCCTGCAATGAAAACAACACCAACAACAATTAACAATTCTCTTAAATTCATATCCATATTCTTTTATAAAACCATGTCGCAGTTTGTAGATTTGACTAACAAATTGAATGACTAAGCGTGTTTATTCAATTCACTCTTACAAACTATTAAAATTAATTCAATAACCATGTAACTAAGTATTTAATATTGTAACGTTAGTGCATGAAAAGTTGAAGTTAAAATCTATTCATTATAAAGCAGCAAGTGCAGCAGCTGACTCAACATCAACTGAAACCACTCGAGATACCCCGGGCTCATGCATTGTGACACCCATTAGCTGTTCAGCCATTTCCATCGCAATTTTGTTATGAGTAATATAGATAAACTGCACCTGGTTTGACATTTCTTTAACCATATTGGCGTATCGAGCCACGTTAGCATCATCAAGCGGTGCATCTACTTCATCCAACATGCAAAACGGAGCAGGGTTTAATTGGAAAATAGAGAAAATTAATGCGATCGCAGTTAACGCTTTTTCTCCACCTGAAAGTAGGTGAATCGTGGAGTTTTTCTTACCTGGAGGTCTCGCCATAATGGTAACCCCTGTCTCCAACAAATCATCTCCGGTTAGATCAAGGTAGGCACTTCCTCCACCAAAAACCTTTGGAAATAACTCCTGAAGACCATTATTAACTTTATCGTACGTTTCTTTGAATTTTGCTTTGGTTTCACGGTCAATTTTACGAATAGCAGACTCTAGCGTTTCAAGTGCCTCTCTCAAATCTTCATCTTGGGCATCTAAATACGTCTTTCGTTCGCTTTGTACCGCATACTCATCAATGGCAGCTAAGTTAATTGCGCCTAAACGCTGAATTCGGTTTGCTATTTTATCTAACTCTTCTTTCCACAGCTGCTCATTTGCATCTTCAGGCAATATCGCTAAAACAGCATCCAATACAAAATTATCTTTATGAAGTTGATCTCTCAAGCCGGTACAATGTATTTCAAAAGCCTGCGCTTCCATCTTTTGCTGTTCAAGAAGACTTCGTACGTCATTTAATTTTTGTTCACTTTGACTTCTTAAATGTTCCTGCTCTCGTAACTGCTGATTAACTTGCTCTAATGCTTCCCGAGCCTGCCCTAGCAGCCCCTCTTCATTCATTCTATTTTCAAGTAGTTCTTCTAATTTTATTTTAAGTTCTTCAACTGGGTCTGCATTTAATTCGGCATTTTCAAGCAGCATTCGCTGACGCTCTTTTATGCGCTCTAGCTGTAGTGTGAGCTTATATATAGCGGTAGATAAAGTCTCTTTTTGATTCTTAGCTGACTGTACTCTGAGCTGTAACTGGTGTGATACATCTCGCTGATGACGAGCTTGTTGTCGATAGTTATCTAATGATGCACGAATATCGTCTCTTCTTTGCAATTGAATTTCACGTTCATCTGCATTTTTATCCATGTCATCCATAGCGCTCTGCCAAGCTATGCGAGACTCTTCAAGCTTCTCATTCTCTTGCTCTTTTTGTAGTGCTATATCTTCCAAATCTTCTTTAGAACGAATAACCCGAGCACTTAGTTGTTCGAATTTAACTTCTAACGCACTTAGTTGTGACTTAAGTAAAGATAGGCTTCGCTCTTCGTTTGATAACTGTTGCTGGGTTTTTTCAAGCTTACTCTCGCTGTCTTTTAAACTTAACTGGCAGCACTCAAGCTCACTTTCTTTACCTGTGATATTTATTTCATAGTCACTCACAAGCGTCGTTAATTCATCAATTTCTTTTTGTCGTTGTAGTACACCACTGCCGACTTCGTTTTGCTTAGATAAAGAAAGCCAATACCGTCCAATTAACGTGCCGTCAGATAAAACAATTGATTCATCTAACGGAAGCTGGTTACGCAGAGACATCGCTTCAGCTAAGCTTGAAGCTATCCGTATTTTATCAAGTATATGTGTATAAGCTCCACTTCCAGAGACAAACGATGACAACCTATCTGCGCAATCTTCTCGCTCAAGCCCTTCAACGTCTTCAAAGAGAGACATACGTATAGTGGCCGTTGATAGCTGATCTTCTGAGATACGGCCTAATTCAGTGACTTTCACACTTTGCAGCAAATCACCTAACACAACCTCTACCGCTGTGCCCCAGCCATCTTTAACGTTTAACTGGTGTATTAATGATTGCTCAGGATTCAAGCCTTGTTGCTCAAACCAACTCAGTCTCTTTTTATCGTCATTTCCTAGAGCACCTTTTTGCAAAGCAATGCTAGAGGCTAACTGGCCACTCTCTTTTTGATACTGATGTCTTAGCTCTGCTAGGCTTTGCTCAATAGATGAAATTCTTGTTCTGTGTGTTGATATAGTATCAGCAGCCTGCACCTTAAGGATTAATGCATCTTCAACAATCATCTCCTTTTCAGCAATAGACTCTTTAAGTTCATCAAGTTCACTGTGGTCACTTTCACCTTCCAGAGAAGATAGCTCATCCTGAAGCCTGATTTTTTTCTCAGCTAAACGTGAAAGAAACTGTTCACTCTGCTGAATGCGAGATTGTTGCACCTCTGCTCGCTGATTAGCATCTGACGATAGGCTATTAAACTGATCCCAGTTATGCTGCCAGTGCTGCATGTCATCTTCCATTCCTGCAAGACGCGAAGAAGACTCTTCAGACTGAGCCTGACTTTCTTCAAGTTCAGGGCTGAGCTCTTCAAATTCAATCACCACCTCATCAAGGCGTAGCTGATCAGTAGAGAGCTCTTCTTTCAGCTCCAATACCGATGCAGTCACATCTTTCAGTTCTTTCTGTAACTGCCCAGAGCGTTCTGTTTGATGCTGAAGACTTTGTTCTGTTCGTGCTATTTCTGCACCAGATTCATAATATATTGTCTGTACTTTATTAAAAGCATCGCTCTTTTCATGATGCTTAATGCGTAACTGTTCAGAAAGGGTCTCACTTGAGGTGCGAGAGTAAAGTACCTGCTCGAGCTCTAACTCTAATGTACTTATTTGTTTATATTTTAAGGTAACTTTCTGATCCAATGCACGCCATTTTAATGCATGGAGTTGAGCATTTTTTAAACGCTCTTCTTTTTTGAGCTCTGTATATTTTTCAGCGGCCTGTGCTTGCTTATGAAGGTGAGATAACTGTCTCTCTAATTCTTCCCTTATATCTGACAAGCGCTCAAGATTTTCTTCCGTGCGCTTCATGCGTCTTTGTGTGTCTTTGCGTCGCTCTTTATACTTTGATATTCCCGCTGCTTCTTCAAGAAAAACTCTTAGCTCTTCAGGCTTCGACTCTATTAACTTGGAGATCATGCCCTGCTCAATAATGGCATAACTTCTTGGACCTAACCCCGTTCCTAAAAAAAGATCGGTAATATCCCTTCGTCGACACTTTGTTCCATTTAAATAATAAAACGATTGCGCTTCACGAGTTACCTTTCGCTTAATCGCTATTTCATTAAACTGGGCAAACTCCCCCGCGACTTTACCTTCAGTGTTATCAAATACTAACTCTATAGTTGCCTGACCAACCGGCTTACGACCATTAGATCCATTAAAGATAACATCTGTCATAGATTCGCCACGCAGGTGTTTGGCAGAGCTTTCACCCATAACCCACCTTACTGCATCTATGATATTAGACTTTCCACAACCGTTAGGCCCTACAACGGCTGCAAGATTCGTTGGAAAGGGTACCGTAGTCGGGTCCACAAATGACTTGAAACCCGCCAACTTGATGGATTTAAGCCTCATCTATAATATTCCGGAGGCATAAAGAGTAATGAAAAAATCATACAGTAAGAAAAGGGGCTAAGGGTGGCGAATCTAATTCTTCTAACGCTTGCAACGCTAAACTTCGCTGAAGCTCACCATAGTTTTTAACGATGGTTATTACAGTATCGGTATTTCTTTTATATACACCATCTACAATATCTTCAAAAAATTGTTTTGTTTGTGTCAGCTCTGCTAAGCGTAATTTCATTGCCAAGTGATAAGTACGGCTCACGGCCGGTTTAAAATTTTCAAGCGTTTCTTCTAAGTATGGGTTATTGATCACAGGGTAAGTCATTGTCATTAATTCAAAACCGTGATCAACAATATCATCGACTGGTTTTTCTTCTGAAGTAGTTAGTTTATTGATCTCATCAATTTTCTTCATCATTTCATTCAGGTCACCCTCTTTCCACGCTAAAGCAAACGTGGTGAGCAGTAAGGTTAACAAGTTAATATACATATCATATATACAGTTAACATGATGGCTTGATAACTCAGATACAATCGCACCTTTTCTGGGAAAAATATTAATTAAATGCCGTCTTTCCAGAATTAATAACGCTTCACGAACTGAACCTCGACTAACATCTAGCTCTTTAGCTATTTTTAATTCCTGTATGCGCTCTTTGGGTTTTAGCTGGGCCCGGATAATCCGAAGGCCTAGGTGTTGTGCAATTTGTTCGGAAAGACTTTCTGGTGCCTGAAATATCATTTTAGTTACTTACCTGAATACCTAATTTTCGAAATATATTAGCATAATACGGCCAAAATGTACGCCATCAACTGTTCATTTTTACAAATGCCATTTTTTTGTCAAGCGGCAAGTAACTTCCCCCCTGAAAAAACATATCTTCTTGTTTTAAATATATAAATGCTTAGTGGCACGAAAATCGCTACTTACATTTAAATAGCATATATACAGCACAAAAATGAATATATAAGCATTAATTCAGAAAAGTATGAGCAGTAACTTACCGCTATACGGGAGTGGGACAATGACAACTAACAAACGCACAGCAGATACCATTGATTTTACAAAAGCACGTTTGGTATCTACTTATAATGAGCTTGGTCGACAGCTATCAGAAAGCGACGATCTTGTTTCCCGTCTTACGCGACGCCTGCAAACAACACTTGAAATAAAACTAATTATCAATATTTTCGTTGAAGAGGTGGGTAAACTCATAAACTTCGACCAATTTGAATACAGTTGTGAATCTGCGGGCAGTTACCTTACATCTGAAAAGCGCTCAGCTCATTCTTGTAATTACCGGTTAAATTTAGAGAGTGAAAATCTAGGTGAAGTTATTTTTACCCGTTCAAAGAAATTCAAAGAAGAAGAGCTTGCTGTTATTGAACGTTTAATGGGGACATTAATATTCCCATTAAGAAATGCTGTGATGTATAGACAAGCACTAGATGCCGCCCTGCAGGACGCTCTCACAGGCTGTGGCAACAAGCGTTCACTCGATATCACTCTGCACAGAGAAGCCGAGCTTTCAAAAAGACACGACTGCCCGCTCTCCATAGTTACCATAGACATCGATCACTTTAAAAATATTAATGATAAATATGGCCATGCGGCAGGGGATGACGTTTTACAGCAATTGGTAGGTTGCCTAAGTTCTATCGCAAGAAAGAGCGACCTATGCTTTCGAGTGGGTGGTGAAGAGTTTATTGTGGTGCTCAATAAAACAAACGAAGCAGGTGCAAGAATTATTGCTGAACGACTAAGAATAGCGGTAAATAAAACCCGTTTCGTTCATGCAGATAAAATTATACCCACAACCATTAGCTTGGGCACCGCAACATTTAAACATAACGAGAAGCTACTATCTTTACTTGAAAGATCAGACAAAGCGCTTTATGAAGCAAAAAATAGTGGCCGAAATAAAGTAATTTCTGCGGAAGGAGCAAAGAAAAAAATAATTTACGGGCCGTCTAAAAGTCAAAAAAAGGCGTAGATTGAGCTACCCCAATCTACAAGCCTGATATTTACTATCTAGCTTAACGTCTTCCCTTTTTTCTACGAGCATCAGGAACTTGTTTTGCTTTTTTGTTTAGCAAGCGTTTCTGTTTTTCTATGTCTTTAGGCTTTTTCTTTGGAACACGCTTTGGCTTTAAACCGACCATGGCACATAGGTTATCTGAATCGCCTTGTTCCAACTCTTCGAACTGACCTACTTTAAGCCTGGAAGGCATAAACATACAACCAAACCTAACTCTTTTTAAGCGACTTACCGTCACACCCTGAGAGTCCCATAATCGCCTGACTTCTCTATTCCGACCTTCCATTAATACCACATGAAACCAACGGTTTAGACCTGTACCACCAGAATCGTGAATATCTGTAAATTTACCTATGCCATCTTCGAGTAAGACACCTTCTTTTAATCGAGCAAGCATCTCATCATTAACATCGCCTTTAACTCGAACCGCGTATTCACGATCGACTTCATTCCTTGGATGCATTAATTTATTGGCTAACTCGCCATCGGTGGTAAAAAGCAGAAGACCAGATGTGTTAATATCTAGTCGACCTACAATAATCCAACGCTGACCTTTTAATGGGGGCAGTCTATCAAAAACAGTTGGACGACCTTCAGGATCACTTCTAGTACAAACCTCACCTTCAGGTTTGTTATAAATCATAATCCGTCGAGCAGCTAAGTCTTTAATGTCCATTTTTACAAGCTTGCCATCCACTAAAATTTTATCTGTTACCGTTGCTCTATCTCCAAGCTTAGCAACTTCGTCATTAACGGAAATACGGCCTTCTTTAATCCACCGTTCAAGCTCTCTTCTAGAGCCTACACCTGCCTGAGACAATAGCTTTTGTAAGCGCTCACCGGATAAAGAACTCTTTGGTGAGTTTGATGAATTAGTGTTTGTATCTGATGTCATTTTTAGGACCAAAATTCATTAATAATTAGTGTACAGAGATATCATCGTCATCATTAAAATCAGACAATTCTGACGGATCAGCCGACATCTCATAGTCAGAGTTTTCTTCGTTCTCTGATGAGTCATTGACGGGCTCTATTTGTTTTTCTATTTCCAAACTGATTGCTTCTAAGTCTCTTATTTCAGACAAAGGAGGAAGTTGATCTAAGCTTTGCATATTAAAATAATCTAAAAATTGTTTTGTGGTTGCATACATAGCAGGCCTACCAGGTACATCTTTATGCCCCACCACTCTGACCCAACTTCGTTCAATGAGTGTCTTCATTATATTTGAACTAACGGCGACCCCTCTAATATCTTCAATGTCACCACGTGTTATTGGCTGCCGGTAAGCAATAAGTGCAAGAGTTTCTAATAATGCTCTCGAATAACGCTGAGGTCGCTCTTCCCACAATTTACTTATCCAAGGCGAGAACTCTTGCTTAACCTGAAAGCGATATCCACTTGAGACCTTAGCTAATTCGAACCCTCTATTTGAGCAGCTCTTGGTGATTTTATCTATCGCTGAACGAACGTCCTGTCTCGTGGGTCGGTTAAATTCATCAAACAGGTCAAGCATGCGATCTATATCAAGTGGTTTTCCCACTGTTAAAAGAGCCGCTTCAATAATACATTTAACCTTATTTGCTGATAGTTTATCCGTTGTATCGATCAGGTTAGCTCCCATTACAATTAATAGCTCTCACCTATTAAACTCTAGCTTTAAGGTGAATAGGACCAAATGACTCATTTTGAATAAACTCAACCAGTTGCTCTTTAATCAGTTCCATTACTGCCAGAAAGGTAACTACAACCCCAAGGCGCCCTTCTTTTACATCAAAAAATGATTCAAATGGAATAAATCGATCGCCGGATAACAAACCCAGTATTAACGTCATTTTTTCTCGAGTCGATAACGCTTCTTTTTCAACCTGATGATGCTCAAACATATCTGAACGTCGCAACACATCACTAAACGCCAGCATAAGCTCTTGCAATGAGAGGTCTGGGTAGTTTATTTTCTCTTCTAGCGATGGAGGCGCAACAGACCCTTCATATATATCTCGTCCTACCCGTGGCAAGCTATCAATATCTTCTGCCGCTTGCTTAAATCGCTCATATTGCTGTAAACGTCGAATTAATTCTGCCCGGGGATCATCCTCATCATCAACATCGCCCTCTCGTCGTGGCAACAACATGCGAGACTTAATTTCCGTTAGCATGGCGGCCATTAGCAAGTATTCAGCAGCAAGCTCAAATCTCATGGCCTTCATCAACTCAATGTAGTCCATATATTGTTTAGTAATATGACTTACATTTATGCTGAGTACATCCATATTCTGACGCCGAATAAAATAAAGTAATAAATCTAAAGGCCCTTCAAAGGTCTCTAGCATTACCTCTAATGCATCAGGAGGAATGTAAAGGTCTTTCGGTATTTCTGTTATTGGCTTTCCATCAACGAAAGCAAAGATCATTTCCTGCTGAATATGAGGAACTGTATCATCATCACTTTCGTTAACTTCAGAAGTCATTAGCGATACGAAAGCCCCATAGCTCGTCTTACTTCTTCTAAGGTTGCTTTAGCTGCATCTCTAGCTTTTTCTGTGCCTTCTGCAATGATTGAGCGTACTAGCTCTGGGTCATCTTCATATTGTTTAGCACGCTCATGAATCGGTTTTTGTTCTGCTAATACAGCCTCAATGACCGGTTTTTTACAATCGAGACAACCAATCCCTGCACTCCTGCAACCTTCCTGAACCCACTTTTTAGTTGATTCATCAGAATATACTTCATGTAATTGCCATACAGGGCATTTATCAGGGTCACCCGGATCAGTCAGTCTTACACGTTGAGGATCGGTTTGCATGGTTCTAATTTTCTTTACGACCGTATCTGGATCTTCTCTTAAGCCAATCGTGTTGCCATAGGACTTAGACATTTTCTGACCATCTAACCCCGGCATTTTTGCTGCTGGCGTTAATAAAGGATGAGGCTCAGGTAATATAACTTTGCCACCACCTTCGATATAACCAAATAAACGCTCGCGATCACCCAAAGATACATTTTGCTGTGCTTGTATAATTGCTTGTGCAGTCTCTAGGGCTTCTTCGTCACCTTGTTCTAAGAAACGTGTTCTTAAACCTCGGTAAAGCTTTGCGTTCTTTTTTCCCATTTTCTGAATAGCGGCTTCAGCCTGATCCTCATAGCCCGGATCTTTGCCATACAGATGGTTAAAACGTCGAGCAACTTCACGGGTCATCTCTACATGAGAAACCTGATCAGCACCTACAGGCACGCGCCCTGCTCTATACATCAATATATCAGCGCTTTGTAGCAACGGATAACCAAGAAAACCATAAGTAGCAAGATCTTTTTCTTTCAATTTTTCTTGCTGATCTTTATAGGTAGGTACCCGTTCAAGCCACCCTAAAGGGGTTATCATAGAAAGAAGAAGATGTAATTCTGCATGTTCAGGTACTCTTGACTGAATAAACATCGTTGCGGAGCCAGGGTTAACCCCTGCAGCCAACCAGTCAATAACCATATCCCAAACACTTTGTTCAATAACATGAGGGTTTTCGTAATGGGTAGTCAGTGCGTGCCAGTCAGCTACAAAAAAGAAGCAATCGAAGTCATGTTGTAACTCAACCCAGTTTTTGAGTACACCATGATAGTGACCAAGGTGGAGCTTGCCTGTTGGCCTCATCCCGGATAAAACACGCTGCTGTGACTCGACAGAACTCAATTGTGACTCCTCAAAATATAATTTTTATACAATGGCTTAAAAAACAATTATAAACCAGAAACAGCCTGACTCCACCTGCTTTATGTACTTTATATACAATAAATACCCTATATACGAAAAAACCGCCTCATTTCTGAGACGGTTTTTTTAGTACCGGTAACAATTAGTATGAACCTACCAACCAGTAATCTCAGCTAAAGCTTTACCTATATCGGCAAGGCTTTTTACTGTTTTAACGCCAGCATCTTCAAGTGCTGCAAACTTCTCTTCGGCTGTTCCCTTACCACCAGCGATAATAGCACCTGCATGCCCCATTCGCTTTCCTGCAGGAGCGGTAACACCTGCAATATAAGAAACAACAGGCTTAGTTACATTCGCTTTAATGTATTCAGCTGCTTCTTCTTCTGCAGAACCACCAATTTCACCAATCATTACGATGGCTTCAGTTTTTGGATCATTCTGGAACTTTTCGAGAATATCGATAAAGTTAGAACCTGGAATAGGATCTCCACCAATACCTACGCACGTAGATTGGCCGTATCCGTAATCAGTCGTCTGCTTAACCGCTTCATAGGTTAATGTTCCTGAACGTGAAACAATACCTACTTTACCTGGCAAGTGAATATGACCAGGCATGATGCCGATTTTACATTCTCCAGGTGTAATAACACCCGGGCAGTTTGGACCAATTAGCTGTACACCTAATTCATCACACTTAACTTTTGCGTCAAGCATATCAAGCGTAGGAATACCTTCTGTAATACATACAATCAGCTTAACACCGGCGTTAGCCGCTTCAAGGATCGAATCTTTACAAAATGGTGCTGGAACATAAATAACAGAAGCATCTGCGCCTGTTTGTTCTACCGCTTCTCTAACCGTGTTAAAAACGGGCAAACCTAAGTGTGTCTGACCACCTTTTCCAGGTGTTACACCGCCTACCATTTTTGTTCCATACTCTATTGCTTGCTCAGAGTGAAACGTACCTTGTGCACCTGTAAAGCCCTGGCAAATAACTTTGGTATTCTTGTCTATTAAAATACTCATTATGCTTGGCCTCCTGCTGCCTTAACAACTGAATCTGCAGCATGGGAAAGACTATCGGCCGCAATAATATTTAGTCCGCTATCTGCTAGTTTCTTAGTACCTAGCTCAGCATTGTTACCTTCAAGACGAACAACAACAGGCACTTTAACACCCACTTCTTCAACCGCCCCAATTATACCATCAGCAATTAGGTCACAACGTACGATGCCACCAAAGATATTAACCAATACAGCTTTAACGCGGTCATCAGAAAGAATAATCTTAAACGCTTCGGTTACACGTTCTTTAGTTGCACCGCCCCCAACATCCAAGAAGTTAGCTGGATCACCACCATGAAGCTTAACGATATCCATGGTGCCCATAGCAAGTCCAGCACCGTTAACTAAGCAACCAATAGTGCCATCTAGCGCAACATAATTAAGTTCCCACTCAGCGGCATGCGCCTCACGTGCATCTTCCTGAGATGGATCACGCATTTCACGCAACTTAGGCTGACGATAAAGTGCGTTAGCATCAATATTGATCTTACCATCAAGACAATGAAGATTACCTTCATCAGTGATGACCAGCGGATTAATTTCAAGTAACGCCAAATCATAGTCATGGAATAACTGAGACAAGCCCATAAACAATTTAGTAAATTGCTTAATTTGAGTGCTATTCAAACCTAATTGAAATGCAAGGTCTCTAGCTTGGTAAGGCTGTGCACCCACTAACGGGTCAATTATTGCCTGTAAAATCTTATCTGGCGTCTCTTCAGCCACCTTCTCAATCTCAACACCACCTTCTGTTGATGCCATGAACACAACTTTACGTGTGCTACGGTCAACAACGGCACCAAGATACAGTTCTTGAGCAATATCTGTACAAGATTCAACCAAAATCTTAGTAACCGGCTGACCATTTGCATCAGTCTGATAAGTTACCAGGTTCTTGCCTAACCACTGCTCAGCAAAGGCCTTAATTTCTTCTTTAGAAGTAACGAGTTTAACCCCGCCAGCTTTACCTCGGCCACCAGCGTGAACCTGAGCCTTTACAACCCATTTATCACCACCAACTTTGTCAGCAGCGGCTGCAGCTTCCTCAGGGGTATCGCAAGCGTATCCTGTTGATACAGGCAAACCATACTCAGCGAAAAGTTGCTTTGCCTGATACTCGTGTAGATTCATAGTTTTTTCCGTTTATCCAGACATTATACAAAGCCCACAAACCTGCGGGCTATCAAACTACCGAAGAGAAAATCGACGATAGCCAATACATCAACATTAATGCAATTAAGCTTTAATGTTTATTTTCTCTTTTTTCTGTTCGCAATGTGAATTGCATGCCCTGCAACACTTAAAGCAGCCTCATGGACTATTTCAGATAAAGACGGGTGAGCAAACATTGTTAAACCAAGATCTTCAGCGCTAGCGCCAAACTCCATAGAAATAACTGCCTGAGCAATCAGTTCTGAAGCCTGAGGACCAATAATGTGAACACCTAATATTCTATCTGTTGCCACATCTGCAATCACTTTAACTAAGCCCGCAGTGTTATTTGCAGCCATTGCTCGACCACTAGCAGCAAATGGGCAGGTACCAACATTGTATTCAATGCCGTCTGCTTTAAGTTGTTCTTCTGTTTTACCAACCCAGGCAATTTCAGGGTTGGTATAGATAACACCTGGAACACATTCATAATTAACCTGCGTCTTTTGGTCAGCAATACGCTCTGCAACCATTACGCCTTCTTCCATGCCCTTATGAGCCAGCATCGGCCCTCGAACAACATCACCTACTGCATAAATACCAGGAACATCAGTTTTACACTGGTCATCTACAAAAATAAATCCGCGCTCATCAAGGTTAACTCCGCTTTCAGGAGAGAGAAGCCCTTCTGTATAAGGTGCTCGACCAACAGCAACAATCACCTTATCAAATTTAGCTTCTTGTTTACCTTTAGTATCTTCATACGCAACATTTACTACGCCACGCTTAACTTCACTACCGGTTACCCGCGCTTTTAGCTTAATATCCAAACCTTGTTTTTTGAGCTGTCTCAAAGCTTCTTTGGCAATTTGCTGGTCAGCTGCAGGCAAGAAGGTATCTTGAGCTTCAAGCACAGTAACTTCAGAACCCAACCGAGCCCAAACGCTACCTAACTCTAAACCAATAACACCCGCTCCAATTACACCTAAACGTTTTGGCACTTCAGCAAAATCTAACGCTCCGGTAGAATCAACAATTGAACCTTCGGTTAATGGTGTTGGTGGTATCTCTACAGGCTTAGAGCCCGTCGCGATAATGATATTTTCAGCATCATATACAGTCGTGACACCATTTTTATCAGTCACTTCAACCTGCTTGCCACCCAATACTTTACCTGAACCTTGAATCGCTTTAACGCCATTAGCCTTAAATAATGAGGCTATACCACCCGTTAGATTCTTAACGATGGTATTCTTACGCTCCATCATTTTAGTAACGTCCATTGAAACGTCACCGGTAGCTATACCATGAGTTTCAAACTCATGGACGGCTTCTTCATATTTATGTGATGATTCAAGTAATGCTTTTGAAGGAATACAGCCTACATTTAGACAAGTTCCACCTAAGATTTGCTTTCCAGCTTCAGATATCCACTTTTCTACACAGGCTGTTTTTAAACCTAACTGCGCACAACGAATAGCCGCTACATAGCCGCCCGGTCCTGAACCAATAACAATGACATCAAATTTATCTGACATTTCACATTCCGCTTAAATTTTAAATTAACGTTAAAATTAAAAATTTCTATACGTCGAGGATGATTCGAGCAGGATCTTCAAGCAACTCTTTAATAGTTACTAAAAACTGAACTGCTTCTTTACCATCAATCATCCTGTGGTCATACGACAGAGCCAAATACATCATTGGCAATATAACCACTTCACCGTTAACCGCCATTGGACGTTCTTGAATTTTATGCATTCCAAGAATAGCCGTTTGAGGCGGATTAATAATTGGTGTCGACAATAGCGAACCAAACACGCCACCGTTTGAAATGGTGAACGTGCCTCCTGTCATATCATCAATCCCCAGCTTACCGTCCCGGGCTTTAAGGCCGTAATTACGAATGCCTGCTTCTACATCAGCAAGACCCATACCATCTACATCTCTTAATACAGGAACAACTAACCCTCGATCAGAAGAAACAGCAACGCCGATATCCTGATAACCATGATAAACGATGTCGTTTCCATCAATTGAAGCATTAACAGCAGGAAAACGTTTAAGAGCTTCTACAGCCGCCTTAACAAAGAACGACATAAAGCCTAAGCGTGTACCATTATGCTTTTTCTCGAACAAGTCTTTGTATTGATTACGAAGATCCATAACAGGCTTCATATTTACTTCGTTAAATGTTGTTAACAAAGCAGCATTCTGCTGAGCACTCACCAAGCGACGAGCAACACTTGCACGTAAACGCGTCATTGGCACACGTTTTTCAATTCGACCCTGACCAGGAATATCGAGGCTAGGCATTGATGGCGCAGAAGCAGCGGTTTTCTTTGCTTCAGTTTGGGGCGCGCTTGTTGGCGCTGACTTAGTTGGCGCACCTATAAAGCTCACAACATCTTCTTTCGTAATGAGCCCGCCCTTTCCAGTAGCAGGAACAGCTGAAGCATCTAAATTGTTTTCATCTATTAGCTTTCGTGCTGCGGGGCTAGCATTAGGTTTTTCTGCTGATACAACATCAGAACTAGCAGTTGGTGCAGACGCATCAACTGTTGAGCCTGTTGCACCCTCAGCACCCTCAACAAATACACCAATAACCTCTCCACTAAGAACAACTTCGCCTTCACCCTTAACGATGCTTTCAACAACACCATCATTAGGAGCAACAACTTCTAATACTACCTTGTCAGTTTCAATATCAACTATGAGCTCATCCCTTAAAACCTGTTCACCTGGCTGCTTATGCCATGTAGCAATGGTTCCGTCTGCAACAGACTCTGGGAAGGTAGGTGCTTTGATTTCAATTGCCATTGTTTATCCTTTCTCTACAAATTCTTATCGTTATTAAATTCTTTTAACCTAGCATCTAATTTTAAATTAGATGCTAGGTACTTCGTTAACCATTTAATGCTTCGTTAACGAGCTTATTTTGCTCTTCCACATGTATTGACGCGTAGCCACAAGCAGGTGCTGCCGAAGCAGGTCTGCCTGCATAATTGAGATAGATTTTAGGATTAATATCCCTTATTACTTCTCTCATATGATGCTGACTACAATACCAAGCACCCTGATTCATTGGTTCTTCCTGACACCATACAACATCAACCAGCTTCGGATAGACCGATAGCACTTCTAGTAAGTCTTCTGATGGGAAAGGATAAAGCTGCTCTATTCGAACAATTGCGACATCCGTTTGCTCTTGTGTGCGGCGACGTTCCAACAAGTCGTAATAGACCTTACCACTACACATCACTACACGTTTAACTTTCTTAGGATCAATACTATCAATCTCAGGAAGTACTGTATGGAATGTTCCTTCACACAAATCTTCAATCGTTGACGTTGCTTCTTTATGCCTTAACAGACTTTTTGGTGTAATGGCTATTAACGGTTTTCTCAACGGCCTTTTCACTTGACGTCTTAGCATGTGAAAGACCTGAGAAGGCGTTGTTGGTACGCAAACTTGAATATTATGTTCAGCACACAATTGCAAGTACCGTTCCAATCTTGCAGATGAATGCTCAGGCCCCTGACCTTCATAACCATGAGGAAGTAATAAAGTCAGGCCACACAATCTAGCCCACTTATGCTCACCACTGGTAATGAATTGATCTATTACAACCTGTGCGCCATTGGCAAAATCACCAAACTGAGCCTCCCAAACAACCAATGCATCTGGGTTGGTCGTGGAGTAGCCATACTCAAAGCCTAATACTGCAACTTCCGAGAGTAGTGAATCATATATTTCGATTTTTGGCTGTTTTTCAGACAAGTGCTCTAATGGCGTATAAACCGTGCCATCATTTTGATTATGTAGCACTGCGTGACGATGAGAAAAAGTTCCCCGTCCTACATCTTGTCCGGTTATACGGATTTCATGCCCTTCATTAAGCAAGGTTGCATAAGCCATTACTTCACCATACCCCCAATTTACTGGCATGGCTCCTTGGTTCATTTTATTACGATCTTCAAGAATTTTTTGAACCTGGCGTTGAACAGGAAAACCCTCAGGTATTTGTCCTAGTTTCTTACCTAGGCGCTCAAGGGTTTTTCGATTTACACTAGTCTTAGCCTTTGCTGTCCACTGGTGACCAAGATACGGAGCCCAGTCAACATGAAGCTCAAGTTTAGGTTCTTTTACAAGACTCTTTACAACATGCTCGCCGTCATCCAGCGCCTGCCGGTAATCATCATCGAGCTTCTTGCATTCTTCAGCAGTTACCATACCTAGACCAATGAGATGATCAGCATAACGGGTGCGCGTTGTTTTCTGCACTTTTATTTGCTTATACATTACAGGTTGAGTACCTGAAGGCTCATCAGCTTCGTTATGTCCTCTTCTGCGATAACAAACAAGATCAATAACAACGTCTTTTTTGAACTGGTGGCGATAGTCCATTGCAACCTGTGTAACAAACAATACTGCCTCAGGATCATCACCATTAACATGTAAAATAGGTGCCTGAATCATTTTAGCTACATCAGTACAGTATTCAGTCGATCTGGCATCTTCTTGCTTGTTCGTTGTAAAACCAACCTGGTTATTAATAACGATATGAACAGTTCCACCAGTACGATAAGCGCGCGTTTGAGACATCTGAAATGTCTCCATAACTACACCTTGCCCAGCAAAGGCTGCATCACCATGCATAATAATAGGTAGAACCGTTTCACCAACACTATCTTCACGTCTTGATTGACGGGCTCTTACCGAACCCTCAACAACAGGCGAAACAATTTCCAAATGCGAAGGGTTAAATGATAGTGCTAAATGCACCTCCCCACCGGAAGTCATTACATTTGAAGAGAAGCCCTGATGATACTTAACATCACCAGAACCCATATCAATTTGCTTCTTTCCTTCAAACTCATCAAATAAGTCTTTAGGGTTTTTTCCTAATGTGTTTACAAGAACATTAAGGCGCCCACGGTGAGCCATACCAATAACTATTTCTTTAGCACCGTAACTACCCGCTCTTTGAATAAGCTCATCTGTTAGAGGAATTAAACTTTCCCCCCCCTCTAAACCAAACCGTTTAGTGCCTGGATATCTTGAACCAAGATACTTTTCTAAACCTTCTGCTGCGGTTAAACGCTCTAACAAGTGCTTGCGAGTGTCAGGTTCATATTCAGGGTGAGCTTTTACAGACTCAAGGCGCTGCTGAAACCATCGCTTAGTATCAGTGTCGACAATGTGCATGTACTCTGCACCAACACTGCCGCAATAAGTCGCTTCAAGACCTGCAACAATATCTTTTAATGTCATCGACTCAGAACCAAACATTAAAGAACCTGTTTGAAACTCAATATCTAAGTCAGCATTACTTAAACCATGATACGGTAAACCTAGGTCAGCTATCGTTTCACGTTCCATTATCCCGAGAGGATCGAGCTTTGCGTGCTGATGACCTCGAAATCGAAATGCGTTAATTAACTGAAGGACTTTAACTTGTTTCTTTTCGTGCTCTGAAGTAGCACTAGATGGGATAGATGATTGTGAATATTGACGCTGATTTTTTGAAATGTGTAGAAATTGTTCACGAATAGTAGAATGAGGTACGTCTTGGGAAATGACGCCTTCTTCTGATCTAGGAAGTTGATCGAAGTAACTTCTCCACTCTTCTGGAACCTGATTAGGGTCCGTCAGATAAGTATCGTACAACTGCTCAACGTAAGCAAAATTCCCTCCAGCCAGATGGGAAGTCTGCCATAACTGCTCCATTATGCTTTCTTGCATTTTTTATAGCTCGCCTTAATTGATGCCTGGGAGCTATCTGGTGGCAACCGGTTAAAAACTTAACTTTGATGACTGCTGCCCCACAGATAGCACGGGTGTTACCCGCCAACCAATGGTTTTTCTTTTTTTTCAGCAAAACTACCACATTCACCTTTTGGGTTTAACGTAGTAGGTTCCGGACTATGCGCGTTTAAACAATGACTAGATAATAGTCTTTAGTAGCAACAACGCATGGATTCATCAGTACAGTATAGACAAAAATTGGAAAACGCCCATTTATGACGTGCCCCAATTTAATATCCACTAGATACGCCAAATTAGCCGCACCTATTTAGAGTGTTTCTTAGTAATAACTAAGTCGCACGCTGAAGTAACATATTTCTAATATGACCAATGGCTCTTGTTGGGTTAAGACCCTTTGGACATACACTCACACAGTTCATAATACCTCTACAGCGGAAAATACTGAAAGGATCATCAAGGTCAGTTAAGCGCTCATCCGTTGCCGTATCACGACTATCAGCCAAGAAACGATATGCCTGAATAGAAGCTGCCGGCCCAAGAAACTTGTCTGGGTTCCACCAGAACGAAGGACACGCAGTAGAACAACAAGCACACAAAATACACTCGTAGAGCCCATCTAGCTTTTCGCGCTCTTCAGGTGACTGAAGACGCTCAATCGCAGGTGCAGGCTTATCATTAATAAGAAAAGGCTTAACCTTTTCATATTGCTTGTAGAACATAGACATATCTACAACCAAGTCACGAATAACAGGAAGACCCGGCAGTGGACGTAACACAATTTTATTTTTCTTAACAACAGCTGACATAGGCGTAATACAAGCCAAGCCATTTTTACCATTCATGTTAAGACCATCTGATCCACAGACACCTTCACGACAAGAACGACGGTATGACAAAGAAGAATCTTGAGCCTTCATTAGCTCTAAAACATCTAGAACCATTAGGTCCTTACCTGCAGGGATATCAACTTCAACATCTTGCATATAAGGGGTTTTATCAACTTCTGGATTATAACGATATACACTAACTAACATTCTTAACTCTCCCCTTAGTATTTACGAATCTGTGGAGGGAATGCCTCCATAGTTTTCGGTGAGAAGTTCACATCACGCTTGCCAACACTTTTAGTAGTCGGGAAGTATATTGAATGCTTTAACCAATTCTCATCATCACGCTCAGTAAAGTCGTTACGTGCATGAGCACCACGGCTTTCTTTACGTTCTTCAGCAGATACCGCTGTTGCATAAGCAACTTCAAACAAGTTATCTAACTCTAAAGCTTCAATTCGTGCTGTGTTAAATGCGTTACTCTTATCGTCAAGGTAAACATTCTGAAGGCGCGTTTTAAGCTCATCAAGCAACTTAAGGCCTTTCTGCATCGTCTCACCTTCGCGGAACACACCAAAGTAAAGCTGCATTATTTTTTGAAGCTCTGCACGCAATTGAGCAACACTCTCACCGCTTGTACTATTATTTAGACGGTTAAGACGAGCCATTGCCACTTCAACATTTTCTTCAGTCGCGTTATCCGATACAAAGCCTTCTTTAAGTGACTTCTCTATCTGAATACCTGCAGCACGACCAAATACAACCAAATCAAGCAATGAATTACCACCTAGGCGGTTTGCACCATGAACAGAAACACACGCCGCTTCACCACAAGCATACAAACCATCGATTACTGTATCATTTCCTTCACTATCAATAGTCAAGGCTTGACCACCAATATTTGTAGGAATTCCACCCATCATATAATGACAAGTAGGAACAACAGGTACAGGCTCTTTAACAGGATCAATATGAGCAAACGTCTTAGATAATTCAACAATACCAGGTAAACGAGACATTAATATCTCTTCACCTAAGTGATCAAGTTTAAGCAAAACATGATCTTTTTCTGGTCCGCAGCCACGCCCCTCAAGAATCTCGATAACCATTGAGCGAGCAACAACATCACGACCAGCTAGATCTTTAGCGTTAGGCGCATAACGTTCCATGAAACGCTCACCATCACCATTAATCAGGTAACCACCTTCTCCACGACAACCCTCAGTAACAAGAACACCTGCTCCAGCTATACCTGTTGGGTGGAACTGCCACATTTCCATATCTTGAGCAGGGAAACCAGCGCGTAGCGCCATCCCCATACCATCACCCGTATTGATTAACGCGTTAGTTGTGGACTGGAATATTCGCCCAGCTCCGCCTGTCGCAATAACCGTTGCCGTTGCTTTCACATAAACGGTTTCGCCCGTTTCAATGCAAATAGCAATAGTACCTACAACTGAACCTTTATCATTCTTTACTAAGTCAACAGCATACCATTCATTAAGGAAGGTAGTACCACCCTTAAGGTTTCCTTGATATAAAGCGTGAAGCAATGCGTGACCAGTTCTGTCGGCTGCAGCGCAAGTACGAGCAGCCTGACCACCCTTACCAAAATCTTTAGACTGACCACCGAATGGACGCTGATAGATTCGACCTTCTTCAGTACGAGAAAAAGGTAGCCCCATATGATCTAATTCGTAAACTGCCTGAGGACCTACCGAACACATATATTCAATAGCATCCTGATCTCCAATAAAATCAGAGCCTTTGACAGTGTCATACATATGCCAGCGCCAATCATCATTTGGATCATTACTCGCGATTGCACAGGTAATACCACCTTGCGCAGATACAGTATGAGAACGAGTAGGAAAAACCTTTGTAATACAGGCTGTTTTAATGCCTGCTTCAGTCAACTGCAGCGCGGCACGCATGCCTGCACCACCACCACCAACTACGATGGCATCATAAGTAAGAGTTCGAAGCTTAGACATTGATTACTGTCCCCACAAAATTTGAATGCCCCAAACGAAATAAACAAACATTATTCCGCCACAGGTACCCTGAAAAAGAAATCTAACAACACTATTCTTCAAGTAGTCAGTTGATATAGTCCACATTCCCACCCAGGCATGAGCACTAAGAGAAATAAGGGCCATAAGAGTAAAAATTTTCATAGCCGTGCATGCAAAAAGACCATTCCAGTCTGCATAACTTAGGTCTGGCGTGGCTACAAAATAACCAAGCAGAAACAAAATATATGCAGCCAATACAACGGCAGTTACACGTTGCACCATCCAGTCATATAAACCACTTCGCCCTAAACTCGTAATATTGGCTACCATATCCAAACACCTGTAATTAAAATCAACACGATAGAAACAACCAAAGTAATTTTGGCCCCTAACTTACCACCTTCTAATGTTTCACCAATCCCCATATCCATCAATAGATGCTTGGTACCGGCTACAAGGTGATACAATAATGCGGATAGAATCCCCCAGAGAATTAACTTAGCTAAAAAGCCTTGCATAACGCTTTTAATAGCATTAAAACTTTCTTCGCCGCTCAGAGATTCTTGAAATGCCCATAATACGAACGCAACTCCAACAAACAGAATTAAGCCCGTTGCTCGGTGAATAACCGATGTTATGGCAGGTAGTGGAAAACTAAATTGAGAAAGATCTAGATTAACGGGTCTATTATCACTCACAGCTTCTTCACACTCTTTTTGGCCCATGAGGGGCGAGTTTATCGGAGATGTGCACAAAGACTTTTCTTAAATAGGGTAAACCCATTAAGAGAACGAACTCTGGCAATTTCGGGTACCAGATTATAGAGACATGTAAGTAAAATTACAAACAGCGAAAACAACTTACAACAGCATAGCCAGCGAACGCATTGACAAATTTTTCTTAATCTCTATAGTTGTCGAACCAACATATTCACATATGTGGCACTAATAAGCGACCAAACAACAAGATAAGCAGTTTTTCCTAAAAAAACTGCACTATATCAATACGGCTTCATGAATTAATGCGTCAAAATCGGGCGTTAAACTGCAAATTACAGCGCATTAAAAAAAGTGCATAGTAACTAGCTAATTATTTATAGATAAGCAATATTTTTTAAACGTTGTTTTTAGCACTTTAACTTGAGTGTTTTTTGAGCACTTAAACTAGGCATAATAGAAGCTGAATCATAGGAGAGCACCTTGACTGATAAAAAAGCACAGTTATCGGTGGGCAATATCACTGTCGAGTTCCCAGTTTATTCCGGAACCGAAGGCCCAGATGTAATTGACGTACGCGGATTAGTTTCGCAAGGTTTATTCACTTACGACCCAGGCTTTGTATCTACTGCCGCCTGTGAATCAAAAATCACATATATAGATGGCGATAAAGGTATTCTTTTACATCGAGGCTATCCAATTGAACAACTAGCCGAGAATTCCGACTACCTTGAGCTTTGTTACCTTTTGGTTCGCGGAGAATTACCAAGCAAAGAAGATAATGAAGAATTCAGAACTATTGTAAGCAAGCACACAATGGTTCATGACCAAATGACACACTTCTTTAATGGCTTCAGGCGTGATGCACACCCAATGGCCATTATGTGCGGTGTTGTTGGTGCACTATCAGCGTTCTATAACGATAAAGATTTTTCTGATCAAGAGCATCGTGACATTGCAATGTTCAGACTCGTTGCAAAAATGCCGACAATTGCAGCCATGTGCTACAAGTACACTATGGGGCAACCATTCATCTACCCCAAGAACGACTTAAATTATGCTGAAAACTTTCTGCATATGATGTTTAGCACCCCTTGCGGTGACTATAAAGTTGATCCAGTTATATCTAAGGCTATGGATAAGATTTTCATGCTTCACGCGGATCACGAGCAAAACGCATCAACATCAACCGTTCGTTTAGCCGGTTCAACAGGGGCCAACCCATTTGCCTGCATGGCTTCAGGTATTGCTGCACTTTGGGGTCCTGCGCACGGCGGAGCAAACGAAGCCGTCCTTACCATGCTTGAACAAATTGGCGATATATCAAACATTGATGAATTTGTCGCCAAAGCTAAAGACAAAGATGACCCATTCCGCCTCATGGGCTTTGGTCACCGTGTTTATAAGAACTTTGACCCTCGCGCCAAGGTAATGCGCGAAACCTGTGACGAAGTCCTTAAATCGCTTGGACTTGAAAATGATCCACTTCTGAAAATTGCTAAGCGATTAGAAGAAATTGCCCTTGAAGATGAATACTTCATCAAGCGCAAGCTTTATCCAAACGTAGATTTCTACTCAGGCATCATCCTTAGAGCCATCGGTATTCCTGTTTCAATGTTTACCGTAATCTTTGCAATGTCTCGTACGGTTGGGTGGTTCTCTCACTGGAATGAAATGGTTAGTGAAAACTATCGAATCGGTCGCCCTCGCCAGCTTTACACAGGCCACAGCAAGCGTGATTTCCCTACGAGATAATCTTTAGTCTCGTATTTAAAAAGGCCGTTTCTAACGGTCTTTTTTTATACATACTAGAAACAAAAAAGGCCTCTTTCGAGGCCTTTATATGAACAAAAAAACAGACTTAACTCTCTTTTGTTGCTTTTTTCACAGTCTTTTTAACTACTTTCTTTGCTACTTTTTTTACGGCAACTTTCTTTTTAGCTAAAGTTTCCACCCATGCAGAGCCTTCATAATGAGCAGACCACCCCGTCGCTTTCCCTTCAAGCTCCGTCATTACGTACTGCTCTTTATTTTTTCGACTATAACGAATTATCGAGGGATTTCCATCAGGATCAGCAATCGGCGCGCTAAATAGAAACTCATACTTGGTATCAATTTCTTTTTTGTGAGGCAACAATTCAGTAACAAGTGGTGCTCGCGTTTCTCGATTCTTAGGAAACTTACTCGCAGCCAAAAACATACCAGCAGCGCCATCTCTAAGCACATAAGTATCTTCAACTTTCTCGCAAACCAACTCCGGCATCAACACCGGATCCATTTTGGGTGGCGCAGGATCACCACTTCTCAGCAATTTACGCGTATTCTTACAGGCCTCACTGGTACACCCAAAGTACTTACCAAAACGCCCAGACTTTAACTGCATTTCTGAACCACACTTATCGCAATCCAGCAAAGGTCCATCGTAGCCTTTAATTTTAAAAACACCCTGCTCTACTTCAAAACCAGAACAGTCAGGATTATTACCACATACATGAAGTTTTCGCTGCTCATCAATTAAGTAGCTATCCATCGCCGCATCACATTTGGCGCAGCGCTTCTTTTTACGCAATAAACGTGACTCACCTTCATCGTCATCATCAACGCTGACAACCTCATCACCTGAAACTAGATTAATCGTGCTCTTACAACGCTCTTTAGGAGGCAAAGCGTAACCCGAACAACCAAGAAACACACCGGTGCTCGCCGTTCTTATTTGCATATTCCTACCACAAGTAGGGCAAGGAATATCTGTTTCTGTAGGCTGATTCTCCCTCATCCCCCCTTCTTCAGAGCCTGCCTTATCTAGCTGCCCGGTAAAGCCTTTATAAAAATCATCAAGGACTGTTTTCCAGTTTTTATGACCATTAGCTACATCATCAAGCGTTTCTTCCATTTTAGCTGTAAAACTAAAATCCATAAGATCATCAAATGACTCAACCAAACGCTCAGTAACTATATCCCCCATCTTTTCAGCATAGAAACGGCGGTTTTGAATCTTTGCATAACCACGGTCTTGAATAGTAGAAATAATAGCGGCGTACGTTGACGGTCGGCCAATACCTCTTTTTTCAAGTTCTTTTACCAAACTAGCTTCTGTATAGCGTGGCGAAGGCTTCGTAAAATGCTGCTTAGGATCAAGCGCTTTAAGATCTAATACCTGCCCAACCTGCACATCAGGTAAAACAATATCATCTTCTTTTTTACCGAAAGAGGACAATATTTTAACATAGCCCTCAAACTTCATGATTCGACCTTTTGTACGTAACAAAAAGTCTCCCGCTGCAACCGTCACCGAGGAACTTAGATATTTAGCATCCTTCATCTGGCAAGCAACAAACTGCCTCCAAATTAAATCATATAAGCGCTCTGCGTCTTTTTCGAGACCGGAAACCTGAAACCCCATCATTTCAACATTTGAGGGTCTAATCGCTTCGTGCGCCTCTTGCGCGCCATCTTTACTTGAGTAAATTCGTGGAGACTCATTCAAGTAATCACTTCCAATGCTTTTCTCTATATAGCCCCTACATGCCTCCACAGCATCTTTACTTAAGTTAGTGGAGTCTGTTCTCATATAAGTAATGTAGCCAGCCTCATAGAGCCGCTGAGCAAGCATCATCGTCTTTTTAACACTAAAACCTAAGCGCGTACTTGCTGCCTGCTGTAATGTTGATGTAATGAAAGGAGGGTTCGGTTTAGAGCTTGTAGGCCTATCCTCTCTTTTACTTACAACAAAATCGGCTTTATTTAATAAACCTGTATGCTTTAAGGTTTCATCTTCACTCGACGGTCTGAAGTTTTGATCTTCAAATTTCGTAACCTGAAATCGTGTAGAGTTATCCCCATTAACAAGAAGGTCAGCATAAACCTCCCAGAACTCTTCTGGGTTAAATGCTCTTATCTCTTGCTCACGCTCAACTATCAACCTAACCGCAACCGACTGAACACGTCCAGCAGATAAACCTCGTGCCACTTTGCTCCAAAGTAGCGGCGACACCATAAACCCGACGACTCGATCTAAAAATCGTCTGGCCTGCTGCGCATCAACCCTAGCAATATCTAACTCACCTGGGGTTTCAAAAGCAGCTTGAATAGCTTTTTTAGTGATTTCGTTAAACACTACTCGACGATAACGACTTTCATCACCACCTATTGCTTCCTTCAAATGCCAGGCAATTGCCTCCCCCTCTCTATCCAAATCCGTCGCGAGATAGATAACGTCAGCTGTTTTAGCTAAACGCTGCAATTCACTAACAACTTTTTCTTTGCCTGGTAATATTTGATATTGTGCTGCCCAGTTATTCTCTGGATCAACCCCCATTCTGGCAATAAGCTGATCTTTTGATTTTTTCTTTTTGTATACTGCTTTTTTCTCAGGCGTCATTTTCCTGGTTTTAGCAGCAGCTTTGGCTCTCTCAGCAGGCGTTGTAGTACTTGCCGAACCGCTGGTTGGCAAATCCCTTATATGACCCACACTGGATTTGACAACAAATTCAGAACCGAGATATTTATTAATAGTCTTTGCTTTTGCAGGAGACTCGACGATGACCAGTGATTTACCCATAAAATTCCGTTAACTTTATTCCGCAACTGATTGAAACATCGGATTAACTAAAAAAAGATTTGGCGATATATATAAGTTGTTGTAGCCGAAGGGTCAAGTTATTACCAGATTTTTTTAGTATTTTTATACAAATACCTGCTAACTGGCACAATAACAAAAGGCCATAACCACACACAATTTACAGTAAATTAGCTCTATTTTAAGCTAAGCTTTAATGTATTGTGCTTATCAATGCGCTAATATCAAACTAACACAAAAAAACACCTCACATCATAAAGAGCAAACATATATAAATGACTAGCGTAATAATATTCAGCATACTAGGTGGGCTTTTAATTCTCTCAATCATCCTCAGCACAATAGCTCACTCACGGCAGCAAGCACTCTCTCAAAAAAAAAGCCAGCTTAGCCAAATAACTAGACGCACCCAAGATCTACAAGAAACACTAAACACACTACTTCAGATTGATAAATCTTACGACCTTATACTTATATTACACCAACAAATTTTATCTCTTATCACTAAAAAATTAACAATAGAACCCGATAACGAGATAACAAAAAACCACCTTGAACAACAAAAAATCATCAATGCCGCTTATCGCAAGCAAAAAAGAGAAAACGATATCAATAAGGCCATGCCTAGCGATGAAGCCATTAACCTAGCAAACTTCCAACTACTTCAAGTCACAAAAATACTGCAGCAATTAAATCAGAAGAGGATATTATCACCGGCAAAATACAGTGAGCTACTAAACCACATACAACGACTAAAGCTAGATATAGAGGTAGAAAGCCATATAGCCCAAGCTAACAGCTATTTTGAGAACAAAGATAACGTTATGATGCAATCACACCTCAAACAAGCTAGAGAGTCTCTAAGGGCCTTCCCCTCTGACTTCCCTGAAAAATCTCAACTAATTAGAAACCTATCAGATCAAATTAAAGATATCAATAAAACAAAACCGACTTCTGTTAACGACGATAAAAGCAATTCAACAGACCAAGACGAACCAAACGATCGAAGTCAGTATTTTTAAACAAACACAAAAAAGGCCGAATAAATCGGCCTTTTTTATATCAGACTAAATCAGTCTATTTCACAACGGTTACGCTTAAACACGTTCCCAAACTGTTGAAATACCCTGACCCAAGCCAATACACATAGTAGAAACACCCAGTGTACCGCCTTTAGCCTGCATAACATTCAACAATGTAGTTGAAATACGCGCACCTGAACAACCTAGTGGGTGACCTAAAGCAATCGCACCACCATTCAAGTTAACTTTCTCATCAGCCACATCGATAAGCTTAAGATCTTTCATTACAGGTAATGACTGACCAGCAAACGCTTCATTCAGCTCCCAAAAATCGATATCTTCAACTTTTAGACCTGCGCGCTTAAGCGCTTTCTTAGTCGCAGGAACAGGACCGTAACCCATGATAGCTGGATCACAACCTGCAACAGCCATAGATCTAATACGCGCAAGTGGCGTCAAACCTAGCTGCTTAGCTTTCTCTGCTGACATAAGCAACATTGCTGCCGCACCATCAGTTAACTGTGAAGAAGTACCCGCAGTAACCGTTCCACCCTTAGGGTTAAAGGCTGGTCTTAGCTTACCTAAAGACTCTACAGTTGTTTCTGGACGAATCGTTTCATCAGTTTCAATTAACGTTTTGAAACCTCTGTCGTCATGCCCTTCTATTGGAATAATTTCGTTCTGAAAACGACCTTCCAATGTAGCTTCATGTGCTAAACGATGCGAACGCGCACCAAACTCATCTTGCATTTGACGAGAAATACCGTGCATTTTTGCTAACATTTCAGCTGTTAAGCCCATCATGTTAGATGCTTTTGCAGAATACTTACTCGCTGCAGGGTTATGGTCAAAGCCTTTAGTCATGGATACGTGACCCATGTGCTCAACACCACCCACTACAAACACATCACCGTTACCGGTCATTATTGCTTGAGCTGCAGTATGAATAGAACTCATTGCAGAACCACATAAACGGTTAACCGTTTGTGCGCCAGCAGTATGAGGTACTTTAGTTAACAATGAAATTTGACGAGCTACGTTAAAACCCTGCTCCATTGTCTGGTTTACACAACCCCAAATAACGTCTTCAACCTCATTTGGGTTGGCGCCTGGGTTACGTGCAAATAATGCATCAATAAGCGTTGCAGAAAGCGTTTCAGCACGTACATTGCGGAAACAGCCATTCTTTGCGCGCCCCATTGGGGATCGCACTGCATCGACTACGACGACATCTTGTGGATTAAGACTCATTAGATATACTCCGTTCGATAATCTGTTTCAGCTATTAACCGAAATACTTCTTACCAGCTTTAGCCATTTCTCTCATACCGTCTGTTGGATGGTATAGAGCCCCAAGGTCAACATGCTTGTCTGCCATTTCGCAGAACTTATCAACCCCAATAGAATCGATATAGCGTAAAGCACCACCACGGAATGGAGGGAAGCCAATACCGAAGATCAGACCCATATCAGCTTCTGCTGCAGTCTCAACAATACCGTCTTCTAAACAACGTACAGTCTCGATGCATAGCGGAATCATCATGCGCTCAATGATTTGCTCATCAGTGAAATCTTCTTGCTTCTCGACAACAGGCTTAAGCAGGTCATAAACAGATTCATCAACTACTTTCTTCTGCTTGCCCTTACGGTCAAGTTCATACTGGTAGAAACCTTTATCAGTCTTCTGCCCGTAACGATCAGCTTCAAACATTACATCAATAGCTGTTTTGTTATCGTACTTCATACGATCAGGGAAACCGTCAGCCATAACTTCGCCAGCGTGCTTACCCGTATCCATACCGACTACATCAAGTAAGTAAGCAGGACCCATAGGCCAGCCGAATTTCTCCATGATCTTATCGACGCGCTGGAAGTCTGCACCATCACGAACAAGACCAATAAAGCCACCAAAGTATGGGAACAATACACGGTTAACTAAGAAACCTGGGCAGTCATTAACAACAACGGGGGTTTTACCCATTGCTTTAGCGTAAGCAACTGTTGTAGCGATTGTTTCTTCGCTAGTCTTCTCACCACGAATAACCTCAACAAGAGGCATCATATTTACAGGGTTAAAGAAGTGCATACCACAGAAGTTTTCTGGACGCTTAAGACTTTTAGCCAACAAGTTAACAGAGATTGTAGAAGTGTTAGTAGCAAGAATCGCATCGTCGCGAACCTGACCTTCAACTTCAGCAAGCACAATACCCTTAACTTTAGGGTTTTCTACAACAGCTTCAACAACTAAATCAACGTTCTTGAAATCACCATAGCTAAGCGCTGGGGTAATGCTGTTTAGTACGTCTGCCATTTTATCTGCAGTCATACGCTTTTTATCTACGCGCTTAACAAGTAGTTTCTTAGCTTCATTCAAACCAAGATCAATACCTGCCTGAGCGATATCTTTCATTATGATTGGCGTGCCTTTCAGTGCAGACTGATAAGCAACACCACCACCCATGATACCAGCACCAAGAACAGCGGCTAGCTTAACTTCACTCGCTAGAGGCTCAAGATCTTTAGCTTTCTTCTTAAGCTCCTGATCATTCAGGAATAAGCCAATCAAAGCATTAGATACTGATGTCTTAGCCATTTTAGCGAAGCCTTTAGCTTCAACTTCAACCGCTTTATCACGAGACATACCAGAATGCTTCTGCATTACCTTAATCGCCTCAACAGGCGCAGGGTAATGTGGTCCAGCCTGACCAGCAACAAAACCTTTAGCAGTTTCAAATGTCATCATGCTTTCTAAAGCATTTAACTTAAGCTTGCTAGTTTTCTCTTCGCGACGGCCTTTGTAATCTACCTTGCCAGCATTTGCTTGCTTAACTAGGTCAACCGCAGCTTCTAACAAAGCTTCTGGTCCAACAACAGCATCAACAGCACCAAACTTTAGTGCAGCTTCAGACTTATATTCTTTTGTTCCGCAAATCCACTCAATGGCGTTATCAGCACCAATTAAGCGAGGCAAACGAACAGTACCACCAAAGCCTGGGAAAATACCCAATTTAACTTCAGGTAGACCTACCTTAGCCTTAGTAGACATAACACGGTAGTCAGTAGCAAGACACATCTCAAAACCGCCACCTAATGCAATGCCATTAATGGCAGTAACAGATGGAAATGGTAAGTCTTCAATGTCGCTGAAAATACCGTTTGCAGTTAAGTTGTTTGCTATCAACTCTTCTTCCGGCCCTGCAAACAATCCAGTAAATTCAGTAATGTCCGCACCGACGATGAAGCAGTCTTTAGAACTAGTTACTACCAAGCCTTTAATATTTTTGGCTTCTTTAAGCTTATCAGTTGCCGCACGCAGTTCTTCGATAGTAAGTCTATTAAATTTATTAACTGACTCACCGTCTAAATCAAAGTTTAGCTGAGCAATGCTCCCTTCGATCTCTTTAACCGTGATGGCTTTACCTTCGTAAATCATCAACTGTTCTCCAAGCTATTAGTAAGCACTGGCAACAAACAGCCTTATCATCCCTTAAAACAAGAAATAATATGGGGGTTCATTTAACCAGCAATGGATTAAAACGGTCCCGTTCTAATAGGGCATTCGATTCAAAATTCATACGCTCGTTTGAATCTAGAGTGCACACCATGAAAAAAAACCGAGCATTTGTCAATCATTTCTCTAGAAATATACATTTTAGTCGTTAATGAGCATGAGGCATAACTTTATTAAAAAACATTTATTTGTTTTTATTTTCATATAGTTAATTCATATAATGAACAAAACACATCAAATAAAGCCTCTAACATGCAGATAATTTTTAATTAAAGCCGCTACATTTAATAACAAAATTTTCTTGCAAGCCCATGCAGCTTGCTTTAGCCTCGATAATTAAGTATTTGTAAGTCAAAATAAAAATACTATAGTTAACATAACAACCTTAATTCCCCCAATCACAAATATAATAAAAACGGAGAGTGTCAATGAAGCTATTCGCCGAATACTTTAATACCACTTATCGGCATTTAGCCAATACCTTATTCTCAGTTGTAGTATTACTCGCCTTTATTCCCGCTAATTCAAGCGCTCTTGAGCAAGACGATGCGGCAGCACTTCTTAAAGGTTTTCATCAAGCACAAATCCAGTCTTATTTCACTATTAACGCATTTTATAATTTCAGTGCAAACGATGGTGATAAGTCACTATTAATGGATGTGAACGATGCTATTAATAATGTTAATTCAATATTGAACACCCTTGATACCTACAAAGAACTTGATGAAGTTAAAGGTGAAATTGAAGCAGCAAACCAAAGCTGGCAAGTACACAAGACAACACTTAACACCATAACCAATGACATTCTTGAACAGGGTTATGCAGATTTACGCCTAATGTCTGATTTAGCAATACAGAATCAGGATTTTACAAATGTACTAGCAACCGCTTACCAGAAGGTTAAGAGTGAATACACTCTAAACAATGTCGCTGCAAAAAGTCGAGAATCAGCCCTGCTAATGGCCATGCTGATGACCAAGTACTCAGCAAGAACAACTTCCAATGTTAGCCAAGTTTTCCAAGGAGGAGGAGAAGAAAAGACAATTGATCTTCTCGCCCTAGATCTTGACAAACAATTAAAAGACTTACTGGTCACTGCCGACGCAGAGCAAAAGAAATCAGTTGACGCAGTGCTTACAAAGTGGGATTTCATTAGAAGTTCTTATATTAATTACAATGAAAAGAACGTGAATTACGTAGTTAACCTGTACTCAAAAAGAATTATAAATGCTCTAGGCACTACATCTGACCTTAATTAAATTCAGTAATTGAAGAGAATGAGAAGGGTGAAAACTACCGCCCTTCTTATTTTTATTGAGGCATTGATAGAAGAATTGAATTAACCTCCGTCATGACCCCTAACAACTGATCAACATACTCATCCTCACCTCGCTCATCCCAAAAAATAGATGTACCGTTAGATGAAAGCATCACTAAGTTAAAATTATCTGGCAATACGACTAGCTCCTGTATTATACGACTGGATATCTCCTGTAGACCTATGGGTAATGACACTTCATTAAATCGCCACTCACCCTCTCCTTCAACCTTAATAACAAAAAAAGCACCCGTTAATTCAGGTTTATTTCGAGCAATAATAAATAACTCATACATCGCGGCACCTAAAACCTGGTCCTCGAACCTTATCAAACGATCTTTAAGGCCTTTATCTGGCAACCGTACTTTTATACCTGCACGCATCGCTTTTTGACGAAATTCCATTCTTTTTCTATCTCTTGGACTTGGCAATATCCAAAAAAAAGACCCCATTAACGCCAAAACAATAAAAACAACAATCCAAACACCCACAATAACCCCTTAACATCGTAATAATAACTCAAAAGAATTAGAATAAAATAAACGACACAAACCAACCTCAATAAAAGGACTGAAGATGGCCACTTATAAAAAAATTCTAGCTGCAGTAGATCTTACAGAAGAATCGATCCAAGTTCTTGACCGCGCTCGAAGTATGGCAATACTTTATGAAGCCGAGCTAAGCATAGCTCATGTTATAGAACCTCTTGGCTATGCCTACGGAGGTGATATACCCATGGATTTAACAGAAGTACAAAAGCAACTCGAAGATCATGCAAAGAAATACCTAAAAGACATCGGCGGAAAATATAACACGCCCGAAGATCAGCAGCACGTTATCATCGGAAGACCAGAAACCGAAATTCATCGCCTAGCAGAAGCTGGTGATTATGATTTAGTCTTGGTAGGAAGCCATGGCCGACATGGCATTCAGTTATTACTCGGCTCCACGTCTAACGGTGTACTGCATGGCGCTAAGTGTGACGTATTAGCCGTGAGGATTGATTAGCAGATATCAACTAGCTCTCGTAACAAAGCGGTCGTTATTGGAGCTAGCATTAAATATATGAGTTAACCACCCTCTCCCTCTAATGTTGTCTTTAGCTTCTGCAACTGACTCTCAAGAGAAAAACTAACACTGGACGCCATAGAGAAAAAGCTTAGCAAAGCTTTTAGGTTTGAGTCACCCTCACAAACAGTGTGAATTCTTTGCCATAAAGCTTGATTCACTAATTGCAGCCGTTTATTTCTATCAACCAGACCTTTCATTTCCCAATCGGGTTCCCCACCGTTTTTCACCTCAAAGTGCTGCTGAAGCAGATAAATAGATACATTTCGAAGTATAAACTCATCATTAGAAGCAAAGGGCATATGATGCTGAGCCATCGGCTTTAATTCTGATAAAATAGGACAATGACTGGTAGCAAGGACCAAGCCCATCAATGATCTTAACCCCTCCTCTAAGCCCGTATGCTTAAAATATCCTCTCTCTGGCGTAGTCACTTTTACATCAACCTTTTGAAAGGCCGCTTGCGTACGAAAATCAGCAACCAAACGCTGCATATCTAAAGCAGCAGGACAGTATTTCTCATTTTTTGCCAAAGGACAATTAGAGCACTGACAATGCTCAAGGCGAGTCCAATCTTCTGCGTTTTCATCTGCCCACTCTACAGGCATTACCGATCGGTCAACATCAACTTGATAAGTTAACTGCTTGCCATCGCTAAATTCGAAAATATAATCCACTTTCATTCGTTATAAGCACCGCTAGTTTCTGAGTGTTCAATATAGTTAGTTCAATGCATTATTTATAGACTAAAATACTGAAATTCACATCTATCCATCGGAATATTTTATAATTATTTTCATTTCACCAAAGCATATGTACCTGTTTAAACAATCACTTACACCCTTCATTACTCTTGCATTGTCTCCAGCTCCACCCAGCGATTCATAGCTTCATTTAAATTTAATTCAAAGACTTCTAATTGAGCCAACTTACTACTGACAATGGTATGTTCAAGATTATAAAAATCAGCCTGAGAGGTCTCCTCCTGCAAGGCTTCCAACTGGGCCTCTAATACTTCTATTTTTGCAGGCAGCTGCTCCAACTCAAGCTTATGCTTATAACTTAACTTTTTCTTCTTAACCGTCCTCAAATCGCTTATGCTTTTATCAACACAGGCACTTTCTACGCTTTTATTTTCAACAATAAGAGGAGGTGCTGTACGTTCTGCAGAATCGACTTTAGATTTACCTAGGTCATCAAAACCGCCAGTGTATGAGACCCAATCAGTATACCCCCCCACATACTCCTCAATCTGACCGTCACCCTGAAAGACCAACGTACTGGTAACAATATTGTCGAGAAAATATCGATCGTGACTAGTGATTAGTAGTGTTCCCTTAAAGGCAGTTAAAAGTTCCTCAAGTAACTCGAGAGTATCTACATCTAGATCATTAGTCGGCTCATCCATTACCAATATATTGGCAGGTTTACTAAAAAGTTTAGCAAGTAAAAGCCTGTTAGTTTCCCCTCCCGATAATGATTTAACCGGTGATCGCGCTCTTGCCGCAGTGAAAAGAAAATCGTTTAAATAACCTATGATATGTTTCTGGGAACCATTTATATCTATAAAATCACGACCTTCAGAGACATTATCAATAACACTTTTTTCTGGCTCAAGAGCCCCCCTAAGCTGATCAAAATAAGCCACATCTAACTTAGTACCTATGCAAACCTCTCCCGACACGGGCTTCAAACTACCTAATATTAACTTTAGTAGTGTTGTCTTACCTGTACCATTTTCGCCAATAAGCCCTATCCGATCTCCACGCATCACCGACATTGATAGATTCTTTATTAACGCTTCTGAAGCACCATAGCTGAAGTTAACACTTTTTAATTCAGCAACTAACTTACCCGATAACACACCGTCATCTATGTTCAGCTTTGCTCGACCTTGCTTTTCGCGTCTTTGCTTACGAATCTCCCGGAGTCCCTCAAGGTTTCTAACTCGACCTTCATTTCTTGTTCGTCGAGCCTTAATCCCCTGTCTTATCCAAGTTTCTTCTTCGGATAACCTTTTATCAAAAAGGGCATTCTGCTTTGCTTCATCCTCTAGTAGTTTTGCTTTACCGGCCAAATAAGCTTCATAATCACCAGGCCATGAAGTTAAATTCCCTCTATCGAGTTCAACAATACGTGTAGCAAGGCGCTTAATAAAAGATCTATCATGACTTACAAAAAGAAGCGCCCCCCTAAATTCAAGGAGTCTCTTCTCAAGCCATGCGATAGCAGGAATATCAAGGTGATTGGTAGGCTCATCTAAAACGAGTACGTCAGGGTCATTTATCAAGGCTTTAGCTAATAACACCCTTCTGCGCCAACCGCCTGAAAGGGAATTCATTTTTGCATCAGCCGTTAAGTTAAAACGCTTAATCAGATTTTCAACCTTACTATTCAACGACCAACCATCACACGCTTCAATTTTTGCTTGAACCCGCTCAAGCTCAAGTAAACTTGAATGAACATCCCTATGATCAATTAATTCATGATATCTAGCGATCCAGCCCCCAACTTCATTTAACCCTTCTGCAACCACCTCAAAAACGCTCTTGTTATCAGCTTCGGGAATGTCTTGAGGCAAAGTACCAATCGTCACACCATCTTTAAACCACAAACTTCCTGAGTCGGGCTGGGTTTCTCCTGATACAATTTTAAGCAACGAAGACTTACCTTCACCATTACGACCAATTAAGCAGACGCGCTCTCCCGCCCCAACAGAAAAATTAACACCGTCCAAAAGAGGCTTAAGTCCATAGGCAAGGCTTACATCATCAAACCTGACGTTCGACATTAAATAACTCCAATTCAATTAAAATAGAACAATCAACATTTGTTACTCGCCAATTATTTAATTTTGTCTATTCTTCAAGTAACTTAGTGAACTATATAATCTAAAATATCAGTTAGTAGAAAAGTTACTGCTAGTTTGTGAAGAGAATATAATCTTCTTGCCAAGATAACCAGCCAAACATTAGCTATTACTAACACTGCAAACAAGAATGATAGGGAGAACAGCAGTGACAGAAAGTCATAACGGATCAAATGCCAGCAGTCCTGACTTAGACTGGAGTCAGGTAAGAGAAACTATCAATATGCTTACCCTGGCCGTAGCCCAAATAGAAGGGTCAATGAAAGACGGTGAAAAATCTGTTGCAGAGCTGAGTGAGTCATTTACCTATATTGCATCAAAGCTTGGATCTTTAGCAGAGTCGAGTCAAACACTACAGAGCACTAGCGTTAACGAACAACAAGCCATGATTGATGGCATTAGAGATGAGTCAGAAGATATTCACTCAAAAGTCTCAAATGCCATTATTGCTTTTCAGTTTTATGATCGATTAAGTCAAAGGCTCGACCACGTCAAACGAGACTTAATGTGGCTAAGTAATGTAATTAATTCACCAGAGCAACTCTACAACCCTCTAGCATGGAGCAAACTTCAAAAAGACATCGCTTCAAATTACACAATGGAAGCTGAAAGAATCATGTTTGAACACATAATGAAAGGCGCCAGCATTGAGCAAGCCCTTGATATTTACAAGCACCACTTCAGTGCCAGTAATGATGAGAATGGTGATAATGCAGGTGACGAAATAGAACTTTTTTAAGCTATTAGCTCAACACTATCACCCACCTGCAATAGACCGGTATTTTGGTGCACTATATTTTGCCCAAAACAGACCCCAAATTCATTCCGCCTGTAACCAGCCAACGTTTTCAAAGGTTCCTTTCCGTATTTCAAGGTACTTTCATCAATGGTGGTCATAATACATCGTGAGCAGGGCTTAACTAAATCAAACTCAACCCCCCCTATTTTAATTTTCCTCCATTGATCTTCAGCATAAGCTTCACAACCAGAAATAACCAAATTTGGCCTGAAGCGCGACATAGGCACAGGTAGCGCCAAACGATTGTTCAAATCAGAAAGAGAGCCTTCGGAAATCAGCAATAATGGAAATCCATCGGCAAAGCCAACACGCTGATCATAATCAGCAAACGCTCTATCAACTTGCCTAAAAGCAGAATCAGGCATATAAACAAGGCTCGCCTTTATACCTACAATACACGAGAACCAGTCATTAGTTACACCATCAGCTATAAGGGCAGATACCTCATCCCCCCACACACTAACCTTGATTGAATCTAAAAAAACGTTAAATGACACATCTAACAGTGAAGCGCTTGCATGATTAAATCGTAAAGACGCGTCACGCTCCTCCACCGAAATTATTCCCAATATAGGGTGTTTTCTTTGAGTGATAAACTTCCCAGCCTCATCCACCAGCATCCAGCGACGGTCATTAACAATGCCAAAATCATCGACTAATGCGGACAACAAAGAAACTGACTTTAAAGATTTTACGGGATATTTATTGATTGCGGATAACTTCATAAAGTAACGCTTTTTAATCTATCTTGAACTACTTTAGCCAACTCATCAGGCTGAAATTTAGATAAAAAACCATCACAACCTACTTTTTTAACCATCGCCTGATTAAAACTACCGCTAAGCGATGTATGCAGCACTACATGTAAATCTTTTAATCGAGCATCTTGCCTAATTGCTGTCGTTAGCATATAGCCATCCATTTCAGGCATCTCAGCATCAGTGATAACCAATAACAGGTTATCAATACCTCCGTCTTCGTCCACCCATTTTTTAAGGAGATTGTGTGCCTCAAGCCCATTTGCCGCAGTAAACACCTCCAAACCCAACTTTTCAACAGTAGATTTAGCTTGCCCAATGGCAACAGGTGAATCATCTACAATTAATACCTTCCACCCTACCGCATTGGAAAGCACCTCTTGATCGAGAATATGCTCTGAAATATCTGTGGTATAAGGAACTATTTCTGCCAAGACCTTCTCGACATCAATTATTTCAATTATTTTATCTTCGTATCGTGTAATCGCGGTTAAATAATGATGGCGACCAGCACCTTTTGGCGGCGCCTGTATGTCACTCCAGTTCATATTTACAATTCGGTCCACCCCTCCGATCAAAAAACCCTGAATCGTCCGATTATACTCCGTAACAATAATCGTTGAGTCATTCGTGGGCTTTAAAGGTGGCATTTTGATAGCCATACTTAAATTAATGATAGGAACCGTTTTACCACGAAGATGAGTAACACCACATACCGCTGGGTGCTCATGGGGCATTTGCGTTAGATTAGGTAACTTAAGAACTTCTTGAATTTTAAAAACATTGATAGCGAAGGTTTGACGCCCGTTTAAATTGAACATCAACAACTCAAGTCGGTTTTCACCCACTAATTGAGTCCGCTGATCTACCGATTGTAATACCCCTGCCATGGTCCACCCACAAAAAACACAAAAAACACAAAAAACACAAAAAACCTAATAAATAGGCACGTATCAATCAGTGTAGAACAAAATGCTAATTTAGTGAGAATAAGGTAAGTAAAAGATGATGAGATATAAATTGAATTAAAAATTGTAAAACGATAAGAAATATTGGAGCGGGAAACGAGATTCGAACTCGCGACCCCAACCTTGGCAAGGTTGTGCTCTACCAACTGAGCTATTCCCGCAGAATATTCTTTTCTTTAGACTTCCATTTCAATAAGTTAGAACTTATTAGACACAAGCCTTGGAAGAGGTGCGTATTATAGGGATGTGTTTTTTTTGTTGCAAGCCCTTTATCGATATTTTTTAACTATTGCCTAAAACCATGAGCTACAACTGGATTAAGGCAATAGAAAGTTAAGTTAGCACAAACTTTATGGCTGCATTAATATATAAATTGCGCGCCTTAAAATTGATTTTATTTTCATATCATCAATTTCGCCATCATTAATAATCCCTTCATAAAGCAAGCCCTGAACAGCACTGATAATCAGCATTGCATCTTCTTTAGGCGCAGGGGCGTTCGTCAAAACAAGAAAATCAGTCAGACGGCTATACCAAATTCCACGGTAATCTCTAGCCAGAGGTTTTAGTCGCTCATCACGCACAGCCTCAAGCAAAAACGCCATCTCGGCTAACAAGTCTTGTTTTCTGAACTTAACTTGAGCTTTGATGTAACCAGTCCCCATTTCAACCAGAGCTGTTATAAATTTATCTCTTACTTCAACATCACTTTGAATTTCTTTTATGTCATAATTTGCGACTAGACTATGAAGTTCGCCGTAGAATAAATCTAAGACCTGAAGGCTTTTCTCAGCAAATAGCATAAAAGCATCGCTAATAAGCTCTTCAATATCCTTAAAGTAATATGTAGTAGAAGCTAAAGGCACATTAGCTTCTTTAGCAACTGCCCTATGCTTAACGCCTCGTATTCCCTCTCGAGCAACAATTCTTAAGGCCGCATCTAATATTTCTTTGCGGCGATGCTCGCTCTTTGCTCTTGCGGCTTTACGCCCCTGATATTGAATAGAGCTTTTAAGAGATTCAAACTCTTTAGTTGATGATGTCATCTGGGAGTTCATGTTTTATATCCAACTTACCTGCGTTGAGTTTATGGTTCTCTTTTAGCTCTGCGGCTAAATTTTGCACTACTTTAACAAATTACAAGCTATTACAACATTGCCTTAGTCTCGTTTTTAGATAGTTTCCTTAGCTAATTACATTTTTAACACTCAGACTAACCTTAAGATATATTTCACTACAAAAACAATGCGTTTCGTATAAGGTACTATTACTTGCTCCCTAAAGAGGCCTTAAGTAAATAAAGATCTAAGAAACAACCAATCAACGTAAAGCGAATAGGCAGTAAGAAAACAGCTGAAACAGGTTTAAAAACCTAACCATCATTTCATTTTGAGACTAAAGGCAAGCATTTAAAACTAGACATTCCACAAAAGTTGGGCAAACTAAAAGGTATACTTAACGCTGACTACCGGCGGACAGCTAAAACAGGAAGCACACCAGGGTGTGCTTTGCACTACAAACATAACCAGAAGTAAAGCTGTTAATGAAATCTAAACCACGAAAGTTTACTAGAGCAAAGCTCTTTATCAGAGGTGCGTATCCTTTTTAGTAAAAATAAGACGCAGTTTTTAAGCAAACATCTCATCTACCTGAGTGCTCTGGTCTTGTGTGCTCTTTACCCACTAAACTCCCTTTCTGCCAACGAACCCTTTAACAAACTCAAAGTGGCTTTTATTGAGTTCCCTCCTATTGAGTATATGGATTCGTCAAATAAACCCGCAGGTGTTTTCATTGATATTACCAAGGCCGTTCTTGATAATGCCGGTATTGATTTTGAATTTGTTCACTTACCCATTTCTAGAGCCTATCTATACATCAAAGAAGGTAACGTTGACTTATGGCCAGGACTATCAGGTATTCCAGCGTTACAAGGGTATGTATTAGAAGGGCACTCAACCCCAGCCACAATAACACTTTCAGCTTGGCACCTTAAAAACAGTCCAAAAATCACAAGTACAAGCGATTTAGCGGCTAAAAAAGTTATTTTGGTTAACGGGTACACTTACGGAGGCCTGCTTTACGAAATTACTAAGCCGGAATTTGGAATGACAGCATTCTATACTCCAGGTCATTTATCTGGTTTAAAAATGCTCCAATTGGGTAGAGGCCAATATTTTCTTGACTACAACGAGCCTATTTTTAATCAATTAGAGACCTATTCGATAGATGATTTAAGTCATACCATGTTAAATACAAGGAATGGCGCATTTATCATTTCGAAAAAAACACCTAAAGCTCAGCAACTCAGAAAAGCACTTGACCAGTCCTACAAACAACTGGTGAGCCAAGGCAAAATAAAACCTAACACTGCTAACCAATTAAAATGATATTTCATTGTATTACACGGCTACAACGTTCGTTTTCTCATTTATCACCACTCAAACAAGCAAGATACATATGTATTTTGGCATTACTCTCCAGCTCAGCTTTAGCGACCGAAAAAGAACTTGAACACAGCTACCAGTCTTGCACAATGATTACGACAGAACTACTAACCACAATCCAACTGTATGAAAAAGATATCCCGTTAGATACCTTATTAGAAAGCCTACCTACCCCATCAGAGGGCGGACAAAAAAGAGTAAAGTTAACCTATCAACTTGCAGAGAAAGCTGGAACTTTATCCTCGTACTCAACAATCAATTCGGACTATGCAAAATGCGCAAAGAAGGTTTTTTCCAAACAAGGAAAACCAACGCCGACATCAGTTGAATACGGTTATTATTTTTGCTCTGGTGAAAACAAGTTAAGGTATGAGATTGCCCTATCAATTTACTTGAAGGCAAAAAAAGATGAAATTATTCCACAGCTACCAAAAAGCAGACAACAGATTGGTAGACACTACTTTGACCTAGCTGAAAAGGAAGGTCTAGAAGCTGTATTCAACCTGATGGCCAATAGTTTAAAGCATTGCGTCAACCAGTTAGGTCCCACAAATTAATAAAAGACACACTAAAGTTACATTTTTAGCCCTCCAGGCATTGACATATAGTCGAGGTAAACATAGAATGCGCACCACCTTGACGAGGCAATGTTTTGCGTCCCCTTCGTCTAGAGGCCTAGGACACCGCCCTTTCACGGCGGTAACAGGGGTTCGACTCCCCTAGGGGACGCCACTTATTCTAAAAGCCCGTATAGTTTTCTATACGGGCTTTTTTTATTCTATTTTAAAACCTTCCTTTTTCTGTTTCTTCCCTATACTTAGCTGAATACACATAAACTTTCAGATACCTCTGATATATTGAGACCCAAGATGTCTTCAGAAAATGTATTATTAGCCCGCCAACCTATTTACGACAGAAGCCAAGAACTTGCAGGCTATGAACTTCTTTTTCGGCCTGAAAACACAGAGGACATGCCAAACTTTGATGGCAATATAGCAACCTCTAGAGTGTTACTGAATGCATTTACTGAAAGTGATATCGAAAAAATCACAGGGGGCGCGCCAGCTTTTGTGAACTTCACAAGAGAGTTATTAATCAACCCTCCTCCTTTCAACCCTGAGCATATTATTGTTGAAGTACTTGAAGACATTCATATCGACAATGAAGTAATTAACGCTATTAAAAACCTCAAAGCTAAGGGCTATCGCATCGCCTTAGATGATTTTGTAATGGATGAGCGCTACAAACCGCTCTTATCAATGACTGACATTATCAAGCTTGAGCTACCGGCAATGAATCAGTCCGAATTAAGCAGCACAATTTCCTTTCTAAGAAACTTCAATGTAACACTCCTAGCTGAGAAAATAGAAACGGCAAAAGAATACAGAGTTTGCAAAGAGTTAGGATGTGACTTATTTCAAGGCTATTTTTTAAGTAAACCAGAAATCATCAAAGGGCGTAAATTACCTCAAAATAAATTAGCGGTATTACAACTAATTGGTGAATTGCAAAACCCAACCGTTAATATTACCCAACTCAATCAAATTATATCCAAAGACCCAACACTCAGTTTTAAGTTATTAAAACTTGTAAATTCTGCCGCCTACAGACGAGCCAAAACCATTGAGTCTATTCACATGGCGGTAATGATGCTGGGCATTAGTAAAATAAAAAGTTGGTCCAGCTTACTAGCGCTTAGCAAAATGGAAGACAAGCCCATTAATTTAAGGCAAATATCATTAACCAGAGCAAAATTATGTGAATTAATGGCCTCTAAGCTTTCACCAGACCAAAACGATTTATACTTCACAACAGGCCTATTATCATGCCTTGATATATATTTCGACACACCCTTGCCCGAGCTTCTTGAATCAATCCCCCTTGAAGGCACTATATCTAGCGCCTTACTTCAGTACAAAGGCAAAGCAGGCTTAGCTTTACATACTGCAAAATTATACGAACAATCTAAGTGGCAAGGTATTCACTGGAACCTATTAGAAAAATTCAATATAACTAAGCTAGATATGAATAAATTTTTCATTGAGAGCGCTGTATGGGCAAGTGAACACTGTGACATATAGATTTTATGTACTTTGTAAAAAGCTGGTCTATCATTAATAAAAATGGACACTATAATCAGAAAAAAAGAGACTTAACTCAGCAAACATGCCAAACACGCAAAACCTCTTACAGCGTTTCAGTCAATTTAAGTCGAGCTCTCCTCTTTCTTACCGAATGCTCACGTATATACTCATCTGCAGCTCGTTATTCACACTGATATCTGCAGGCATACAAATTTATTCTGACTATAGACAAGACGTTGCCAAGGTAGATGAGCGCATGTCTGTAATTGAAACAAGTTACATGAGCAGCTTATCTAGAAGTTTATGGTCACTCGACCAAAAGCTACTTAGTGTTCAAATGCAGGGCATTCTTAACCTCCCTGACATCGTACATCTCAAACTTCGAATTTACCCTGACTCCGATATAGAAATTGGTGAGAACTCAACTGACATATCTACCCTATCTCACACATTCCCTCTAATACATGAAAGCGAAGAATTCTATACTCTGGGCGAGCTAACCATAACAGCCAGCATGGAAGATATTTATAGAAAATTAAAGCAGAAAGTTTTTATTATCCTAACAACTCAAGCATTTAAAACCTTCTTTATATCTATTTTGATTCTGATGATATTCCAGCACTTAGTGGCACGCCATTTAACAAAAATGGCGGTTTTTGCTCAAAATTTAAACATTGACGCACTTGAACAACCTCTAAAGTTAGATCGAAAACCAGGTAAATTTTCAAAGAAGGATGAGCTATCTCAAGTTACTGACGCAATGAATCAAATGAGATTAAAGCTCATTGATGACTTAGATAAACAACGCTCAAGCGAGAAAGAGATTAGAAAATTATCACTCGCGATAGATCAGAGCCCATCTTCCGTACTTATTTGTGACAAATTCTGGAAAATTGAATATTCAAACAGCAAATTTTCACAATTAACAGGGCACCTTAGTGATGAAATTGTATCTAAGCACCCAAAAGATCTTAATGAAGACACTGCACTATCAAACGACGCTATCCAGATGTGGGAAAACATTCAACTACAAGTTGAGCGCGTGGGAGTTTGGCAAGGTGAAGTTCATAGTAAAAGAAAAAATGGTGAACGATTTTGGGAGCAAATATCTATCACCCCCATTAAAGATGATGCTAATACACCGATGCACTATCTGATCTTAGGCGAAGATATCAGCATAAGAAAACGTTATGAGCAACAACTACTCAGGCAAGCAAATTACGACATATTAACGGGTCTCCCTAATAGGATGCTCGCACTTGACCGTCTCAAGCTAGCCTTGGCTCAAGCACGTAGAGATGACCAATTAGTTGGTCTTATGTTTCTTGATCTCGACAACTTTAAACATATAAACGACACTATGGGTCATGATAATGGCGACAGCTTGCTTATAGAAGCATCACGCCGTATTTCATCATGCCTAAGAGGAACAAGTACCGTCGCAAGGTTAGGAGGGGATGAATTCTTAGTAATACTCCCCTCTATTACCACTCCCGATGCGACAGAGCAAGTTGCCGACCGTATTCTACAAACATTTTCTGCGCCATACATGCTGGCAAATCAAGAAGTGTTTATCAGTACAAGTATTGGTATTGCAATATACCCTAGTGATAGTGACGATAGCAGCACATTGTTACAGCACGCTGATGCAGCCATGTACCAAGCAAAAGATAAAGGTAAAAGCTCTTACCAACGATTTTTACCAGAAATGAATCAGCACTCACATGAACGTTTACAAATTGAGAGTCGACTACGAAGAGCCCTAGAGCTAAATGAGCTTGAAGTTTTTTATCAACCTATAGTGGAGGCTTCAACAGGAAATTTAATTGCAGCCGAGGCGTTAATTCGCTGGAATAACCCCGCGATGGGGCTCGTTGTACCTGACAGATTTATTCCTCTCGCTGAAGAAACAGGTCTAATTATACCTATTGGTGACTGGGTACTTGATACAGCATGCAAGCAAATAAAGCAGTGGCAGATTGAATCAGGGCTAGATTTAACTATCGCAGTCAACGTTTCTCCTCGTCAATTCCGAGATGGTAACTTTGTAAGTACCGTTAAAAACATCTTAGCTAAATACAAGTTAGACCCTCATACTCTCGAACTAGAAATTACTGAAAGGCTAATTTTAGATGACTCTATAGAGACATCCAGTATATTTGATAACTTAGACAAGATGGGGGTCAAGCTTTCTATTGATGACTTTGGAACCGGTTATTCTGCCCTGGGCTACCTCAAAAGCTACCCCTTTGACACCCTTAAAATTGATAAATCTTTCGTTCAGGACGTTATAGAAGAAAAAGAAGATGCTGCATTAGTTACCGCCATTATTACTATGGCACACAGCCTAGGCTTAAAAGTCATTGCTGAAGGCGTCGAAGAAGCAAGCCAGCTTGAGTTTCTAAATTCAAGGAAATGTGATTTTGCACAAGGTTATTATTTCAACCGTCCAGTTCCTGCATCTGATTTCTTAAAATGGATGCAAGACAATACTAAAGCAAGTGCTTAAGTAGAATTTACTAAGCACTCATTGAATTAACTCAAATCAATCCCCATTTAAGCCTCACACTATAGAATCCATCCGTTTCTCCACTAGGTCAGTGCTTAATATGGCAAATGATACAATTATTGTAATCAACTGTGGCAGCTCTTCGTTAAAATTCGCATTATATTCAGCGACTAATATGTTATGCCTAGCCTCGGGTTTAGCTGAACGCTTGGGCTCCTCTGAGGCACAGTTAAGTTTTAAAGCAAATAATACAAAAGTATCTATCGAACTCGGCCAGTGCGATCACCATAGCGCTATTGTACGTGTAATCGAAAACCTAAAATCATCAGGCTTATTAAATAAACCACCTATAGGTGTTGGCCACCGAGTGGTGCATGGAGGAGAGTCTTTTAGCGACTCAATTCTAATTGATGAACAAGTCATAAATAAAATCAAACAGTGCTCAGCTCTTGCCCCACTACATAACCCTGCCAATTTATTAGGCATTAAACTTATGATCGAGTGCTACCCATCGGCAACACAAGTTGCGGTGTTCGATACCGCATTTCATCAAACACTTAAAGCCACCTCCTATCTCTACCCTATTCCCTACGAGCTTTATCAACAGCATGGCGTTAGGCGATACGGGTTTCACGGCACAAGCCACAAGTTTGTAGCAGAACAAGCAGCAGAAAGTCTTAATAAGCCATTAGAAGACTGTCACTTTATTACAGCCCATTTAGGCAATGGTTGTAGCGTAACTGCAATAAAGAATGGGCAGAGTGTTGATACCAGTATGGGGTTGACGCCACTAGAAGGCCTTATGATGGGTACCCGCAGCGGTGATATAGACCCTGGTTTATTTGAATTTTTGATTAGTATTGGTATGACTAGCAAAGCAATCAATCACATGCTTAATAAAGAAAGTGGCCTTAAAGGACTTTCAGGTGAAACAAACGATATGCGCACCTTATTTGAACTAGCAGACAAAGGAAATGAGCGCGCCAATATAGCAATCAATGTCTTTTGTTTTAAGCTAGCAAAATACATCGCCGCAATGTCAGCATCACTCCCTTCAATAGACGCTCTTATATTTACAGGTGGCATCGGGGAGAACGCAAGTAAAATTAGAGAGCTTACTCTTGAACGTCTCTCAATACTTGGCTTTGAGCTTAATAACAGCCTCAATAATAGTCACGGTAAAAATACTCAAGGGAGAATCACCAATAACGAAAGTACACTAGCTCTTGTAATCCCTACTAATGAAGAATTAGTTATTGCCAGGGATACACTTGCCAACATTAAGCACTAAGCAGCCCATACACTTCGTCTATATTATTTATTACATCAACAGGTGACCCGTGCCAAAAACATTTTTTATAGCCCCTACAGCGCTTAATTCAGGTCTTACATCGGTATGCCTGGGCTTGGTCCGAGCATTTGATAATTTAGGAATAAGAGTTAGTTTCTTTAAACCAATTGCACAAAGTCACTCTCATAGCGAAGAAAATACAGATAGCTCAATTGATATGTCAATTCAGTTTGTTAAAGCCAAAACCAATTTATCGCCTCCAGACCCTATTGCCCTTAAATATGCCCAAACACTGGTAAGCAAGAACAAAATGGGCCAGTTAATGGAAGAAATTATCGGGCTTTACCAACATACTACCTGCGATGCTGATGTTGTTATCGTTGAAGGGTTAGTACCAGATAGAAGCCAACCCTACACAGCCAAACTCAACGCTGAAATTGCACGTAATCTTGACGCTGAAGTGTTGCTTGTAGCATCTCCAGGTCGTATGACAGCAGCAGAGCTCGACGAGCACCTAGAACTTTCATCTCGGCTTTATGCAGCCCCTGAAGATCCTGATGTTATAGGTTGTATAATAAATAAGGTTAACGCACCCGACACACTCAACCGATCAATTTCATATAGAGAAGAAGGACTAGACAGCGCCTCTTATGTTAGCGTTTATGAAAATGAGTGTAAGATATTTAATGATGATTATTTCAAGCTGGTGGGCTCTATTCCATGGAGGTTTGACCTACTTGCTCCTCGCACAATTGATATTGCAAAGCAGTTAAATGCTATCTATATCAATAAAGGAGACATTAACAATCGGCGTGTTTCCTTCATATCAGTATGTGCTCGCACCATCCCTAATATGGTAGATCAACTATTACCAGGTACATTGGTTGTAACTCCAGGAGATAGAGAAGACATTATTATTGCTACCTGCATGGCAGCCTGTAACGGTGTTCCACTTGCAGGCATAGTACTTACAGGCAACCTTCAACCAGACCCAAGAACATTAAAGCTATGCAACCGCGCCTTTGAAGCTGGCCTGCCTATGCTATCGACACGTTCAGATACTTTTATAACAGCGAACCAATTATCAGATATGAGTGGTGAGGTTCCTGTTGACGACTTAGACAGGATTGAACGAGTGATGGAGTCTGTAGCAAACTCTATTGAAGTAGAGTGGCTTAGAGGTCGTTTAAACCTTATAAGAGAGCCCAGACTCTCTCCTCCCGCTTTTCGACACCAGCTTTCTGTTCGCGCTAAAGAAGCGAATAAACGTATTGTTCTTCCCGAAGGCAATGAACCACGCACCATTCAAGCTGCGGTAATCTGTCATCAACGGTCATTAGCTCAATGTATACTAATAGGTAAAGAACCTGAAATTAAAGCAGTAGCAGAAGCACAAGGTGTTACCTTACCTAATGACATTATAATTATTGACCCTGATGCGGTCAGAAATGACTATATTAAACCGATGGTTGAACTTCGAAAGCACAAAGGGCTTGCGGCAGACATGGCGCAAGCACAACTTGAAGATAATGTGGTATTAGCCACAATGATGGTTGCCCTTAACGAAGTTGATGGTTTAGTTTCTGGAGCGGTTCATACCACCGCTAATACGATCAGACCTGCATTACAGCTAATAAAAACACATCCTGCCGCTCGCGTAGTTTCTTCGGTTTTCTTTATGTGCCTACCCGAACAAGTACTAGTCTATGGTGACTGCGCAGTTAACCCGGACCCTAACGCTCAACAATTGGCTGATATAGCAATTCAAAGTGCTGATTCAGCCAAAACCTTTGGAGTTACCCCTCGTGTAGCAATGATAAGCTACAGTACAGGAAGCTCAGGCACAGGAGATGACGTCGATAAAGTGCGTGAAGCAACGCGCATTGCACAAAAACAACGACCAGACTTAATTATTGATGGTCCCTTGCAATATGACGCTGCTGCGATAGAAAGTGTGGCTAAAAGCAAAGCTCCAAATAGCCCTGTAGCAGGTAAGGCAACTGTTTTTGTATTCCCAGACCTTAATACAGGTAACACCACGTACAAGGCCGTGCAACGAAGTGCAAATGTGATAAGTATTGGCCCAATGCTTCAGGGCTTAAATAAACCAGTTAATGATCTTTCTAGAGGCGCTCTGGTAGAAGATATTGTATTTACGATTGCTTTAACGGCAGTGCAAGCGACACAAGTAGAGGTGTAATTACATTGAAATTTATACCATCCTGCGGCTTGAGCACAGGATGGTATAAAGGAAAGAACCTACTATGACTTACCTTTTTTCTTATAAACTTTCTTACTTTTCTGCTGTGGTTTGCCTTTAACTCGATCTGCACCCTTTTCAGTGCCTTTCTTGGCTGCAGGCTTATGATCTTTAATAGCAAACGGATTATCACCTGATTTAAACTCAAAGCGAATAGGTGTACCAGTCACTTTCAACACTTTTCTAAATGTGTTTTCAAGGTAGCGCTTGTAACTCGCCAAAAGTACTTTTGTCTTATTACCATGCACCACGATAACCGGAGGGTTAGAACCACCCTGGTGTGCGTATCTAAGCTTTATTCGATTACCACCAACCATAGGAGGCTGATGTTGAGATACACAATCTTCAAGAATGCAGGTCAATTGATTGGTAGACCACTTTGCCATTGCTGAGTTGTAGCCATCATCAATAGACTGGTAAAGGTCTCCCACCCCGGTTCCATGAAGGGCTGAAATCATATGTGTATTAGCATAGTTTAAAAAGCTAAGGCGACGATCAAGCTCTCGACGAACTGACTCTCTCTCATCCTTAGTCATGCCATCCCACTTATTAACTGCGAGAACGAGTGCTCTACCAGAATCAATAGCAAACCCGATAAGGTGGAGGTCCTGTTCAACAATGCCATCTCTAGCATCGATTACAATTACCACGACGTTTGAATCTTCAATCGCTTTTAACGTTTTAATAATTGAAAACTTTTCTACCGCTTCTTTAATATTTTTTCTGCGACGAATACCTGCAGTATCTATCAAGGTATAAGGTTTACCACGACGCTCATAAGGAATATAAATACTATCCCTTGTTGTACCAGGCATATCAAAAACAATAACGCGTTCTTCACCCAAAAGTCGATTAACTAAGGTTGATTTACCCACGTTTGGACGACCAATAATACCAATACGCACACCAACAGGCTTATTATCTTCACCGGTACCTTCAAGGGGGTAATTTGCCATTACCTCCTCTATCAGTGATGTCATCCCTCGATTATGCGACGCAGCAGTATGATGAATTTCAGGCATACCTAACTGATAGAAATCCAAAGTCGCAACATCTGGATCAAGGCCATCTATTTTATTGATAACCAACAGTGCTTTTTTCTCACTTTTTCGTAAGTGCTTGGCGATCATTTCATCGCCAGCTGTCAGTCCAGCCCGTGCATCCACAATGAAGAAAACAATGTCAGCTTCATCAATAGCTTGCATCGATTGCTCAGCCATAAAGGCATCAATTCCTGCTTCATCTCCAGTAATACCACCGGTATCAATAACAATAAAGCGACGATCTTCAATGCGCCCTTCACCGTATTTTCTATCACGGGTAAGTCCAGGAAGGTCTGCAACAATCGCATCTCGCGAACGAGTTAATCGATTGAATATGGTTGACTTACCAACATTTGGACGTCCAACCAATGCAATAACAGGTACCATTTAAAAGCCTCTAAGGTGCAATCTTGTAAGCAGCTAATTCGCCACTATTACTAAAAATAAAAAGCATGTCGTCATCTATTAACATAGGTGCTCTGACGCCATCACTATCAATATGAATTCTTTCGAGAAAGCGCCCATCAATTTGTGACAGAAAATGAACATATCCTTCAAAGTCTGCCACAACTAGAATGCTCCCAAATGCTTTAGGTGCAGTCAATTGTCGATACATCAAGTTTTCTTGTTTCCAAACTTCGGTACGTGTAGCCATATTATATGCTACAACGACGTCTTCAGCTGTTGATACATAGACATTTCCAAAACCAATATCCACAGCACGATAACTTGATTGCTGCTTAGACCAAATCTCTCTACCCGTTGGTAAATGAATAGCAACCAATTTCCCTTGATACGACACACTATAAACTACGTCATCTCGTATAATAGGCTGCCCGTCTATATCAACAAGTCTTTCAAGCTCTGTTCGCCCCTTAGGGATACCGACTGAAACACTCCAAGCAGGCGCTCCACTAAGATTCTGAAAAGCCATCATTTCACCGTTAGCAAAACCTGCAACAGTAAAATCATCGCTAATAACAGGCGTTGCAGTGCCCCGTATTGAAAGCACTGGTGCATTACTATCGTACCGCCACATCAATTTTCCATCAGTAGCATTGAGGCCTACTATTTTTCCATCAATGGATTGAACCACTACCTGGCGACCATTGCTAACCGGGGCAGACAACACTTCACTGGTTACCGTAAACCGCCACTTTTCTGTGCCATCAAGACGGTCAACAGCGATAATATCGCCATGATATGTGGCAAAATATAAGTGATTAAAATCGCCTCCTAAAGCGCCACTAACAGGCTCATCATATTCTTTATCCCAAACTTCATCTCCGTCACGCTTATTCAACGCAACTAAAAGTCCTTCGTGATCTATAGCGTATATAAACTCATCAATGATGATAGGCGTTATTTTTAAATATTGACCATCGCTTCCGCTACCAATGGACTCATCCCATACTTCGATAATTTCAATTTCTTCATCAAAGCTTTCAAGTTCCATTGGCTCAGTTTCAAGCTCATCAGAACTACAACCTACTATTAGTAGCGTTGTAATTGAAAACAAGCACAATGTTAATTTTCTGAAGCTTGCGCGCATTAAGCGCCCTCCTCAGAGATCCCAAGGTCGGCCATTTTCAATGTTAGCATAGGTCGTTGAGCACCACTTTCCTTCATCGCTTTATAAGCGGCACTGTAAGCACTCTTAGCACTTTCTATATCTCCAGCGCGATGATGTATGTCACCCGTTATTTCAAAGTACATAGCAGCATACTCTCCCGCATTTTTATCATCTAGCAGAGCGAGTGCATCATCTTTCTTACCCTGAGCATCTAAGACTCGAGCCAGACGACCCTTTACAAGCTTATTCAACGACGAATCAGCGTCAGTATTCAATACCCAGCGAAGTTCTGCTTCTGCAGCGTCCAAATCGCTTTTACTAACTGCACTTTTAGCTAAAAAAAGAGCTGAATATTTTGCATACTCGCTACTCTCAAATTCGTTTTTAAGCTTATTGGCTATAAAGTCAGCAGTAGAAGCCGACTCTTCAGTGACATTCTCCCCAATAGCAACTTCTAGTAACTGTTGATATAACATCGATGCTTCATTCTTAGTATTTTCTACATCTTGCTGATACATCTTCCAGCCAAATACAACAGCCAAAGCCAAGCCAACACCAATAATTAACGAGTTACCATTGTCTTTCCACCATTGCTTTAATGCTGCAACTTGTTCTTCTTCTGTTCTATGTTCCACCCTAAATCTCCCAAGTACTTTTATGCTTTAAAAATTAATAAATGAATTTGATTAGCTATAAATAAGCTTCAATTTTGTTGAGTAAGTCCGCTACAGGCACTTCTACTTGTTGTTTATTTTGACTACCTTCAGATTTATCTTGTAACGTTTTAATAATAACAGATTTGTTTTTTAATTCGTTTTCGCCAATGATTAATGTAATAGGCACGTTACTTTTATCAATCTTCTTAAGGCGATTCTTATTGCTTCCACCACAATGAGTCTGCACATTGATCGAAAGAAACTGATTTCTTAAAATTTCTGCTACTTTAAAGGCTTCAATTTGAGTCCCTTCACCAACAGAAACAATAAACACATCAGGGTTATTATTAACTTCAGCAGGTATTTTATCTAAGCTTTCAAGCATTAGAATAAGGCGTTCAACGCCCATTGCAAAACCAACACCTGGTGTCGCTTTACCTCCTAATTGCTCAACAAGCCCATCATAACGACCACCCGCACAAACAGTACCTTGAGCCCCCAAGTCATTGGTTACCCATTCAAATACTGTTTTACCATAGTAATCTAAGCCACGTACTAAGCGGCTATTAACCTCATAGCTAATGCCACTCTGGTCTAGTGTCTCCAGTAACGTCGCAAAGTGTGCTTTAGATTCATCATCTAAATAATCTGAAAAATCTGGTGCACCATCAAGAATGTCTTGTGTACTTTGACTTTTACTATCTAAAACACGAAGCGGGTTAGACTCCAATCGTCGCTTGCTATCCTCATCTAAAGCATCAATATTTGCTCTAAGGTACTCTACTAAGGCATCACGATAAACCGCTCTGGCTGCAGTGGTACCTAATGAATTTATTTGCAAGCTAACATTAGCTAGTAACCCAAGCTCTTTCCATAATCGAGCGGTCATTATAATTAATTCAGCATCAATATCAGGTCCAGGTATACCAAAGCACTCGACACCAATTTGATTGAACTGTCGATAACGTCCTTTTTGAGGACGTTCATGTCTAAACATTGGGCCGCAGTACCAGAGTTTCTGTGTTTGATTAAAGAGCAGACCATGTTGTTCAGCAGCCCGAACACAACAAGCGGTACCTTCTGGACGTAATGTTAAGCTATCACCATTTCGGTCCTCAAAGGTATACATTTCCTTCTCAACGATATCAGTTACTTCACCAATTGAGCGCTTAAACAGTTCAGTCTGTTCAAGAATTGGCATTCTAATTTCATTGTAGCTATAAGACTGCAGAACTCTGCGAACGGTGTCTTCTAAATACTGCCATACGGGGGTTTGTTCGGGGAGAATATCATTCATCCCACGAATAGCCTGAATTTTAGCCAATATTCTAATCCTATTTACATTTAACTTTAGTAACTATTTCAGTTTGACAATTTTATACTTTAACGATGATATTATCAGCGCAAGCAGCGGATGCTTCACGCTCAGCCACTTTGTCTCTAATTATTTTTTCCAGGTTATCAACAAGATTCCCATTTTCTAATTTATGATTTGGAGCCCCATCAATATAAAGCAGGTTTGCAGGCGTACCCCCCGTTAAACCAACATCAGTCTCTTTTGCTTCACCAGGTCCATTAACAATACAGCCGATAATAGCTACATCTAACGGCGCAATAACATCATCAAGCCTTGCTTCAAGATCATTCATCGTCTGAACAACATCAAAATTTTGCCTTGAACAACTAGGACAAGCAATAAAGTTAATCCCTTTAGATCTTAATTTTAAACTTCTTAAAATATCAAAACCTACTTTAACTTCATGTACAGGGTCCGCGGCCAAAGAAACTCTAATGGTGTCACCAATACCATCCATTAATAGCATCCCTAAACCTACTGAAGACTTAACGGTCCCAGACCTTAAACCTCCAGCTTCTGTTATGCCAAGATGTAGAGGCTGCTCTATTTGGCTTGCAATTTTCCTATAAGCTGCCACGGTCATGAAAACATCTGACGCTTTCAAGCTAATTTTGTATTCCTGAAAGTCATGACGATCTAAAATATCAATATGGCGCATTGCTGACTCGACCAGAGCATCTGGGGTAGGCTCACCATATTTTTTCTGAAGGTCTTTTTCGAGAGAGCCAGCGTTAACGCCAATACGAATAGGTATACCATTATTTCTTGCAGCACTAATTACTGACTTTATTCTATCTTCTCTGCCAATATTACCAGGGTTAATCCGTAGACAATCTACCCCTAACTCAGCCACTTTGAGTGCAATTTTATAGTCAAAATGAATATCAGCAACCAACGGAACATTAACTTGTTTGCGTATACGAGCGAATGCATCTGCAGCATCAAGTGTTGGCACTGAAATTCTTACAATATCAGCACCTGCATCCTGTAACTGAATGACTTGGGCAACGGTGGCCTTAACATCATTAGTGTCAGTATTAGTCATACTCTGCACAGCAATGGGTGCATCCCCACCCACAGGCACATTTCCAACCCATATTTTTCTTGACTTACGGCGATGTATTGGCGATTCAAACTTCATAGAATGGAGGACTTTTGATAAATATTAATGGGTTAACTCAAGCTCGGCACGATTATTACGTACTCGAACAGTTGAGAAATCAACGGGCTCTTGCTCAAAGAATACACTTACTTCACTTACAGCACCAATAACTAACTGAAATGGAGCCGGTCCAGAATAATTTATTTCATCGCCTGCACGATTTAAATCAGCATAAATTGTTTTGCCTTCACCGTTTTTCAAAGTAAACCAACAGTCTCCTGAAAAAGTAACGCGAACCTCACCTATTTTTAGGCTTGAGTCTGCACTCGGCAATTCAGTTTCAACAACATCTGCTGACAAAACTTCTGACTCTTGTACAACATCTAGATTGGGCCGAACATCTTGTTCCAACTCAACCACGGGTTTTGGCTCAATTTCAAATGTTTGTTCAATTTCAGAAACTGGCTCAACACTAGGCTCAGAGGATACTGAAGCTAAAGAAGCATCATCTACTAACAGCCCCTGTGTTGACTCACTAGCAACATCATTGATAGGTTCGTTCACAACAGGCGCTTCATCAGGTTTAGCTTCTGTATTCACAATCTCAGCTTGTGCGTTTTCTGTCAACTCTACCGTTTCAGTAAAGCCTTGAGGGTCCAGGTCTGTTGTATCAACAGGATCAGAGTCGATTATAGGTGTATCTGCAACCGACTCAGTAGCAGTATCAAACACCCCAATATTTGCATCCCCTAAGCGCTGACTCCACATATAAAAAGCAGCGCCCACTATGCCTGCAATAACTAAAACCAATATGGCATGCTTGGAATTTTTTTGTCTTTTTTGTTTACTTAACGCCTGTTTTTTTACCGTTTTCTCATTAGCTTGATCACTCAATCGCTGATCAAGCAAGTTAATCATCTTTTCTTCATCAAGACCAACCAGCCTTGCATAACTACGAATATACCCTTTTAGAAATAAGTCACCAGGTAGCAAGTCATAATCTTCATCTTCAATTGCAGTTACAATAGAAGGCCTTAAATGTAAGCCATCAGCCACTCTGGAGACTGAAAAACTCTTGTTTTCTCTACCTTGTCTTAGTGCTTTCCCTAAACCGGTGACCTGATTATTATCAGAGTCGTCCTTAAGTTGTTTATTCATTTGTTAGCAGAGTCCTATATTGTTGGTATTCTCTGGAGTCTGGATAAAGCTGTTTTAATAACAACACATAACTAGAAATTAGACTATCATTATTAAAATGTTGAGCTAATTCAATGCCTAATGATAAGCTACGAACTGAATGCGTCATGCTGCTACTTCGAATAATATTCACAATGCGGTTGTAATATTGCTGAGCCTTTAGATATTGTTCTTCATGTATAAGCAATTGCGTTATCCCTATTAACGCTTGAGGGTGCCCTCTATCTAACGCTATTACTTTTTCGTAGGCTTTAATTGCAACATCGTATCTCTCAAGCTTCAAAGCACATTGTGCAATATTTAAAAAAATTGAAGCTCGCCCATTATAATCTGTATTTTGACCAGCTATCTGAAACTGCTCAAGCGCTTCTTCGTAACGCTGTGATCGATACATAAACGCCGCATAAAATGTTCTTCCACGTGTGTTTTTTGCATCAAGATCTAAAGCCTTTTTAAAACTTTCTTCAGCTAGTTCATTCTCTGCTTCTTGTTGGTAAAGCAGACCTAAAGCGGCATAAGCTTCTGAACTATCGGAGTTTATATCTAAGGCTCTATCTAAATTGAGCCGTGCTTTTTCAAAATCATTTCGCTGAATATAGGCAAGCCCAAGCTGTACATAATTATCAAGAGCTTTACCCTCATCCGCTTTTCGCGTAAACGCACTATCAGTTGTAGTCACGCAGGCCGTTAACGAAAGTACTAAAATGCCGATCAGGTAAAACTTCATATATAATAAAACACCTATTTAAAACTTAAAGACTGCCATTAGCCTTCAATTACCTATAATTATACTCACGACATTAATATAATTTTTTGTATTTATTACACTTTAGCTCAAAACTGGCAATCAGTTTAACTTGTGTGTTGCTTAAGTGGAATATACTTCGCACTTCTTCTGGTGCGGTCCTCTACTTTGCCCACTAACTGTCCACAGGCAGCATCAATATCATCACCGCGCGTTGATCGAATAGTCGTAACATATCCACCCTCAACAAGTATATTTTGGAATCGATGAATAGCATTACCTGAGGGTTTTGTGTAATCGCTCTGAGGAAAAGGATTAAAAGGGATCAGGTTTACCTTACAAGGCACCCCTTTAAGCACTTCGACTAACTCACGAGCATGCTCAGGCTGATCATTAACACCTGCGATGAGCGTATACTCAATTGTTGCTTTTCGCTTATCAGACAATGATTCAAGATAACCATTTAACGCATCAAGTAACTCTCGTATCGGGTACTTCTGATTAACTGGAACTAATTGATCTCGTAATTCATCATTTGGCGCATGCAATGAAATAGCTATCGAAGCATCTGTAAATTGAGATAATTTCTTAATAGCCGGAACAACGCCAGCAGTACTTAATGTTAACCTGCGCTTTGAAATACTATAGGCAAAGTCATCCATCATGACATTCATTGCATCCATTACATTGTCAAAATTAAGTAACGGCTCCCCCATCCCCATCATAACTACATTAGTAACAGGGCGGTCTTTTGTTGGATCTATATCTTCAAATGATTTCACTGCAACCCAGATCTGACCAATAATTTCAGCAGCCGACAAGTTACGATTAAAACCTTGCTTTCCGGTTGAACAAAAACTGCAGTCAAGAGCGCAGCCTATTTGGGAAGAAATACATAAGGTTCCACGGTTGCCATCCGGTATAAGAACGGTCTCAATACTGCTTCCACCGTCCATTTTCATAACCCACTTACGCGTACCATCAGAAGAAATATCTTGGTAAATTACTTCTGGTACCTTAATTTCTGAAACCTCAGCTAACTTTGTTCTTAACGTTTTGCTAATATTAGTCATCAGGTCAAAATCTGAAACACCAAACTGGTGCACCCACTGCATAACTTGCTTTGCACGAAAAGGTTTTTCCCCTAAATCCGCAAAAAACTGCTCCATTTTGGAACGAGTTAATCCAAGTAAATTGATTTTTTCAACAGTGCTCATCATTTTTTCCAAAACTAATTTTTTAAATACAAGGGGGTTTAGGTGCTCTATTACTATATGGCATACAAACTATAATAGGACCGCCTAAATTCAGCCCCTTAGTACGCAGAAAAGCAGGCCCCTAAGGAAACCTGCTTTTTTTAAACTCTAAGAAAAATTAGCTTCTTGGGCAAATTTCATCATCAGAGAAAAAGTAAGCAATTTCACGCTCAGCAGATGCTAGTGCATCAGAACCGTGAACCGCATTCGCATCAATTGAATCAGCGAAATCACGACGAATAGTTCCTTCGTCAGCGTCTTTAGGGTTTGTTGCACCCATTAAATCACGATTTGAAAGAACAGCGTTCTCACCTTCAAGAACCTGAACCATAACTGGACCAGATGTCATGAAAGCAACTAAGTCAGCAAAAAATGGGCGTTCTTTGTGCTCTGCGTAAAAACCTTCTGCTTTTTCCTGTGAAAGGTGCAGCATTTTAGAAGCAACAATCTTCAGACCAGCTTCTTCAAAGCGGCTGTAAATCTTACCGATAACATTTTTAGCAACAGCATCAGGCTTTACAATTGAAAAGGTACGTTCGATCGCCATTCAAATTCTCCAAGTTAGATAATAGTTAAGTAAATTCGTCAAAAATATAAAGGCGCAAATTATACGCTGATTTACTAAAGAATAATACACTTCAGAAATCAGTCGATCGATAAGCGCTAACCAACGCAGCTATCCTTTCCAGGAAGGCGATACTTCTCTTAATTTGTTAACTTTTTCAATGATCAAAATCACCGTACGCTTAACATCGTCTACTGTTGTAAATCTACCTAATGAAATTCGGATTGATGAATGAGCAAGCTCATCACTCATACCGATTCCTTTAAGCACATAAGAAGGATCAAGACTTGCAGACGCACAGGCAGACCCAGATGAAACAGCAATATCTTTTAGAGCCAACATTAGTGACTCACCATCAACGCCTTCAAATGAGACATTCAAATTACCTGCCACCCGGTGATCAATATCACCATTGATGCAAAGCCCTTTTAATTCACCCAAACCGTCCCATAACAAATCCCTCAACTGCAGTAATCTTTCATGCTCTTGTAGCAACTCATCACGAGCAATTTTAAATGACTCCCCCATACCAACAATCTGATGTGTAGGCAAAGTACCAGACCTCATCCCTCGCTCATGTCCGCCCCCATGTATTTGGGCAGATAAATTAACCTTTAACGGGCGACGCACATACAACGCACCAACCCCTTTCGGGCCATAAATTTTGTGCGCTGAGAACGACATCAAATCTACTTTTGAACTCGATAAGTCAATGGCCACTTTGCCAGCACTTTGAGCAGCATCAACATGAAAAATCACATCATGTCGGGATGTGATTTCTGCGATTGCTTTAATGTCAGTAATTACACCTATTTCATTATTAACATGCATTAAAGTAACAAGAATAGTATCTTCTTGTAGCGCATCCTGAACCTGCCGAGGGGAAATAACACCTTTTTTATTGGGCTTTAAGTAGGTAACTTGAAAACCAATACTTTCAAGGTAATGGCAACTATCTAACACAGCCTTATGCTCGATCAAAGAAGTAACAATATGCCGACCTTTCTTTTTACTAGCTAAGGCAACCCCCTTTATCGCAAGATTATCTGACTCTGTTGCACCAGAAGTCCACACAATTTCTCTAGGGTCACAATTAACCAACTCTGCAACTTGCTTTCTGGCACTCTCAACTGCCGACTCAGCCTTCCAGCCATAAATATGTGAACGTGATGCAGGATTACCGAATACTCCATCAATAGTCAGACAGTTCATCATCTTTTCAGCAACCCGAGGATCTACAGGTGTAGTAGCTGAATAATCAAGATAAATAGGCAAATTCATAGAGTTATATCCATCTAAAAATGGGAGTTAATAAACGAGTGTAATACTTAGGGAGGGTTTAATATTCTATCTGTATAATGTTCTTTTGATTTCGACTCTGCCTAGCAGCAATAACCTGAACATCCCTTTTTTCCATTAAGTCATGAAGACTAATTCCGCCAAGAAAATCATGGATCTGCAGACTAAGGTCGGACCATAAATGATGAGTTAAACATTTTTCACCATTCTGGCAGTCACCTTTTGCTTTGCAGCGTGTAGTATCAATTGACTCACTAACCGCATCAATAATCTGAGCAATGTATATATCAGACTCAGTGTGATTTAAACAATACCCTCCTCCAGGCCCTCGCACACTATTAACCAAACCAGATCTGCGCAATTTAGCAAATAACTGCTCCAAGTATGACAGTGATATGCCCTGTCGCTCCGAGATATCAGCTAAGCTTACCGGACCATCTGATGCGTGCAGCGCCAAGTCCAACATTGCAGTTACAGCATATCGTCCTTTTGTTGTAAGTCTCATTACACACCTAATTTATATGGGGTAGTATATAGAAAGTATCCTTTACCCTACTATTACAGTCAAGTATTAACACTACAACCACACAGCTTATTGATCTTCCGCACTAACGCCTTTAAAGTCCTCGTCATTAAGTGGAGGCATTACTTTATTCTGATATTCGCAATCCAGCTTTTCAAGAGCTTTACACATACGCTCCATACGCTCATCAACCGCATGCATATGATCGAGCATACTTCTGATTGATCTAGCAACAGGATCCGGCATCTCCTCACTCAAACCGTAAGCATCAAAGCCAATTTTTTCTTCCATAACCTTACGCTTACTTTCGCCCGCAGGAGATGCAATAATAATTCGCCCCGGTATTCCAACCACAGTAGCACCCGCAGGAACAGCTTTAGTTACAACAGCGTTTGAACCAATTTTTGCATTATCACCCACTTCAAAAGGTCCTAACACCTTCGCTCCTGCACCAACCACCACCGCATTACCTAACGTAGGATGACGCTTCCCCTTATTCCAAGAAGTTCCACCCAAAGTAACCCCCTGATATAAAGTAACATCATCACCCACAACCGTTGTCTCACCTATAACAACGCCCATCCCATGGTCAATAAAAAACCGACGACCAATTATAGCTCCAGGATGTATTTCTATCCCTGTTAACCAGCGACTAAAAGTAGATAATATTCTAGCCAGCCACATCAAACCATTACCCCACAACCAATGCGCTAATCTATGAAAAATAAGCGCATGGAGCCCTGGGTAATTAGTTAAAACCTCAAAAGTGTTCCTAGCAGCAGGATCTCTATCAAAAACACTTTTAATATCTTCTTTTATTCCTTTAAACATTGTAATCTCACTACAATAAATTTGAACCAGAAAACAAACACATTAAATATAATCTATTTTTTAATGGCTTTTGTTACGGCAGTTAAAAAACCTCTCATAATATTCACTTCGATCTTATCCATAGAGCATCGTTGATATAATCGTCTTAAGCGAGGAATTAATTGACGAGGGTTTTCAGGGTCAAAAAAATCCACATCAACCATTACACCTTCCAAGTGCTTAACAAGCCCTTCAACATCACTAACCGTTGCAGCATCTTCATCCCAACCTTCATCCCCTGATGACAGTGTGGGGGCTGTTTCAGTAATATCCCCTAAACCCGAATATAAGAGGTAGTCCATTCTTAATTCATAAGCCACAACCTGTAACGCCATAGCCACATTAAGAGAGCTGTAGTCAGGGTTAGTCGGAATATTCACATGATAATTACAGCGGTGCAGCTCATCGTTTGTTAGACCCCTGTCTTCCTGCCCAAAAACGATGGCTACTGTTTTATTATCAGATGAAGATTTAGCAAATCCTCTTACTTTTTCAGCACAATCCCTTGGATTCATTACTGGCCATGGTATTTTACGACCTCTAGCACTAGCCCCAATAACTGACACACAACTATTAATTGCCTCATCAAATGTATCAACAACCGTAGCATTAGCTAAAACATCCTTAGCCCCTGAAGCTCGCCTTTCCGCCACGATATCGGGAAAGGATTTGGGGGAAACCAGCCATAAATCAGTAAGCCCCATATTCTTCATGGCACGGGCAACAGCCCCTATATTACCTGGATGAGACGTATTCATCATGATAATACGAACATTGCTATACATAGAAATTCCTGTTTGTTGATATTTTCAGCTTATTTTGGGGCAAAAAACGCAAGTGCAAGCTACCATACATAAAACAACACAGAATAAAAATAGTGGCATCCTCATAAATTTGATATTATAGGTAACCTTAATTAAACACTTCCAATGACAGAATTCATATCATGCAGCCCGTAATCAATATTGCACTTAGAGCAGCTCGCCAAGCCAACGAACATATAACTTATGCACTCGACAAGCAACCTGTGAGCTTTTCGGACCCAGAGTCTTGCGCAAAGCAGCTTAAATACATAGAAGAAGGTATCTACCGTGTATTTTTTGATGCCCTTAAAAAGGCATACCCAACGCATTACCTTTGCGAGCTCGGAGCCCCTGTCTCCGACGAACATGAGCATTCATGGACTTTTTCATCTATTCATAGTCCAGAAAACATGTTGAGAAATCTACCGTTTACAGGCTACTCAGTTGCCTGCTACAACAAAGGTAAGATTGAGCATGCCATTTTCATCAACCCAATCACAGATGATGAGTTTTCTGCTAGCAGAGGTCATGGTGCAGCATTAAATGGCAAGCGAATCAGGGTTTCAGATATAACGAATATTGGGCAATCGCTACTTACCAGTAACATACTCGAAAACACTAGGAATATGGATAATCCTGCAGTAGGCATGGACTTAACCTCAGACCTAATCCAATCATCTTTTAATATCAGAGCAACCGGCTGTAAAGCGGCTGATTTAGCTTATGTAGCAGCAGGACAATTTGATGGAGCGGTATTAACAGAAGTTGATACAACCGAACTCCCTGCCGTATTACTTATTTGCCAGGAAGCAGGAGTCTTAACAGGTGATTTCACAGGCATCCCAACAACTAAAAACAGCAAACAAATTATTGCTGCCAATGCCAAGTTATTCAAGTCACTGATTAAAAAGATCCACAACTACAAAGGAAGGCTGTAGCTTTAGGCTATCGTTTAACCATAAAAAAAGGCGGGATATCCCGCCTTTTTTTATGGTTTCAAACAAGCCACCTTATTAAGGTAACTCATTTTCATCTTCATTTTCATCTTCGTTAACCTGTACTACAAGATCATCCCTTGAAACACCTAGCGCCAAAATAGCATTACCTGCTACATAGATAGATGAGTAAGTTCCGACCAATACACCAATCAACAACGCTTTTGCAAAACCATTGATCATTTCCCCGCCAAACAAATACAAGGCAAGTAGTACCAACAATGTTGTCAATGAAGTTACAAGTGTTCTTGATAGCGTTTGATTCAGTGAGATGTTAATAATTTCTTCAGATGTGCCCTTTCGTATTTTTCGAAAGTTCTCACGCACTCGGTCAAATACAACAATAGTATCATTGAGCGAATAACCAATAACCGCCAACAATGCAGCTAACACGGTAAGATCAAAATCCCAAGACAAAAGAGAAAACAAGCCTAATGTGATGATAACATCGTGAGCGAGAGCAACAACCGCACCAACAGAAAACTTAAGTTGAAACCTCATCGCTACGTAGACCATGACAATACCCAAAGCAAACAAAAGCCCTAACCCACCTTGCTCACGTAACTCCTCTCCAACCTGAGCACCTACAAATTCTGCTCGCTTCAACTCAACTTCGGTACCACCAGTCTTAAGTACTGACAACACCTCATCACCGACTTTATCATTAAAGCCCTGTGACAAACGAACAAGCACAGAAGTATCTGCACCGAAGTTCTGAACAGTCAATTTCTCGTAACCCGCCTCAGTCAAGTGGGAGCGGACATCTGATAGGTTTGGTGCAACCTTATACTCAACCTCAACAAGCGTTCCACCTGTAAAATCAAGACCAAAAATAAGCCCTTTAAAGGCTAGTGAACCTAAAGATACTAATACAAAGACTATTGATAGGATCGCTGCGATTTTGCGCTTACCCATAAAGTCGATTTTTGCTTGTGCATTACTCATTTAAAAAATACCTCTCACCCAATTAAGTCAACCGTAATTTAAAAGTCTCTATTTAAATAGACAAAGTTTTAACATTACGGCTACCGTAAATCAGGTTAACTATCGCCCTCGTTACAACAATTGCAGTAAACATAGACGTTAAAATACCAATCGATAAAGTAACTGCAAACCCTTTAACAGGCCCGGTACCTACTGCAAACAAAATCAATGCTACAAGCAAGGTTGTTATATTGGCATCAAAAATCGTCACAAATGCACGACCATACCCAGTATGTATTGCTGATTGCGCAGGTAATCCATTTGCTAACTCTTCTTTAATTCGCGCATAAATCAATACGTTCGCATCAACTGCCATACCAACAGTCAGAACAATACCGGCAATACCAGGTAATGTTAAAGTAGCAGACAAAATAGACATAAACGCCAAGAGTAATATCATATTTACTGCCAAGGCTATATTGGCAACAATGCCAAATACTCGGTAATAAACCAACATAAATAACAACACTAAACCAAAACCAATCTGAACAGAAAGCAAACCAGCATCTATGTTTTGTTGACCAAGGCTAGGCCCAACAGTCCTCTCTTCAACAAAGTACATAGGTGCAGCTAACGAACCAGCCCTCAACAGTAAAGCCAACTCAGATGACTCGCCCATTGAATCAAGACCAGTAATTCGAAAACTTGCCCCAAAAGCACTTTGAATAGTTGCCAAACTAATAATTGATCGAACTTCTTTATTTTTGCGCTCTGAAACCTCAACACCATCAACCATTTTTTTAATGGTCTTGCCTTTTTGCTCAATAAACACAACAGCCATGCGTCGTTTAATTGACTTATGTGTGACGCGCCCCATCATCGATCCGCCAACGCTATCAAGTGTAATATTCACTTGCGGCATGCCATTTTCGTCAAAGGAAGCTGATGCATTCGCAACATTATCGCCTTTAACAATCAACGTTTTTTCCAGCAGCGCCTTGCGGTTTATATCGTCACGAAACGAAACTTCAACTGAACTTGCTCGGCCAGCATCAGGCTTTGCTTCTAGTCGAAACTCAAGATTCGCATTTTTACCAATGATACGCTTAGCTGCCGCAGTATCTTGAACACCAGGCAGCTCTACAACGATTCTATTTCCACCTTGACGTTGGACCAGCGGCTCAGCAACCCCAAGCTCATTTACTCGATTTCGTAGAGTTGTTAGATTTTGCTTTACAGCATAATCTGAAATTTCTTTAATTTTTGCTTCACTTAAGATCAAACGAGTGTAGAAATACTTACCCTGCTCTTCATCTCGACGCTGAAACTCAAGATACTCTCCACGTATAAAGCTACCAGTTTTAGCTCGAGCTTCTTCGCTGCTAAATTTAAGTAGCAAGGATTGATCTTCTTCAACCGTCACGCCTCTATAACGAATTTTTTCTTCACGAAGCTTTATCTTAATTTCACTAGCATACACATCTAAGCGTTGAGCTAAGGCTTTAGCAATATCGACCTCTAATAAGAAATGTACACCTCCTCGTAAATCCAAACCTAGTTTCATTGGACCTGCACCAGCAGAAGCAAGCCATTCTGGTGTAGTTGAAGCCAAGTTAAGAGCAACGAGATAGTCATCACCGACAGCCGTTTGAACAACTGTTTTAGCTGCGAGCTGCTCTTCACCAGAGTTAAAACGTAACATGCCGTTTTTATCTGAGAATTCAACGTCTCTATAAGCGATATCTGCTTTTTCAAGCGCTCGCTCTGCTCGCTTTATTAATCGTTCATCTATTGTGGTTGAACTACGTGAACCACTTATTTGAAGCGCATAATCATCTGGGTAGAGGTTCGGCAACGCATAAATTACGCCGAAACAGATTGCCAGTAGAATTAAGATGTTCTTCCAGAGAGGATACCTATTGAGCATGGTCTGCCCTATTCCTTTTTATTGTCTTAGTCTTAAGTGAAAAAGACCTTCTGCTTTTATAAACAGAAGGCCTCCAGATTAAATGTCTTTTAATGTGCCTTTTGGCAAGGCAGAAGAAACAGCCCCTTTTTGAACTTTAATTTCAACATTATCAGCAATCTCTACAACAATAAAATCATCTTTAACATTTTTGATTTTACCGGCAATACCACCACCAATAATAATTTCATCTCCCTTTCCTAGACCACCGATAAGGTCACGATGCTCTTTGGCGCGCTTTGACTGAGGCCGCCACATAAGGAAGTAAAAGATGACAACAAAACCACCTAGAAAGATAAATTGTTCTATTCCGCCTAATCCACCAGGGGCTGGTGCCGCTCCCTCAGCAGAGGCTATAACAGGGAACATCGCAACTAAAATAGCCGCTATCATTGAAAAATTAAAACGCATTTATATTTTCTCCACAGTAAAATTAATTAAACTAGGTCAATGGAGGCACTTCCGCCCCTCTCATTGCATAAAATTCTGAAATAAAGTCGCACAATGTACCTTGTTCAATGGCCTTACGCAATCCACTCATAACATTCTGATAGTATCTAAGGTTGTGAATAGTGTTAAGTTGTGCACCAAGCATCTCTCCACACTTATCAAGATGATGCAAATAAGATCGACTAAAATTTTGACAAGTATAACAATCACAACGCTCATCAAGAGGAGACGTATCATGCCGATGTTTTGCATTTCTAATTTTGATCACTCCTTCAGATGTAAAAAGGTGCCCATTTCGTGCGTTTCGTGTTGGCATTACACAGTCAAACATATCAACGCCACGACGGACAGCTTCAACTAGATCTTCAGGCTTACCTACCCCCATTAAATATCGGGGCTTATCAGCAGGCATACTATCCGTTAAACCATCCAAAACAGACATCATTTCATCTTTTGGCTCACCAACAGACAGGCCTCCAATAGCATATCCATCAAACCCTATATCAGTAAGCCCATTAAGTGACTCCTGCCTTAGATTGTCATGCATGCCGCCCTGAATAATACCAAATAGAGCAGCAGGATTGTCACCATGAGCATCTTTACTACGTTTTGCCCAGCGCAACGATAACTCCATAGAATCTCGCGCAGTTACTTCATCAGCGGGATAAGGTGTGCACTCGTCAAAAATCATAACCACATCTGAACCGAGGTCACGCTGAACCTCCATGGACTTCTCTGGTGTTAGCTCAACAGGCGAACCATCAATAGGCGACTGGAATTTAACGCCTTTTTCAGATATTTTTCGCAAATCCCCTAGGCTAAAAACCTGAAAACCGCCAGAATCTGTAAGTATAGGGCCTTCCCACTGAATAAAGTCATGCAAGTCACCATGAGCCTTTATGACTTCTGTTCCGGGCCGAAGCATCAGATGAAAGGTGTTCCCTAAAATAATATGGGCACCAGTATCGACGATATCTCTAGGCAACATACCTTTAACCGTGCCGTAAGTACCTACAGGCATAAAGGCTGGAGTTTCAACCTTACCCCGAGGAAAAGTTAACTGACCACGACGAGCCTTACCTTCTTTAGTAGATACTTCAAATTTCATAAAACATTGTTTGGTCAATTTAGACTCCGGCATCAATTTTTTTACCATTTAATTTAATACTACTTAATTTAGCGGTAACAAACATTGCATCACCATAACTAAAGAATCGATATTTCTCTTCTATTGCATTCTTATATGCTTCCATTACATGATCATAACCTGCAAAAGCAGATACAAGCATAATCAATGTCGATTCAGATAAATGGAAATTGGTGATTAATGCATCAACAGTAATAAATTTATAACCTGGGTAAATAAATATATCTGAATCTTCATTAAAGGTTGTTAGCTGACCGCTCTGACTAGCAGACTCTAAACTTCTAAGGCTTGTAGTACCTACGGCAATAACTCTGCCACCAGCGGCCTTTGTGCGCTTAACCTTGGAAACAACAGCGTCATCTACCTCTATATATTCAGAGTGCATGTGATGATCTTCAACTTTTTCAACCTTTACCGGTTGAAAAGTTCCTGCTCCAACGTGGAGAGTTACAAAAGCAGTCTCAACACCTTTAGACTTAAGAGCATCTATAAACTTATCATCAAAATGCAAACCGGCAGTTGGAGCAGCAACAGCACCGTCCTTTTTTGCGTAAACAGTCTGATATCGTTCGCGATCTGAAATTACATCCTCTCGATCAATATAAGGGGGTAATGGCATATGACCTAACTTATTCAGAACTTCAATCACACCAATGTTTTCCGGAAATTCAAGATGAAAAAGAGCCCCTTCCCTGTTTAACATCTTTAACTGGGTGCCGTCTTCTAAAATCAAGATAGTGTCTGGCTTTGGTGATTTGCTTGCCCGTACATGAGCCAACACCTCACATTGATTGAGTACTCTCTCAACCAAAATTTCGATACGACCGCCGCTCTCTTTTTTCCCAAACAATCTTGCAGGAATTACACGAGTATTATTGAAGACAAGTAAGTCTCCCTTATTCAACATTGATAACATGTCTGTAAACAAACAATGCTGAACTAAGCCACTTTCACCTTCAAGTGACAGAAGGCGACTAGCCGTTCTATTCTCAGTTGGGAATCGGGCAATTAACTCATCTGGAAGGTCGAAATGAAAATCAGAAACCTGCATAATAAATAGCACAAATATTAAAAAATTGGTCGCACAGAATAACTTAAATTGTCTTATTTTTCTATTAGACTCGAAAATAATTAGAATTTTAATTTTAAATAGAAACAAATATTTACGTATGTATTTTTTGCAAATATTATTATTTTTGAAATAGGAAACAGAATCTATTGACGTTTTAAACTGTTAACGTATAATTCGCCTCATTGCTGTGCCGGTGTGGTGAAATTGGTATACACGACGGATTCAAAATCCGTTGCTTTCGAGCGTGGCGGTTCAAGTCCGCCCACCGGTACCACTGCAATGTAAGTACTTGTAATAGTTTAGGTTTTTGGTCTCGACAATCAATTAAACCAACAACTTTTTAATCAAACCGTGTGTTGATGCGTGTGTTGATCAAAAGTTGAACGATTACAGGCAATATCTTATGGCTATCGAGCTAACCAAAAAGGGCAAATATCGCGCCCGTCTCAATTACCGGTCAATCCGCCGCACCTCTACTTTTGACATTTTATCCGATGCTGAACAATGGGGATTAGATCAAAAAGCGTTAATTGATTACGTACCCCCTGTTATTGAAGAAATACCTCAAATAATTGAGCGTCCCCCTATTACCGCCGAGAATATCACTTTAGTTGACGTGTTTGATCAATGGATTGAAACTGAAAAAGCAAAACACATGGATCGAAGCCAACTGACACGCATCAGGTGGTACACAACAGAAGAATTTGAACACTATGACACCCCTGTTATAAAATTGGATGAGGACGAGCTAGAGTGTCTTTATGACGTTTTCGACGAAAAAGGCTATACCGTCGCCACCTGTAATAGGTATAAATCGGCGTTTAATTCTCTTTGGACGTATATAAACGTATCCTTTAAAGGTTTGCGTGGTGGTGATGGTAAACAGCTTAAACTTAGGAAGAAACTAAAAACCCGTGTCAGTCCGGCGGCGTGTCTAGAGTTTGGTGATGAAGCCGAACCCCACAAGCGTTATCTATTAAAAGAGCATTTACCCCAGGTAATCAACGCCGCAACCAATGCAACACCATACCCGCCAATGCGTTACTTATTCTTAACACTACTTTTCACGGGTCAAAGGATAGGATCCATACGCCGCCTATTGTGGAGTGATATTGATCTTAAAGCGGGTACGGTTCGTTTCGCGGGGAATAAACAGAAAAACGGCAAGGGGCAAATTAAACAGGTATCTCCCATACTGGTTGAAGAGTTAAAAAAGTACCGTGATAAGGTAGGGTTAACTAGTAAATGGCTATTCCCACACCCTAAAGATTCAACCAGGTATTTACATACGTATAAGCACTACTGGGATGATCTAATTGAAGCGGCTAATCTTCCTTATGTATTGAAGGTGCATGATGTTAGATCAACTCATTCAACCTGGTTGATACAGTCAGGTAAAAGTATCGAGAGTGTTAGTAATGCTCTCAATCACTCTGATACCGCCGTTACTGCTAGGTATATAAAGGTGGGGGAAGTCTATTCCGATGATAGTGCCGACTTTGGATCCGACCTGGGGGAATTGATGTATGGATAAGGATAAACCGATTGATCCGGTACCTATACCAGAACCCGACATAAAAGAAATACGCCGCTTATGGTTAGATTCAATTCAATTACGGGGCGGCTATAACTACCAGCAAGGCCAGGGTTGCGGCGTGTCGCCAGGGTTAAAGGCGCGTGACTCTGAATTAATCCACCTTGCCAGATCGTTTTGGTTTTCAAAAGGCGACGTAGCGGCCGACAACATAGCCTTAGAAATTTGTAATTATTTCGGGTTTGAATGTGGAAAGGCTCAACGGATAGCCAACATCATTAGGGCGCATAAACCCGACCACCTACCTAAATAACCCCTATAAATATTAGAATCGCCCATTCTGATATTTGAAGTTAAAAGTCACTTACCTTTTATAGATATAGTGCCTCAGTCGAGTTCAAAAACCTTAACTGAGGTATAACTATGAAACCTGTATTAGCACCAAACACACCCAACCCCCAAACGATAAAATTAGAACATTTTGGCGTTGTTGATCCTTCTCAATGGTTAATCACGCCCAATTTAAAGGCGTATTCAGATTCTATGGGCGTAAAAGTCAGTCTTCCCTATATAAGGGCAATGGCTGCAGCAACGCCGCCTATGATGGAACCCTTCATACACCGTCAAGGGCGTAGATTCAAAATACATAAACAAGCCTATCTATGTTGGATGCTTGGTATCTCTTCCCACCCAAATATTCAGTTCGCCAATACTAGGGATAATTTATCCCATGCCTAGAAAACCTAAACCCGCCGACCGTTGCCCTTTGATTACTGCAGATAAAGCGGCGTGGTGGTTAGGGGTTAGCCTGGAAGAGCTGGAAGAGATTCAAGCAGGCCAAACAGACACAAGGGCATTACCTGAGATCCAAACCGATGCAGGTATCCGCTATCCCCTGTACGCCGCTAAACAACGAATTCAAGGATAAAAATAATGTTTAATTTCAAAACCGCCCCGTTAGTTCCTCGCATTGTCGAAAAAGTAAGAACAGTCGATAGCCTTGTATCTGAGATCGAATTAACACGTCGCATTGAGCAAGAGTTGAAAGGCTTGTTATCTCTAATCAATACGCTTGATAAAGCGCCCAATGGGTTTAAACGTAGCCATATTAGCGGCGTGCCTCATGGTATCAAACGTGAATATGACCTTAACCTTGCTAAGCCTGAAACCTTCCGAGTCCTGGACTATAGCCTAACCACCTATTCAATAAATGATCAGGTTGTTTTTGTAAATATCCCTAAGAGCTGTCGATTGTTCCTCGTTGATTTTCCTAGTGGTGAGTTCTGGCTTAAATCATGGCTCAAGCCGGCTATCAGTGAGTTTCAAAAGGTATTAGACAGTCAAGCAAACAGCCAAAAAGAGACTGAACGTAAGCGACTGGAAGAGTTGGAGCGTGTGCAACGGGGCAAGATAGACAAAGCTGATACTAATCGCTCAGATATGAAAAAAATCTTTAACCACTGGTGGTAGATATGAACATGGTAATGATTCAAAACAGCCATTTAGTAAAAGCGGATCATCTACGCAAAGCATCTGCAGAAGTTAAAGTAGCAAGAAAGGCCAGAAAAGCAGCTAGGGAAGAAGCTAAACGCCGCAAACGTTTGGGCAACGGATCTCACATCCCCCGTACAACACAATTAGAGGTAAATTATTATGTTCAAAATTATAGATTACTACGCAACCGCTGTACATAAACGGCCAATAATTTGCCGAGTAACTGAAATGACGGGCAATAGGATGGTTGCGGTATGCGACGACCCAGAACTTAAAACCTGGTACCCACATTCGTTTTTTTCAGATCAAGAGGGGCAGAAGTGCCAACGGGGTTGGGATTGGATAAGAGATCCTGAAAGCCTAGTACAAACGGCGGCTACATTGCCTTACTACACCAAACAGCAGGTATAAAAAAGTCGCTAAGCCTGGAACCTAGCGACCTTATATACTAACCAACCGTTGAGAATTATAAATGATTTTATCAGGAAATGGAAAGTACGCTACTGGTGCGGCTATGGGGTTGATAACCTACGCCGCTATAGTCGAACAAGTAAAGAACCCGGCCAATGTAGACAAACCAGCCGCACAATGGGCAATCTTTACCGCTATACAAAATAACACAACGCCGCTAAACCGAGGCGTTGAAGACTTACAAGGTATTGCCCGTTGTGCCTTATGGCTCGATATTGATAAAGGCAATATACCGATTAACACTTTAATTGCAGCGTTGCGAGAGTTTGCCCCGGGTTGTCAATTTCTTGTTTATTCTTCCAAATCTAGCAACGCATTAAATAAGAAATGGCGGGGTATATTACCCGTTGCGGCCGCAATTGCCCCCGACGACTATCAGACACAACAACATAATTTAGCGGCGTGGATTGATTCAAAATTCGGCGCCGGTACTTGTGACAAAACAACCGTTGTTAGTTCAACGACTCAACCCTGCTACCTTCCTAATAAGGGGGTATGGTATGAACATCATATCGAACCTGGGGTATTAGGGTGTCTACCAGCGTTGGAGGTACGCTACACGCCGCCTGTTGAACAAAAGATGATAGATCATAGTGATAAGCCACCGGCAACACCTGCAGATCATGCGCACTTTAATCACTTGCTTGAGCTACTAAAACCCCACGTCGCTAATTTGGGCATGTCAGAACCTATCTGGAATGACAGAAAACAAGGGTGGGAAATGGACTGCTTATGGTCTGATAACCATTCGAGCGGTCAAAAAACCAGTAAGGCATTATTGAAGGTACCGAGGTTTGCGGGGGATACAGGATCCTACAGTTGCATGCACGACACCTGCAGATCAATTGCCCCTAAAAATATAGGTGATGTTTATCGTACGTTCGGTATAAGCAAGCCGGTTGACTGGTCAACCCATGACGGAACCCGAGCAACCACGCCGCTTATAAGCGCATTTCATGGCGTTTTAGAAAACATATGCCCTGGTATAAATATTCAGCAAATAATTGATCCTGACAAGGCCGCTGCCGTTATGAGCGGCGTGTTGTGGGTTCACAAATCTAAGTCATTTATCATGTTAAACCCTGAAAATGCAGTATTAAATCATTACACCCTTGCCGATATGCCTGGTCAACTGACACTCAAGTTCGGCGCACTGTTGAACCTAACAGTTATACAGGATGATGAAACCAAGACGGCGGTTAAAAAAGCATTCCACGCACTGTTGTTTACTCACATAAAAGCAAACAATCAACGAAATAGTATGACAATAGAGGAAGATATGTTTGTTAGTTCGCCAGTGTGGAGCTTTTCAGATCCTTACAAGGCATGCTTACAAATGCCTCATACACCTTTTAAAGCCAAAGCAGCACGCCCCCAGGTAAAAGAACACGCCGCTAATGTTGCAACCTTATGTGAATATTATCCCTGGTTGAATGAATATATAAAATCCGTTGTTGGCGCTCGGTTCGTTAATGATCGTAAAGGCGCGTCAACCTTTCTGCAGGCGGGTACCAATGGAGGTAAAGGTTTTCTTGCAAGTGCATTAACGGATGTTGGTTTATTAGTGCAGATCAATGAACAACATTTAAAACAAATTGACGAGAATAAGCCTGTAGGTTTAGAGCTGGGGCGAATGCAGTCAGGTTGTTGGATTCTATACATTGATGAATGGCTAAAGGTAACTAATGCCATTAAGAAAATTGATAACAGTATTACCGCCGCCGAAAAATACGGAATGGAAATAACAATCAATGTATACAGTCGGTTATTTTCTAATGCGGTTATGCCGTCGAGCCTGGTTAATGAAAATGGTAATTTTGAGTCGCAAATAGGTACCCGATTTAATCACCTAGTCGGACAAGATTCAGCAATGGAAGAAAACCCAATGTTAGCGGCGTATGGTGGTCATTTTGACGGATTACATGCCAGCCTACAGCATTACATAGTCGATAATGTTAACCACCTTGTAAAACAATACGTCGAATTAGGAAAAGAAAACGCCGCGTTAGCTGGTAAAAATGCAATGCGGGTTTTCAGGGATCAATTTAAGCTGGGCGGTTCATTTGTAGATGTGGAACACGCTATTCCTGAATATGCCGAACAATTCGTAAATTGGTTAACGCACCCATTAACAGAATTTCAAACAGTGGGTGCCGGTACTGTAGGTCAACGTCGTTTAAATAAAAATGGCATTTTGCATGTTGAGGGATTAGCTAAATTAATCTTTCACTACTTTACAGAAGAAAAAGAATACAGCGCATTAGCAAAACGTAAACAAATTCTAATGCATTTAACAGGCGGCGTGAGGATAGCAACACCAACAGCAGTAACAGTAGGCAATAAAACAGTAAAAGGGCGTATTCATTGCATAAAGTCAGAATTTTCCTAATTACTACCTTTACTACGTTTACTACGTTTATTTTATAAGTTAAGGGGGGAAAAAGAGAGAAATAACCTATATAGCCTATATAGAAGGGGTTGAAAAAAAAACGTAATAAACGTCAGAAACGTAGTTTTTTAGCGTAAAACACGCAATACGCCGCTAATACGGCATAAAAAACTACGTTTTTACTAATTTCAAAAATGTAGTGGTGGCAAATAACTACAAAAATGTAGTGGTAAAGAAACGCCGCAAATACGGAGTAAATACGCAATGAAAGCGCCTGATTGTAGAATACGCAAAAATACTGCACTTACATTCGACGAACGTTTAGAAAAATTATATGTGGCAATGCGGGGGACTAATGATCCGTTGGCACTTGTAAAACTAAACGACGAAATAAACAAAACACTAAAAATAAACGTGCGCGACAAATACGACCGTATGCGCATTGATGAATTAATTGCAGCAGGGGAACAAGCCATTGCAGATATTAAGCGAATCAAACAAACAGGCGATAATTAATACTTGCCGTTATCGTGACTATTTAGCTGCAGAAACCCACGCCGCCGATATTGAGCCACCATACTATGCAATGCCGCATCAATACCGAGAAGCGTTTAAAAGGTTTGAAACGGATGTTACAGCCCTGGTATTAAAAGGAGGCCGAACAGGTGCAAAAACCCAAAGCGCCGTGGCATTCTTAATTGAGGAATCCTACCGGCAAGAATTGGGCAACCAGCAAATCATCATAGCCAGGCTTACCAAGTCGTCAACGGATGCTAGTGTTTGGTTTAAATTAAAATCTCATATTGAAAACCCAAAAATGAATGTATCGGCGGATTTTAATATCGGTCGAAATGAGATAACCAACATCCACACCGGTTGCCGGTTTATATTTGTCGGTCTCTACACAACCGAGGGGGCAAGCAAACACGCCGTTATGGATCGTCTAAAGGCTTATACTTGTGCTTACTTTTGGTTAGAAGAGGCGGCGACGGTCTCAGTGGACGTTTTAAGGGTGCTTATATCGACCCTTGAAAGAACCGACCAAATGGCCACCTATGACGACCTGGGGAACGTCGTGGCCGACACCGATATACTTATCCCTAAACTTCTATTCTCAATGAACCCGGTACACCCCATTGATCCGGTCGTTGCCTATGTTGAGCATATGGCGGGTGGCCTGGTTATCCACGTAAACATTGAGGATATAGCGCCCGAATTCCAATGTAAAAAATCATTAGCGGCGTGTCTTAAAGACAAGGCCGACGACCTGCAGTTCTACCTTAAAAAATGGTGTGGTGCCGGTTCCTTTATGGTTGACGCTACCCCCTGGGCAAGTGTCGAGCGATACACCCAAACAATCAACGCCGCTAATATGGAGGTTGCAATGATGCATATAGACCCTGCAGCCGGTGGGGGGGATGATATGGCGGTTGCCTTCCTTGCGAGAATACCAGGACAAGCAAAGTTATTATTCTGGGGTTATTCCTGGGAACGTGGTGCATGGTATTACCCTGAGGATATAGGGCGTGTTGTGGCGGCGTGGAGACGTACACCCAGCGATAAAATAGATTATGAGAGTAATGGTATTGTTTATGGTATGCGCGACAGCTACCGACAATTTAAAGCCAAGCCTCCACACTTTCCAGACTTGCGACCGGTGCCGACCAGTTCAAACAAAGAGGATCGAATAACCAACGGTGCAGGCTACGCTATTAAGAATATGATGATCGTCGAGGAGCTATGCAACCCGAGGTTTTATGAAAAGGTTATATCATGGTCGTGTGATAGTAGGAAAACCCCAGGGGGCGACGATGCCGCCGACTCAATAGCAACCCTATTAGAAAATGCTAATTTCTTAGGGACCAACCCTATTAAGTTTTAGCGCCTACTATATATAGGTAATCTGTTTTATCCCCTGAGTTAATGCGGGGGATATGTCTTCCGTTTCCCTCAACACTCAGTAAATATTCTACGCCTACTATATATAGGTGGAGTATTAACGCTTCACCTCCTAATTTTTACCCTTGTTGCTTAATTTAAAAATAATTTTTACCAACCACGCCGCTAATAAATGCTTACGCCTACTATATATAGTGTGTTGAAAAGCGTGTGTTGAGTGTAGGTATAACTCACATGCAACTAAACTTGCATTTAATTCCCTTATTATTTTATAATAATCACTCAGGTATCATTTACCTAAGCTATTGATTATATGTGGGGTTTTCAAAATCCGTTGCCTTCGGGCGTGGCGGTTCAAGTCCGCCCACCGGTACCACTTATTTAAAAACCTGTAATCCTTTGGATTACAGGTTTTTTTTGGT
>JADGDV010000059.1 GCA_016744695.1 Hahellaceae bacterium
GATAAATCACCACCACGTCGGTGCAACATTTCACCTAATACTGGGAACAAATCAAATATCTTTTGTGGAATATCTGTACCCGCCTCTTTGTCACCCAAACGTGCCTTTCGAATAGGTAAGCCAAGACGTAGATTTTCTTCAACGGTAAGTAAAGGGAATATTTCACGCCCTTGTGGTACATAACCAATACCCGCTGGCGCTCTGGCTTCTGCGTTTTTATTCTGAATAGGTGAGCCATCCATTAAAATTTCACCACTGCTTACGGGTAATAAACCCATTAAACATTTCAGTAGCGTGGTTTTACCTACGCCATTTCTGCCCATAATACAGGTGCGTGAACCAGGCTCTATTTCCAAGTCTAAATCCCAAAGTATCTTAGTTCCACCGTATTGCTGGTTTACTTTGTTTATTGAAATCATGACTCATCTCCCAGGTATACTTCTCGAACTGCTGCATTATTTTGAACTTCATCCATAGTGCCTTCAGCTAACACTGAGCCTTGATGTAACACCGTTACGGTTTTGGCAATAGAGCGTACAAACTCCATATCATGCTCAACCACAACCACGGTGTGATCACCCGCTAACGATTTAAGTAGCTCTGCAGTATGTTCAGTTTCTTGTGCCGTCATACCCGCTACGGGCTCATCAACCAAAAGTAAGCGAGGCTCTGAAACCAATAACATACCTATTTCTAACCATTGTTTCTGACCGTGAGATAAAGACCCCGCAAGCATCATGCGATGGTCTTTTAAACCGATTGTTTCAAGTACTTCATCAATTTTTAGTATTTCGGTAGAGCTTAATCGTGCAAGTAACGTGGGTATGACGCCTTTATTTGTTTTAAGCGACAGCTCTAGGTTATCTAACACCGTGTGCGCTTCAAATACCGTTGGTTTCTGGAATTTACGACCTATACCAAGTTGTGATATCTCAGCTTCATCTTTTTCTAGCAAATTATGTGTTTGCCCAAAGTAGACTGAACCCTCATCACACTGCGTTTTACCAGTGATAACATCCATTAAGGTTGTTTTGCCCGCGCCATTAGCACCAATTAAACAGCGTAACTCACCATCGTTTATGTATAAGTTCATGTCGTTTAATGCTTTAAAACCATCAAAACTAACAGACAAACCTTCTATGTATAAAATAATCTGGTGAGAAACATCAACACTCACTTCTTTCTCTTTAAGAAAAGACCATACCTGATCGCGGCGAAAGGTTTCTCGGGTATTATCAAGTGCGCTATCAATTATACTCATGATGCTGTCTCCTGAACGTCTACTGCTTTATTCTTATTCCTTCGCTCATTAAACTGATCAAATAACCCCATAATGCCCTTAGGTAAATATAAAGTAACCAGAACAAATAACGCACCTAAGGCAAATAACCAACCATCAGGCATGATTGCGGTAAACCGTGTTTTAGCATAGTTCACCAATATGGCACCAATCACTGCGCCAATTAATGTTCCACGCCCACCCACAGCAACCCAGATAACAATTTCAATTGAGTTAACAGGTGAGAATTCACCGGGGTTAATAATACCCACTTGCGGTACATATAGTGCCCCTGCAACACCGGCAATAACGGCAGAGTAAACAAATAACCAAACCTTATAACGTTCTGTTCGGTAGCCAATAAAGCGTGCTCGATCTTCTCCGTCACGAATGGCAACAATAACTTTACCAAAACGAGATTTAAGAATGGCATGGCTAGCGATTAACACTAAAGAAAGCATTAATGCCGTCGTTATAAAGAGACCAATACGTGTGCTATCTTCTTGTAAACTAAACCCTAGAATATCTTTAAAATCAGTTAAGCCGTTGTTGCCACCAAAACCCATTTCATTACGGAAGAATGAAAGTAGCAATGCGTAGGTTAAAGCCTGAGTGATAATTGATAAATAAACCCCTGTTACACGCGAACGAAATGCCAACCAACCAAAAACATAGGCTAACAAACCAGGTACCAAGGCCACCATAACCATGGCTACCCAGAATTGATCCATCCCCTGCCAAAACCAAGGAAGCTCAGTCCAGTTTAAAAACACCATAAAATCGGGCAGTTCTGGGTTTCCATATACACCCCTGTCACCAATTTGGCGCATAAGATACATACCCATGGCATAACCGCCTAAGGCAAAGAAAGCGCCGTGCCCTAAACTTAATATACCGCAGTAACCCCAGATAATATCAACCGCTAAGGCCAGCATCGCATAACACAGGTACTTACCTAACAAGGTAATAGTGTAAGTACTCACATAAAATACTGAGTCAGCAGGCAGAGCTAAGTTACAAAAAGAAGCTAAGAAAGTAACCACCAAAAGTAATAGTACAAATGGCATTGTTCGGCTACCGGCCTGATCGCCTCGGTCAAGCCACTTAGTAGAAAAGACTGAATTTAGGAAACTCATTCTGCTGCCCTCCCTTTTTGAGGAAACAGCCCTTTAGGTCGTTTCTGAATAAATAGGATTATAAAGACAAGCACGATAATACTGGCCAAGACAGCACCAGTAATAGGCTCAATAAATTTGTTGGCTATACCTAGTGTAAACGCCGCCACCAAGGTTCCCCATAAGTTACCTACACCACCAAAAACAACGACCATGAATGAATCAATAATATATGCCTGCCCCAAGTTAGGCCCTACATTGGTTAACTGACTCAGCGCAACGCCCGCCATACCTGCAATACCTGAACCTAAACCAAAGGTCATGGCATCAACACGGTCAGTTCGTATTCCCATGGCTTTCGCCATGTTTCTGTTTTGGGCTACCGCACGTACGTTCAACCCAAGTGAAGTTCTATTCAGTATTAAAAGTAATAAGCCAAACACTAATAAAGCAAATGCTAAAATATAAAGTCGGTTTAAAGTGAGTGACAAAACAGGGTTAATATCTAGTGAGCCACTCATCCAGGTCGGTGACTCTACTTGACGATTAAGTGGTGAGAATATTGTACGTACGAGTTGCTGCAAAATTAAGCTAATACCAAATGTAGCCAATAATGTTTCAAGTGGGCGGCCATGAAGATGACGAATCACACCCCGTTCAATTAAAACTCCCACACTACCAGACACAAGAAAGGCCAAAGGAATCGCAACCCACAGAGAGTAATCAATAGCATTAGGCATCATCATCTGAACGACGTAAGTAGTATAAGCACCCAGCATGATCATTTCACCGTGGGCCATATTAATCACCCCCATAACGCCAAAGGTGATAGCCAAACCGACGGCGGCAAGAAGTAAAACTGAACCAAGACTTAAACCAAAGAATAATTTATTTACAAACTGGTAGTTTTCTATTCGATCCTCAAGACTTGCTAATGATTTCTCTGCTGCAGCCTTTACCTTAATGTCTGCTTCATTTTTAACCGTGCTAACGAGTAAATTACGTACTTCATTTTCCAGTCGCCCATCGAGTGTGCGAACCGCTTGCAAACGCTCTGTAGCCTCTGCACTGTTAGATAAGGCATACATTGCTATAGCGACATCCATCAACTCAATAACAGATGTATTACTTTCATTCACTTTAAGTGAACGAATAGTATTAATGGTGCTTTCATCTAATTGAGATAAAAGTGAAATAAGGGCTTTCTCACGAGACTCAGGCTCTGAAGACGACAATTGAATACGCGCAATAGAATCACGTAAAAAACGTCTCAGTTTATTATTTACACGAATCTTTTTAGTCAATTTTGTTGCTAGCGGTTCTAAAGCTTCACCACTAAAAACGTCTGTATATTCTTTTTTACCATCCACTTTTTCAATGGATAAAAGATCCTTATTACTTTTAACGTAATACAGTTGACCTTTTAATAGGGTATTAAATAAAGGCAGCATCTTATCGCCGTCATTTTCTTCAAGCGCCTTTAAAACAGGTATCGCTTTATTAAGTTTGACGGTTGTTAACTCTATGAGTAATGCTTGGGTACTTTTATCAGACGAAGCATGAGCCGTACTGAGCAGCATACTAAGTAGACACGCGAGAATGATGAGAGAGTTTCTCACTACTTTGCTCCAGGTATTTTAATGGAAGAAACAAGCTCACCAGAACGGTGAGCTTATGCACTTTAGGTAGAGCGTTTTCAGGTCAACCTACAAACTTTGACCAGTACACTGCTTAGTTTTAGTGTTGTAGTTACCGCAACTTATTGGAGCAGTCCAATCAGATATTAAGTCTTTTGAACCTGGTAAGAAGTTAGACCATGCATCACCAACCACTTCACCTTCAGTCTGCCAAACAACTTCAAGTTGTCCGTTATCCTGAATTTCACCTATTAATACAGGCTTACTCAAGTGGTGGTTCTTGTTCATTGTAGCTGTACCACCGGTTAGGTTAGGCACAGAGAGACCAATCATCGCTTGCTCAACCTTATCAACATCAGTTGTTCCAGCTTTCTCTACCGCTTTTACCCACATATTGAAACCAATGTATGTTGCTTCCATTGGGTCATTAGTTACACGTTTATCATCTTTAATAAATGACTTCCATTGAGCAATGAATGCTTCATTTATTTCAGTTTCAACACTTTGGAAGTAGTTCCACGCAGCAAGGTGACCAACAAGAGGCTTGGTATCTATACCCGAAAGTTCTTCTTCACCCACTGAGAATGCAACAACAGGAATATCTTCTGAAGACACGCCCTGATTACCTAGCTCTTTATAGAATGGAACGTTTGCGTCACCGTTAATGGTTGATACAACGGCTGTTTTCTTACCTTCTCCGCCAAACTTTTTGATGTCAGTAACAATCGACTGCCAATCAGAGTGACCAAAAGGCGTGTAATTGATCATAATGTCTTTTTCATCAACACCTTTTGATTTCAAGTATGATTCAAGTACTTTATTCGTTGTACGTGGGTAAACATAATCAGTACCCGCTAGAACCCAACGCTTAACGTCAAGGTCATTCATCAGGTAATCAACTGCAGGAATAGCTTGCTGGTTTGGCGCAGCACCTGTGTAAAATACGTTTTTAGAAGACTCTTCACCTTCATATTGAACAGGGTAGAAAAGTAAACCATTTAACTCTTCAATGACAGGTAACACTGACTTACGTGAAACAGACGTCCAGCAACCGAATATTACATCCGCCTCTTCTTGTGTAAGCAGTTCACGGGTTTTTTCTGCAAACAAAGGCCAGTTAGACGCAGGATCAACAACAACAGGTTCAAGCTGCTTACCTAACAAGCCGCCTTTCTTGTTTTGCTCTTCAATCATCATCAAGACAGTATCTTTAAGCGTTGTTTCGCTGATAGCCATCGTTCCAGATAAAGAATGAAGCACACCAACTTTAATTGTTTCTTCAGCGGCTATTGCCCCCATGGTAAACAGCGATGCACTAGCACCCACTACCATATTTTTTAGCGTTTTATTTAACTTCATCAATTTACCCTTCCTTAATAATTATAATTCGGACAAACAAACATGGCCTAAGCGCAGTTCGTAATTCATTATCAATAAATTAAGGGTTTACAGGTATTCGACAATTAACGAAATCGTATACGTCATTTGACGTATACGTGATATTTACTTAAGGGTTGTAATCACGAATACATAATTATTCATTGTTCACTTACGGTTATTTCTCCTTTGTACATCTGCATCTGCATCTGGCAGGTAAAGCTATAGGTACCGGGCTCCAATGCAGGTAGTTGAATGGTCTTTTCTTTATTGAGTGGCAGTTCTTCACTGATATTCATATCAGCAAAAACCACGGTGCCGGCACAAGGAGAAGCCTCTTTACGTAAAAATTTAACAGCCGTCACCTGACCAGAAGGGATGCTTACACGTGAAGGGCTATACACCCCATTTTCAACCGTTATGAGTAACTCACTCACGTCTGAATTAACGTCTAACTCAGAAGGTTTATACAGCCAAAACCACCATACAATACCAACAATCAGCAAGAGTCCTACAATATTTATTATCAGCATCATTAGTGCTCCTGCGCTTTAAATAGTCGAAGACGATTTGCATTAGACACCACCGTGACCGATGAAAATGCCATGGCAGCACCTGCGATAACAGGGCTTAATAACACACCGAAAAATGGATATAAAACACCGGCAGCAAATGGAACTCCTGCCGCATTGTAAATAAAGGCGCCCAATAAATTCTGTTTTATATTACGCAAGGTAGCCTTACTTATCGCAATAGCGTCTGCAAGCCCATGCAATGAACCTCGCATAAGTGTTATATCAGCACTCTCGATAGCCACATCGGTGCCTGTGCCAATAGCAAACCCAACATTGGCTAGTGCCAAAGCAGGCGCATCGTTAATGCCATCTCCAGTCATACCCACTATTTCGCCCTGCTGTTGAAGATCAGCCACCTTGTTTGACTTATCTTCGGGTAATACTTCAGCAAAGAACTCGGTTATTCCAACCTTATCAGCAACGGCTTTTGCAGTAGCTTTATTGTCGCCCGTAAGCATAACAACCCGTATGCCGTTTTTCTTAAGACGCTTAATCGCCTCAATCGAATCTTCCTTAATGGGGTCTGATACACCGATAACAGCAGCCAACTGACCATCCACAGCAAAATACATAGGGGTTTGTGCTTCGGCTGCCATATGCTGTGCCGTGTTAACGACATCATCAATAGCAACATTTTTATCGCGCATCAATCGTTCATTACCAAACAACAAGGCCTGACCGTCTACAAACCCTTCTACACCATGACCTGCAATCGCATTAAAACGTTCAACCTTTGAGAGATGCAGTTCACGTTCCTGAGCAGATTCAACAATAGATACCGCGAGAGGATGCTCCGAACCCGCTTCAAGACTGGCCGCAAGTTGAAGTACATTATCTTCATCAGAGGCCGTAACAAGATGAATACTTGTTACCTTAGGTGCCCCCAAAGTGATCGTGCCTGTTTTGTCGAGAATCATAGCCGTAATTTTAGAGGCTGTTTGTAAGGCTTCTCCGTTGCGTATTAACACCCCTGCTTCCGCGGCCTTACCCACTCCCACCATTACTGACATAGGTGTCGCTAAACCTAGCGCACATGGGCAAGCAATAATCAAAACCGTGGTTGCACACACCAGAGCAAAAGCCACGGCGGGGTCTGGGCCGAAATTAAGCCATACCAAGGCACTTACTACTGAAATAATCATTATGGTAGGCACGAAATAGCCTGAGATAATATCGGCTAATCGCCCAATTGGGGGCTTAGAGTTTTGTGCGCGTTTTACCATACCAATGATATGAGCTAACGCGGTATCTTTACCTACACGCGTGGCTTTGAAAACAACAGAACCGGTTTTATTGATGGTTCCGGCTACGACTTCATTAGATTCTTTTTTCTCTACGGGCATAGGCTCACCCGTAAGCATAGATTCGTCTATAGAGGTATAACCTTCAACAACAAGCCCATCAACCGGTATTTTTTCACCAGGCCTGATACGCACAAGGTCATTTAAAAGAACATGCCCTATAGGAATATCTATGTCTTTTCCACCTCGTACTACGCGCGCTGTTTTCGCCTGTAAGCCAATTAATCGTTTAATCGCCAGCGAGGTTCGCCCCCTCGCTTTAAGCTCTAACGCAAGCCCCAGGTTGATTAAACCAATGATCATCGCCGTTGCTTCAAAATAAACGTGACGTGCCATATCAGGAAAAGCAGTAAGAAAAAACACAACCAACATGGAGTATAACCAGGCAGTGCCGGTACCCAACGCGATTAACGTGTCCATATTGGCGCTGTGATTACAAAACGACTTCCAAGCGCCAATGTAAAAGTGTTTGCCTGAAAAAAACATCACCCCTGCGGTAAGCAAACCAACGACCAACCAACTGAGACGTTCAGTGGTTGTGCTGACCGTCATTTCACCGACGATAAGACTATAAGCCATCAGCGGTACGCCAAGCACAAGCGCTACCGTCATACCGAGTATAAGTCGCTTATAATAGGCTAAATCTGCCGTTTCTTTTTCGTCAAGAAGCTCGTCGTCTGTACTACCTTGTGTACTTTTGGCGTTATACCCTGCGTTTTCAACCGCATTTATTAAAACGTCTTCACCTGCCGAGCCAGTGACCGTGACCATACGTAAAGGGAAGTTCATCACGGCATCATCAACACCGTGAACATTTTTTAATGCTTTTTCAATCTTACCCACACAGCTAGCACAACCGGCCCCTTCGATAAGCAGTTCTTGTGTCCCACCATCCATAACTATTATCTCCACGTTAATGCTATTTAATATAAGGCTATGTTTAGCTCACAGGTCAATAGTCTTTTATTAGGGTGTTAAATTTGAAATCTTTTTTAATGAGACCTCGTCAAGCTCTATGTCTTCCCACATTTCGATAAGTGAACAAACAGAATCACCAGTGGGTTCACCGTCGGGCATGTCTTCCCAGGTATCAGCCGCTAGTTTCATACGCTGGTGCAACTGCTGAAGCTCTTTGATCTCTTGCTCTGCTTCATATAGTTTTTTCTTAACAATTTCTCTAACCCTACAACAAGGAGAGTTGCCACTAGTAGACATGTTGACGACTTCTTGAATTTCTACGATAGAAAAGCCGAGATGGCGAGACTTGATAATAAAA
>JADGDV010000008.1 GCA_016744695.1 Hahellaceae bacterium
AGTTGCTACGTTCTTTTTAACTAAAGGTAACTCATTGAGTATCTTTTTAGCTTCTGCATCTGATGTTGCTTTAATAAAGAACATAACTCTTGCAGGGTCGCCTTTATGTAAATCGTCATGTTTATTTGCAGTATCGATGTATACATTTTCTACAATACCGTCTCTCCACAACTCTAGTACGCTAGTTGAGTGAAGACCTATCGTACTGTTGAAAAGTTCTTCATCTTCTGTGTCTATTGTCCATACAACAGCATAAGTATTTCTTGCATTAGTATCTTCAGCATATGCTGAGGGTATCAGAACGGCGAAAGCCATCATAATTGAAAGTATATAAGTTGCTGATTTATTGAACATAATTAGTTCCTCAAGTTAATATTATAGTGGTTTAATTTGTATCAGTTTTTTTCTATTTTTATCTCCGTTCCTTTATTAGATGTTATTTATCCCACCACTCATTCTGGACTTGAGCAAGGGTGTAACTTCTTCGGTTTTGCATCTGCGAATAGTAGTTTGTGAGCTGTGGAAAGGTTTTTTCGTCTAGCCATTCACTGTACCCCAATAGATCAAGCCTAGAGAGCACTACAGTCCATATAACATCAGCCAATGTATAACTATCTCCAATAAGAAAACTGTTACCTTGCAACTGTTCTTCTGCAAACGTGAGTGATTTCAGCGCGTTTTGTTCAATTTCTTTGATGTGTTTTTCATCAACGCGAAACGTTTTACTTTTTTCTGAGCGCTCCACACAAACAACATAGTTACTACTAAGTTCGGGGTGTTGCTCAGCCATTAATAGTGACTTGTTAATTCGAGCGTTCAATATCTTTTCAGATTTCTCCATCGATGGATGACGAGCATAACTAAGAATCTGAAGATCAATTTCATCTGCCAAGTTAATCAGCTTATTCACTAATTTATTATCACTTTCACTTTGTGGCAGCAACCCGTTACCTTCTGATAAAGAAGCGATATGTCGAATAATATCAGCAGAATTAGTCACCACTTGAGTTGTGCCGTTTCGTACCTCTAAGGTGGGGATGACTCCTTTTGGGTTTAGTTTTAAATACCATGGTTCTAGCTGCTCTTGCTTTTGAACAATGTCGATAACTCGGCCTGACCAAGCAAGCCCTTTTTCTTCGAGTGCGAGCCGTACTTTCATCGAACACACGGATAAAGGATGGTGATGAAGCATTAGTGACATCATAGTATTAATACCTATCTAAGTGCTTATACGCGCGGTTTCACAGGCAACATGCGTGGTAGAACATCTGCTTCAGGTGTATCTAGGAAGCGATGTTTTAGTGCCCCTGCAATATGTGCAAATAATGCGGCGATCAATGTATATACAAGTAAGAAATGAGCTTGTTTAGCTAATAGGCCCATTTCTGGGTTTTTACCAAACAGTATAGGTAAGTCGACCAATCCGAATGGGCTAACAGGGTAACCAAACAAATTTGTCATGGCATAACCACTAAATGGGATTGCCAACATCAATATGTAAAGAGAACCTGTCACTGTTTTAGAAAGTAACCGCTCCCAACCAGCCAATACACTGGGTAATTCTGGAGAGTGACTAATACGGCTCCAAATCACACGAAGAATAGCGAATTGCATGAAGATAACGCCAAAGGATTTATGCATTCCCATGATCTGCATTTTACTTGGATCATCTTTATCTAAGCCTGCCATATAAGTGCCCACTGCAATGAGCACTAATATCATAAGGGCCATTCCCCAGTGCAGAAACTTTGCAAATGCGCCATAGCTTTGTTCTTTTATACCTTCAGTGTTCATAGTTAACCTTTAATAATATTGCTGACAACGAATGCCTTTTTATATTTGCTTGTTAATATTTTATTGTTTTTTATAGGGTTGATATATAAGCTCTTTGTAAACTAATTGTTCTCTCACAGGGTGTAATGTGAATATTTTAACGCTTATGGAAACCTTTTCTTCCGTTGTAGAAACAGGAAGCTTTACTGCAGCCGCTGAAAAGCTTGGGCTTTCCAAGTCGTTTGTTAGTAAGCAAGTATCAATTTTGGAGCAAGACCTTGGAGCACGCCTGCTTTACCGTACTACTCGTAAATTGAGTTTGTCTGATGAAGGAGGGCAATTCTATAACCACTGTAAAATAATTATGGAAGAGGCTGAAAATGCGCGTGCCGAAGTTATGGACAGCCAAACAGCGCCTAGGGGTAAAATTCGTATAACAATGCCTCAAAGTCTTATTATTTCAGGCTTTGGTCAATTACTGATAGATTTTCAACTTCAATACCCAGAAATAGAACTTGATGTGATTGCTAGTGGCCGTGTTGAAGACTTGGTGAAAGAGGGCATAGATATAGCACTAAGAGTAGGGCAACTTGAAGACTCAAGTCTTATATCTCGTAGATTAGCTGACTGCACGTTTCAGGTTGTTGCCTCTCCCAAATATATTGAAAGACGGGGAGAACCTTCTCAGCCAACAGACCTGACACAGCACAATTGTTTAATTTATGGCGACTCAAAAATAAATCGAGGCTGGCCGTTCCGCTCTCAGAGTGGAGAATCAATCATAGTAAAAGCAAAAGGAAACATGAGAAGTAACGATGGTAGCTTAGTTGTTGACGCTTTGCTTAATGGGCTGGGTATTGGTTTTGGTCCTAGTTTTTTGTTCAGAAAGCATGTTGAAGAAGGTCGCTTACAATTGCTACTTAGTGATTATTATCAATCTCCCTCAGCAATTTCAGCCTTATATCCGCTAAATAGAAATCTATCCAGAAGGATTAGAATGTTGATTGATTATTTATCTGAGCGCTTATCTGGGGGCTTATCTGCTTATCTGCTTAGCGGCCTGCTTGAGAACTATTTCGGGTGTTCAGAACATTTCGAATAATAAAAAGGAGCGCATTAATAGTAGGCTCTAATTAACAATCCGATAACTCGGTGTATAAACTTTCCCTGGCAGTTTCATTCTGTGTTCTCGAACAAATGATTCAAGTAAATTCTCAAGCGGGTCTAGAATTGACTTGTCGCCATGAATTTCAAAGGGGCCAAAATTCTCTACACGACGAATGCCGTCATCTTTTACGTTCCCTGCAACAATGCCTGAAAATGCCCTGCGTAAGTTAGCCGCTAAAATATGTACAGGTTGTTTTCTGTCTAATTGAAGCTGGGCCATGTTTTCATGTGTTGGCTGAAAAGGTTGTTGAAATAAAGGGTCGATTTTCAGTAGCCAGTTGTAGTAGTAAGCGTCTCGATGAACGCGGCGATAGTGAGCGACTTTTTCGATACCACTCTTCACTTCTTTGGCTACTTGAGCGGAATCATCAATGATTATTTTATATCGGTTTTGGGCTTCTTCTCCCAGTGTGTCGCCAATAAATTGATCAATCATTTTAAAGTAAGACTCATTTTCTTTTGAGCCAGCAAAAATAACCGGAAAGGGGGTTTGGCTATTACCTGGATGAAGCAATATTCCTAATAGGTAAAGAATCTCTTCTGCTGTGCCTGCTCCACCAGGGAACACAATAATGGCGTGGGCGGTTCTAACAAAAGCCTCTAGACGTTTTTCAATGTCAGGTAGAATGATTAATTCATTAACAATAGGGTTGGGTGATTCCGCTGCGATAATACCGGGTTCACTGATACCAATATAACGGCCATTGGTCATGCGCTGTTTAGCGTGAGCAATGGTTGCGCCCTTCATTGGGCCCTTCATCGCACCAGGGCCACAACCGGTGCATACATTTAACTCCCTAAGGCCTAGTTCATGCCCCACTTTTTTGGTGAAATTATATTCTTGTCGACTGATGGAGTGCCCGCCCCAGCAAACGACAATATTAGGTTGGGCGCTAGCCTCTAAAATCTGTGCATTGCGTAGCTGATGAAATATGAAATTGGTAATGCCATTTGAGGTATTAAGGTCAAACTCACTGTTCTTAGCCAGAATACTCTTGGCGTAAACAATATCTCTTAGAGCAGAGAATAAGTGCTCTTTTATACCTTTGATCATCTCTCCATCAACAAAGGCATTAGCAGGGGCATTGATTACTTCAAGCTTGATTCCCCTAGGTTGATTGACGAGTTTAATATCAAACTCCTGATACGCTTCCATGATCTCTTTACTATCATCACTTTCGTTGCCGCAGTTTAGAATGGCTAGGGCACATTGACGGAAAAGGTCATAAAGACCTTCTTTGCTTTTATCTTTTAGAAGATTAACTTCATGCCTAGAGAGCACCTCCATTGAACCTTCAGGGGTGATACGTGCATTAATGCCTGTGATCTTTTTTGAGTTGAGCATGGTGTCTCGTTGGTTGTTTGCTTATTAATCAGCTTAGTCGGTATTTCTGGGCTAGGTTCAGAAACTAATGAATAAGCCATATTTATGAAATATTCATGGCAAACAGGTAAACTAGTCAAATATTTTATTTACAGATAAGGTTTTCAAATATCCCATGAAATTTATCATCAAGTTATTCCCCGAAATTACTATCAAAAGCAAGCCGGTACGTAAGCAGTTTGTAAGGCAGCTACGCTCTAATATCAGAAAAATTCTGAAGCGAGTTGATGAAACGGTTGTCGTCATTGGGCAGTGGGATAAAATTGAAGTTGAATTACATGAGGCGAGTAATGAGCGAGGCGAAGAGATTGCTGCCGCTTTGCAGAAAATACCGGGTATCGCCAATATTCTATTGGTAACCGAGCACGGCTTTAATGATTTTGATGATATTTTTGAAAAAACAAAATCAGTTTATGCACCAATGATTGCCAATAAGACCTTTGTGGTTCGTGTTAAGCGTGCAGGGAAACATGATTTTAAATCAATTGATGTTGAGCGTTATGTCGGTGGCGGTTTACTAAAGCATACGGAAGGCGTTTCTGTTGATCTTCATAACCCTGATGTGGTTGTTAAGCTAGAAATAAGGGATGAAACACTTTATATCATAGAGAAGCGTTATGAAGGCTTAGGGGGGTTTCCCATTGGCAGCCTCGATACTGTTTTATCATTGATCTCCGGCGGCTTCGACTCAACAGTTTCAAGTTATCTAACGATGAAGCGCGGGTTAAGAACACATTTTTGCTTCTTTAATCTGGGTGGGGCGGCTCATGAAATTGGCGTTAAACAGGTTTCCCTTTATTTGTGGGAGCAATATGGTTCGTCTCATAAAGTTAAATTTATAACCATTCCATTTGAAGACGTCGTCGCTGAAATTCTTAAAAGCGTGCATCACTCTCAAATGGGTGTGGTTCTTAAACGCATGATGCTTCGAGCTTCATCTCAGGTGGCAGAACAAATGAATGTTCAGGCATTGGTAACGGGTGAAAGTGTTGCGCAGGTATCTAGCCAAACCCTCACTAACCTTTCGGTCATTGATAAGGTAACCGATACCTTAGTGTTACGACCGCTGATCACAATGGATAAACAGGACATCATTCGTCTTTCTGCTCAAATTGGCACCGAAGATTTCGCTAAAACCATGCCTGAATACTGTGGTGTTATTTCAGACCGCCCAACTACTTGCGCTAAAATGCCTAAGATTTTAAGAGAAGAAGACCGTTTTGATTTTGATGTGCTGGATAAGGCTGTTGCCGATAGGGTTGCTGTAAATATTGATGAAGTGATGGACTCAATCGTTACCGTAGAAGATGTTGAGTTGGTAGCAACACCTTCTATTGATGATGTGATCGTTGATATTCGTCACCCTGTTGAAGCTGAGCGTCGTCCACTTCACTTAACCAATAATGAGATTATTCATATTCCATTTTTTGAGTTAATGAGTAAAACGAACGAAATGGACGCTTCTAAGCGATACCTTCTATATTGTGAAAAGGGCACGATGAGTCAACTTCATGCAAGTCATTTGAAGGGTGAAGGGTTTAATAATGTGCTGGTTTATAAGGTTTAAATTTTAACGAGTGGGCTCTTTCATGCTCTTATGAGTGAAAAAGGTGTTCACAATTTAGTTTTTTTAAAACGTGATACCTTGTCATCTTTTTGAATGAGGGTTACACTTTAGTTCTGTGTGAGGGCTTTAATGAATAGCTGTGGTCAAAATGACGATCAGTTAGTGTCAGCGAATGTTGAGCAGCGAAGGCTGCCAGTGCAAGGGCGCAGTCGAGAACGGGTGAATACCATTCTTAATTGCACGATTGAGCTGATTAAAGAAGTGGGTGTACAGGGGTTAAAAACTTCTGAAATAGCTCGCCAAGCAGGGATTTCACTGCCGTCGTTGTATCGGTATTTTCCTAATAAAACAGCGATTATTAAAGCACTCGCAGAGCAGCATATTCAAAAGCTTGACGGTATTTTGCAAACGTTTCTGACAGACTTTGATTTAGATGAAGGCTTTGACCATCTTATTGATGTTTATGCTCAATTCTACCGTTCAGAGCCTGGTTATAAAGAGATTTGGTCAGGTGTAGAGTCAATGCCTGAGTTGCAAGAGCTTGATCTTGGTGAGCTGTATGACAATGCAGAAAGGCTTTCGGTGAAAGCTAAATCAAGGTTTAAGGGGCTTGAAGACGAACGAATATGGTTGATTTGTGTGATGTTGCCGCGTACGTGTGGCGCTATCCTTAAGCTCTCTATGACAATGGAAGAGACACAATCACAGATGCTGCTATCAGAACTAAAGTTAATGGTGAAGGCCTATTTAAGGGAGCGAATATCGACTTAGTCGAGCTGATGTTCCTCTAGCCTATAGGCATTCGCCAGAATTTAATCACTGGGGTATGCCATGAATAAAAATAAAAAGTTAGTCGTTCTCTGTAGTTCATTATTAATTAGTAGTAGTAGTCAGGTAGCCGCTCAAGGTTATTACATCGACGAACAAAGTGCCAAACGCCTTGGAGATGCCTTCTCTGGTGGTGCTGCTGAAGCCAATGATGCATCTACCGCATTTTATAATCCGGCGGGCTTAAGTCGCATTAAGCAGTCTGAATTAGTGGCAAACATTAGTCTTGTTTATTCCGATATGTCAGTTGATGCAAGCGGTACAAGTTTGGATCAGATGACCAGCCTGAGTACCTATACCACCACGCCTCTTCAAGGTGATGGCTCTCCATCAGTAACAGAAACGGTTGCCATCCCTAGCCTTTATTTAGCTCTTCCTCAATACGACCAGCTTGCTTTTGGCGTATCAATTAACGCACCTTATGCTAGTGGCACAAATCTTAACAACGATTTTGTAGGGCGCTATTTTTCTCTTGAGTCAGAAATTACCGGCATTAATGTAGGTTTTATGGCCAGTTTAAAGCTAAGCGATCAATTATCGATTGGCGGCGGCGTTAATATGCAGCATATTAGTGCCAGCATAGAGCAGGCCATTAATGTTGCTGGTTATTGTAGTGGGGCTGAAAGCTTAGGTTTAACCGGGGGTAATTCTTGTTCTGCGATGGGTATTGGTGCACCAGGTAGTTCGAGTAGTGATGGATATTTTAAAGTCAAAGGTAATGATATTGATTATGGCTTCACCGTGGGGGTACTCTACGAGTTCACTGAAGACACCCGTGTCGGATTGAATTTTAGAAGTAAAATTGAACATGAGCTGGAAGGCACTGCGACCTTTAAGATACCTGCTAATGCCGAAGCGGTTTTATCTGTTCTTGATCCCAATTTAACAACCCATTCAACCGATGGAACGGTGGAGCTTGTTACACCAGAAACTTTATCATTGAGTGTTTTTCATCAAATCAATGAGCGGTGGGCTATTCAGGGGGACACTAATTGGACAAACTGGAGTCGTTTTAAATCTATTGATGTTGTATTAGAAGATACGGGTGATGTACTTAGCACACCTCAAAACTGGAATGATTCCTGGCGGGTTGCGGTTGGAGGAAGCTTTAAACTGAATCCTCAGTGGATACTACGTGCTGGACTTGCTTTCGAAAAATCACCTATCCCAGATAGTACCGCCTCTATTGACTTTGCGTTTGATGATTATAAGGCCATATCTGTTGGCTTTAGTTATGAGCCTACAGACACGCTGACGGTCGATGCGGGTTTGCAGCATACTATGTCGTTCGATCGAGATACGAGTCAGGGGGATGCCTCTATATTCGGAGAAGCTGCCACAACGGATGCTAATGTTAAAAATCAATTTACCTCGCTGGCTGTTGGCTTACGCTGGAAGTTTGGCGAGTAGAGATATGTTGCTATGCAGGGTGTGCCGTGCGCACCCTACGATCAACAATGTCTAAACAACTAGGAATATGATGAATTATCAGAGTTACAGTCAGTGCATAAAAGGTCAGCAGTTACCACTGGCCTATGTCGATCTCGATATGCTTGAGCAAAATGCTCAAGCGATACTTCAGCGTGCGGGCAATAAGCCTCTGCGTATCGTGTCTAAATCGCTTCGTAGTGTTGATGTTATTAAGCGACTATTGGCATTCTCTGACCAGTTTCAGGGAGTGATGTGTTTTCACCCTGATGAAGCGGCTTTTCTTGCAGATCAAGGTCTTGATGATTTGCTGGTAGCTTATCCGTCGATGCAGGTAGCGGCTATTGAAGCGGCATGTAATGCGACTAAAGCCGGTAAAACTATTGTTTTAATGGTGGACTCAGCCGCTCATGTTAAATGTATTGATGAAGTGGCTAAACGAGTCGGTGTTATTCAGCCTGTGTGCATGGAAGTTGATATGTCGACTCGTATACCGGGTGTCTACTTTGGGGTTCGACGTTCGCCTATTACAAAACCAAAGCAAGCTGTATCACTTTATAACATCATCAGAAAAACGAATGGTGTAAAAAAAGGCGGGGTCAGGCTTGATGGGGTGATGGGCTACGAGGCGCAAATTGCTGGTGTGGGTGACAAGCTACCGGATAAGCATTTACAAAACTTTGCTGTACCTTGGCTAAAACGTTACTCAATTCCTCAGCTCACTCGACGTCGTGTTTCGGTAGTTGATGCTTTAGAACGAGCTGGCGCCAAATTACGTTTTGTGAACGGAGGAGGTACGGGCAGTATTTGTTCAACTAAAAATGACCCGTCAGTGACTGAAATTGCAGTGGGTTCGGGCTTTTATAGCCCTCATCTATTTGACTATTATAATGAGTTTCGCTACCAGCCTGCCGCGGGTTTTGTGTTAGAGGTTTCACGAGCGCCAGGTAAGGGTTATGTAACTTGTAGTGGCGGAGGGTATATCGCATCAGGAGGTGTAGGGAGAGAGAAATCACCTAAGCCCTACTTACCAGAAGGGTTTGAATTGGATGAAAACGAAGGAGCGGGGGAGGTTCAAACGCCGCTGAAAGTTTCTACTGGTTTTGCTAAGCCGTTTAAAGCAATTAATTTGACTCTTGGTGACCCTGTATTTTTCCGTCATTGTAAAGCCGGTGAACTCTGTGAGCGGTTTAATGAGTTGGTGCTCATTCGCAACGGTAGTATTGATGCTCGCTGTTTGACATATAGAGGTCAGGGAAAATCGTTTATTTAAAAGAGGAGTGCTCTTGTGGCAGACATTTATGATTTTGTGATTATTGGCTCTGGGCCATCGGGGGCCGTGCTGGCTTACAATTTAAGCAAGGCCGGTGCTCGTTGTCTGATGCTTGAAGCGGGAAAAGAATTCACTTCCAGCACGTTTCCCGCTAACGAATTAAGCGCTAACACATCGTTAATGTGGAATGGAGGGATGGATACCACAACCGATGCGAGTGTATTGTTTTTACGAGGCAAAACATTAGGTGGTGGCAGCATTATTAATCAGTGTCTGCTAGACCGTTTTGATGATAATGCCTTTGATGATTGGCGGGGGAGAACCGGTGTTGATTTCTTCAGCACAAAGGCGATGAGCCAATATTATGATGAGGTTGAATCAAAGTTATCTCTTCATACAATGGAAAAAACTGACTGGAATCGTAATGCAGAGCTATATGTAGAGGGTTTCGAAAAATGCGGTATGGACTGGGCTCCTCTAAGAAGAGGGCAGAGCAATTGTGGTGAGGGTAATGATTGTATTGTGTGTTTAGGTGGTTGCCCCAGAGAGTCTAAACAGAGTACGTTAGTTACCTATATTAAAATGGCAAGAGAGCACGGACTTAAGGTTGAAACGGAGTTTAATGTCTCTCAAATTGTGCATGGAACAAACCTTGTGAGTGTGTTTGGTGAGCAAAGAGGTAGTACTCGTCAAGTTTATGGTCGTCGTTGTATTGTTGCGGGCGGAGCGTTGGGTACAACGCACATGCTATTAAAGTCAGGGTTTAAAGATAAATTACCGGCTCTGGGTAATAACTTTAACTGTCACCCTCAGTTTATGAACATTGCTTTGTTCGATGAAATTGTAGATTCTCACAAAGGGGCTTTCCAATCAGTGAAGTCTCAAGACCCTCGTTTTCGTGAGCAAGGTTTTAAATTAGAAAATGTATTTGCAGGCCCTATTGCTATTGCGTTGTTAAATCCTGGTTTTGGTCTTGATCATCAACGATTTATGCAAAAATATCGAAACATGGCTTGTATTGAAGTAGCGGTAAGAGATGCTACGGCGGGTAAAATTGATATTGATAGAACGGGCCGTTTAAAAATCAAAAAGACCATGGCAGATGCTGACTGGCAGAGAGCGAATGCAGGTTTGCAAGTAGTTGAAGAATTATTTACGACCTTAGGCGCAAGAGAAATCATGAAATCGCCCATTAAAATTGGCTTGCACCTAATGGGTGGCTGTACCTTGGGTAAAGAGGGCGGGAGCTCTGTGGTGAACGAGGCATTTCAGGTGCATGATCATCCGAATTTGTTTATTGCAGACTCTTCTATCTTTCCCTCTGCGCCGGGTATCAATCCTGCTTTAAGTATTATGGCCCTGGCACAGAAGGCAAGTGAGCATATTCTTGATGAGTGTGGCGTAAAGTCTGAGCGAACTAAGCAACCCTATTCGGGCGTCGAGGTACAGATCTAATGTCAAATTATTTAAGCCAAACTGAACTTCGTGGGTTAAGCCGGCTGGGTGATATTGTTGTGCCTGGTGGTTATGGTCAGCCTTCATTTTCTCAAACAGGCTGTGTAAGTCATATCGATGAGCTGATGTCGGCAACGCCTCCTGCGGATGTAAAAGACTTTAAATTACTGATGAAGGTTTTTAGTGTGGCTCCCGAATTTATTATTCGCGGTATATTGAAGTTAGTGGATAAAAATAGTGCTTTCCCTGAACCTATTAGTGGTTTATTACGGTTGTTAAGTGTGGGTATTAAAGGTGTGGTATTTAGCCTGTATTACTCAAATAAAACGAGTGATTTTTATTCAGGACCGTCTGTACACGAGTCGATGGGCTATCAAGTAAGTTGTGAAAAAGAAGAATTAAAAGGAAGTGCTGGCCAATGAATGCAATTGCAGTGAAAAACAGCGTTACTTTAGACACGCTTTATGAAATTAATGAAACGAGCGAAGAGCAAGTTAAGGCGATTTATGATCGCGCACGAGAAGAGTTTAAAAACCTAAAAAAAACAACCACCAAAGAGCGTGTTGCTGAGTTAAAAAAAGTAAGAGATGAGATTTTTGAAAACCGTGAAATAATCGTCGAAAAAGTAGTACAAGAAACAGGGAAATCTCGCACCGATGCTGTGGTGTCTGAAGTAATGGGCGTACTTGATTATGCCGACTGGATTATTAGTAACACGCCTAAAATTCTCGCAGATAAAAAAGTATCGACACCGATTTCGTTGATGGGTAAAAAATCAAAAATCTTTCATGAAGCGTTAGGTCCTGTACTAATTATAGCTCCTTGGAACTACCCTTTTAATATTGCCATGGTGGGTATTTTTACAGCGCTGGCGGCAGGTAACACGGTTGTATTTAAACCGTCTGAAGTAACGCCTTTAAAGGGCCTTATTGAAGCGATGATGAAAGCATCACCTCTACTGCAGCGTTGTGTGACTGTCGTTTACGGTAGCGGCAGTACGGCACAAAAACTAATCGACCAACGGCCCGCAAAAATATTTTTCACCGGAAGCGCAAGAACAGGTAAAAAGATATTAAGTCAGGCTGCTAATTATTTGATACCGGTTGAGCTTGAGTTAGGCGGCAAAGATCAAATGGTAGTATTTGATGATGTGAATATAGCCAGAACCGTTGCGGGTTGCTTATGGGGTGCCATGACCAATGCCGGTCAGTCGTGTACATCGGTAGAGCGTGTTTATGTTCAGCAGGGTATTTATCAGGCGTTTGTAAGCAAACTTAAAGAAGAAACTGCAAAGTTGGTGCTTAACGCGGGTGATGAAGGGGATGCTGATATCGGAGGCATTACCGCTAGCTTTCAATTAGATATTATTCGTAAGCAAGTTGATGAGGCTAAAGAGTCGGGAGCAGATATTATTGTCGGTGGGGAGTTGTTATCAGATGATATGCCATTCTATATGCCTACCATTATTGAACATGCTAGCACTGATATGACGGTGGTGAGTGACGAAACCTTCGGTCCGGTTATTACCATATCACCTTTCAATGGGGAGCAAGAGGTAATTGACGTATCAAACAACACTGAGTTTGGTTTGAGTGCCAGTGTGTGGAGCAAAGATCTGAAAAGAGCAGAGCGAGTGGCCAGAGCGTTAGAAGTCGGTGCTGTATCAATCAATAATGTAATGCTGACGGAAGGAAATCCTGCGCTGCCTTTTGGCGGAACCAAACAGAGTGGATTTGGACGTATTAAAGGCGCCGAAGGACTGCTGGGCATGACTCAATCAAAGGCCATATTAGTTGATAAGCAAAGTGCTAAAATTGAGGCTAATTGGTACCCCTATACACGCGCAAAATATAAGTTATTTGGTCAGTTTATTGAGGCATTATTTGGCAAGGGCTTACAGAAATGGATTAAATTTGCCATAAGCGGAATTAAACTTGAATCTGAGTCACAAAAGCCTCGGGGCTAAATCACTTCTTGATTATGTGATTCCAAATAAGGGATCACCTGATCTGATGGGAGTGGTTTAGAAAAGTAATAACCTTGTATCATATCGCAGTTCAACAACCTTAATAGTTTGAGCTGCTCTTTTGTTTCTACCCCTTCAGCAATGACCTCTAGCCCCATACTCTTGGCCAGGGCGATGATCGCTTTGACGATGGTAATGCTATCTTTTTCTTCGCAAATATCCTGAATGAAACCTCTGTCAATTTTTAGTGTCTGGATAGGGAGCGCTTTTAGGTATTGCAGCGAAGAGTACCCGGTACCAAAGTCGTCGATGCTTATTTGAATCCCCATGTTACTAATTTCTTTAAGGATTTCACTACACTCTTGCACGCTCTCCATGAGTGCACTTTCTGTGATCTCTAGCTCTAAATGGCTTGGATCTAAGTTTGAACTCTTAATGGCCCGCTGGATTACGCCTACTAGGTCATGCTTGAATTGATAGGCCGACAGATTGACTGCAACGCCTATTCGCACATCTTTGAACAACGGTAGTTTGTTCCACTCTGCTAGCTGCTGGCAAGCTGAATTTAATACCCATTCACCAATAGGGACAATCAGCCCCACTTCTTCAGCGATAGGAATAAATTCTACAGGGCTAACCGATCCTAGCTCTGGGTTATCCCAGCGTAATAACGCCTCAAAACCAATGACGAGGCCGGTTTCGATATCAACCTGAGGTTGAAAAAATACCTGTAGCTCATTATTTTCTACCGCATAACGCAGTGCATTTTCGATATTAACCCGTCGTGTGACTTCTGCGTGAAGGTCTTCGGAGTAGAAATGATACTTGTTCCGTCCTTCGTCTTTAGCTCTATACATGGCTATATCTGCAGACTTCATGAGTGCTTCTGAATCATGACCGCACTCGGGGTAGGTGGCGATACCTACACTAGTCGTAACAATTACCTTGTTACCATTAAGGTCAATTTCATGTTGCATGGCGTCGATAATTTTCTTTGCTACAGTGGCTGCATCGCTGGGCTTATTAACGCCTTCGATCAACACCGTGAACTCATCACCGCCTAAGCGAGCAACGAGGTCTTCCTGACGCGTACAGTTCGTGACTCGCTCTGCGACGGTTTGCAGTAGCAAGTCTCCTGCATCGTGGCCTAGGGTGTCATTGATTTGTTTGAATTTGTCTAAATCAAGAAATAGCAGCCCCATTTTTTTGTTCTGTCGTTGGCAGCGTGCAAGCGTTTTCTTGAGGCTTTTTTGGAACATGGCTCTGTTAGCCAGTTTTGTAAGGCTGTCGAAGTAGGCGGTTTTGCGAAGTTTTTCTTCTGCTAATTTTTTCTCGGTAATATCCTTAATAAATGCGTTAAAGTAGAAACCCTCATCACTAGGCTCAGCCCAAACAGTAATATTAACGGGGAACTCTGTTCCGTTATGTTGACACATCATCCATTCTCGAAGATTACTGAACGCCGCTGTGTCACCTGTTTCGGTCAGTGTTTTAACCGCAGATACCCATATGTCTTGATAGCGTTCAATAATGCCGAGTGGTGCAAAAAACTGATTGAGTACTTCACTGCGCTGCCAGCCAAATAGCTTTTCTGCGGCTGTATTCCATTCGATTACCGAGCCTTGGGTATCCAGCCTTAAAAAAGCATCATGTGCGGAACTTAATAGAGATTTTACTTGTGTAATATCTCTAATATTAATGATATATAACTCTCTGTCCCCTAGTTTGGCCGGTACAAGCGTTAATGCTACAGGCAAGCTGGTACCATTTTCCCTTTGAGCTTCTATCTCTGTTGTTATAGGGCGTGTTTGTTCTTTGCTTTTCTGAAAGAGCTGTGTGAAGTTTTCTTTTTCTTCAGGTGAAAATAGTATGTCGATATTTTCGATCAACATTTCTGCCGCACTATAACCAAACATTTTTTCTGCACTTTGGTTAAACAGCTCGATAAACCCGTAGCTATCGCAGGTTACAATGGCATCTGTTGCGTTATCCAATACACTGCCTAGCATTGATTCTTTATATTCCAATGCTTGCTGTGTGCGTACCCGCTCACTAACATCCCGAATCATCAGGGTGGTGTGTTGTTCCCCTTCAATGTTGAAAGTACTGGCATTAGCGTCAATAGATATTTCACTATCATCAGCCGTATTTACGGCCATTAAGCAGCCTTCTTCTAAAAGAAAGTCTTCTTCCAGTAGCTCGCTAACAGGGCGTTTTAAACCGTATTGCTCATCGGTAATTGATAGGAATTCATCGATTGATCGGCCAATAATTTGGTTTTGGTTTAGCTTCAGGATACTTTCAATACCAACATTTGCAGATTCAATCATGCCTTGCTTGTTAATCGTGACAACGCCTTCGTTTGCATTATTGAGAATAGCGCTCATGTAGATTTTTTCTTTTTTGAGCGCTTTTTCCATTTTTTTCTGCTGGGTGATATCGGTCTGAATCGCAACATAACCCGCTAGCTCATTTGAGCTATTTTTTACTGCACTGATTGATATATGTGCGTTATAGAGTGTGCCATCTTTATTCTGGTTAATGGCTTCTCCTCGCCAGAAGCCATGATTGTCAATTTCGGCCCACATGGATTGATAGAAGGTTTTGTTGTGCCGGCCAGAAGCCCAAACTGAAGGTGTCTTTCCCAGAAGTTCTGAAACAGGAAAACCGGATATTTTTTCAAAGGCTGAGTTGGCATATACCACCCTAATTTTGGGGTCGGTAATGATCACACCATCATGAGAATTCCTCAGAGCTGAAGAGTGCATTCTGAAGCGTCTAAAAAGAGATGCTCGTTCAATAGTGAGTTTGGCAAGAAAAATTGAAATACCAAAAAACAGAATGAGAAGATAGAAAAAATTGATTAAATACTCTTGTTTGAAACCCGTTCTTATTTCTGAAATGCTGGATTGGTGTATGTCAGAAATGACCTTCCAGTAACGTTTACAGCTGCCTTCTTGTTGAGCATCTGATTGTGTTTCGTTGAATGCCTCACTAATACAGAATGTGGCAAAGGTAAATAAACCATTGCTTGTTAAAACTTGTCCCTTTGCCTGAGCAGAAATAGTGTTCCATTCTTCAGGGTGGCCGTTTGAAAAAATAGTATTATGCTCGAGCATAAAGCCCCATTCTTTCTCTGACTTATGAGATAGAAGGTAAAATCCTTGTTGGTTGTTTAGTGATATATGACCGGCTGTAAGCTCCATGTCTTGGCGAATGCGGTTTAACATATTTTCTGCTAAATAATTAAAAACTAATGCGCCGCTAAATATTCCGTCTACGAATAGGGGTTTCACGAACCGAATAATGGGTTTGTGAGGTATTTCAAGTTGTCCTCTTTCGATGTTTAAATCAAGTGGTGATACGTAGATGGCTCCAGGTTTAAGGAGGAGAGCCTCTTTGAAATAGTATCGGTCAGACTTATTTTGAAGATTTTCAGATTTTACCGCGATACCATTGCCGTTGTTGTATTCCACTCGAGCAAGTTCCATTCCTTGTGCATCGAGAAAACGAATTTGATCGTAGCGTCGAGTATCTTGAATAAAGTCTATTAAACGCTCTTCAAAAATAGTTCTATTCGATTCTGTTTGAGCTTGAATATATTGGTTGATAGGTGGTTTATTATAAAATACGTTGATGTCAGGTAATATTGGAACCAATGCATCGTTAATTGATTCTATTGAACTATCTATTTGAAGTAATTCGCCGTTTTTAATTAACTCCATCTCATGAGAAAAACGTGTATTACTTAAATGCCACAACGCCAATGCGGTCACGCTAGTAAGCAGCAAAAAGTAGATAAGAGAATATTGGAGTAGACGAAACGATTTTGATTTCTGAAACATAGAAACTTAATTTACCATTAGGAACAGATTTTTGAGCATAGTGTCGTAATAAAACACCACTCATCGCGATTAGTAATACAGCTTGTTTTTTATCCTTACTTTTTAGTATAGACCACGCTTTTTGAGTGTGGATGGCATAAATAAAAATAGTGTAATAAATATCTGCTCTTTGATTTTGGTTGAGCTTTTTACATGTAGTGCAAGACTAACTAAAAATAGGTACTATGGGGTATGGTTAGTTACCCCATTCAGAGGACTTGTTAATGCAAAAGACTAAAGCTAATACTGATACAGATAAGCCTGAAAAAAACAAAACTCGAAAAATTAATAAAAAGCATTATGAGACCGAACTGGCTCGCCTGCAGATTGAACTGGTTAAGCTTCAAGAGTGGATTAAGCATAAAGGTCTTAAAGTGGTTGTCGTCTTTGAGGGCCGAGATGCCGCAGGTAAGGGGGGGAGCATTAAGCGTATTACTGAAAGCCTAAACCCTCGTATTTGTCGTGTTGTAGCATTGCCAGCCCCTACCGATCGAGAAAAAACTCAGTGGTATTTTCAACGTTATGTACAGCACCTGCCCGCAGAAGGCGAGATGGTGATGCTTGATCGTAGTTGGTATAACCGCGCAGGTGTAGAGCGGGTTATGGGCTTCTGTAAAGATGACGAATACTGGGAGTTTATGCGCTCTTGTCCTGAGTTTGAGCGAATGTTAGTGCGCTCAGGCACTATTTTGATTAAGTATTGGTTTTCAGTGAGTGATGAAGAGCAGGAGAGGCGCTTTCAAGGGCGTATTTATCATCCAACCAAGCATTGGAAGTTAAGTGCGATGGATTTGCAGTCTCGGGCTAAGTGGATTGAATATTCTAAGGCAAAAGATGAAATGTTTGCCCATACAGATATTAAACAGGCTCCGTGGTATGTGGTTGATGGGGATAATAAAAAGCGCGCTAGGTTGAATGTGATCAGTCATTTGTTAAGCATGATTGACTACGAAGATTTATCACCTAAACCCGTGGAGTTGCCAGAACGACAAGAGGCAGCAGGTTATGTGCGGCCGCCTTTATCAGACCAGAACTTTATACCAGAACTCTTTTAAGATAGATTTAGAAAATAGTTTATAGGGCGTGCTTGTATGCCCTATAAACGCAGTCCTATAAATACGGCCTTAAGCATTTAAAAGCTTATAGCGTACGTTTTTCCCGAATGACTCAGCAAACTCTTCAGGATTGTCGTAACCTTTTTCCTGAGCAAAGCTAACCACATCGCCTACCAGACTTCTCATTGCTGCAATGTCTTCGTGAGTCCTGTCACAACCTTTACAATGGGTTCCATCATCTGTGCACGCACCCGTACATGGATTAAATTTCATACTTATGCCTTTAGTTTTCTACTGAAAAATAACAAGAGGAGTTAAGCGCTGACTTTAATTTCTTTTGGCGGGGGCGTACATGACCTTCGTCTATTTTAGTAGACGAAGGTCATAAGCTTATTTAAGCAAGCATTTGCTGAATAAACTTTTCACAAATTTCCTGATCCATGTACTTAGGAACAGGGTAGTTGTAATGCGCTTCTTTTAGTGCAAGTTTAGCAATCTCAGGAATATCTTCTTCTTTTAGTGCATCCAGCTTTTCTGGGATCTTAAACTCTTTTAGCATCGCACGAATTTTATCAATAAACTTCTGCGCCAGCTCTGAATTAGTCTCAGAACCTGTTTTTAAACCACTGACTTCTGCAAGCTCTGCTAAGCGGTCATTGATTTCTTCTTTTGAATAATCCAACACATAAGGCAGTACTATCGCGTTACCCAAGCCGTGAGGTGTAGAGTATTTTGCGCCAAAGTTATGAGAGATAGCATGAACATAACCTAAACTCGCTTTAGTGAATGCTAAGCCTGCGTAATAAGATGCAAGCGCCATATTTTGACGTGCTTTAAGGTCACCGCCTTTCTTAACTGCCGTGCTTAGGTTTTCCATAATTAGGCGTGTTGCTGCAATGGCATAACCATCAGTGTCTGCAGAGGCATTCATTGAAATATAGGCTTCAACCGCGTGTGTTAACGCATCCATACCTGTTGCTGAAGTAACATGAGCAGGAAGACCCGTCATAAGGCCTGCATCAAGTGCCGCAACCATAGGTACAAGTTTAGGGTCGATAAGGGGTGTTTTCTGGTGAGTAACCGGGTCAGACACAACCGCTGCAATCGTTACTTCAGAACCTGTACCTGCCGTGGTAGGAATAGCAAATAATGGAGCCGGTGCTGTCCATACTTTAAACATGCCAGACAGCTTTTTGATAGAGCGGTTGTTGGTGGCACGCGCTGCAATGACTTTAGCCGCATCAATTGGAGAGCCACCGCCAACAGCGAGAATCGCTTCACACTTTGTTGTTTTATAAATACCAAGGCCCGTTTCTACTTGGTCATACGTTGGATCAGGTAAAACACCATCGTAGATTACAAACTGAATACCATTTTCAGTGAGTCTTTCTTGAATTTTATCCAGAACACCAAGCTTTACTAGTACGGCGTCGGTAACAATCATGACTTTTTTTGTGCCCATTTGAGCAATGGCGTCGCAAAGCTCAAGAGAGGAGTCTACCCCTGTAAATAATGTAGGTTTAGGCATTGGAACCACTTTAGCAGCTAGTTTCATTGCGCTCATTAAACCTTGATAACCTTTTACCTGTAGTGAAAATAGCATTTTTTAAACCTTTTGTTTGAGCTTTACGAATACGGTGTTGTTACATAAGAGCTAGAGTTTAAATCACAATACCTTGAATTTAAATAAAGTGTTTACATTTTTAATGTAGAGTAATTACTCTAACACGAATTTAGGGTGAAGTCACATGGGCTGTTTTCTGATCATAGGAGTGGATGCTCATAATTAATTGAGTAGCTACATTGGTAATGCAAAGGATAAAAATAGCCTGTAGGATCTACTTAATTTAATTTTTTGATTAGGTAAAGTAATGGAACCGCTAGTCAAGTCAGCACAACATTTTGCCACACAGGCACATACGCAAATAAACCACTTAAGAAAGTATACAAAACAGCCTTATCAGGTTCACTTGAAGAGAGTGGCACAAACCGTATCTGAAGTAACCGATGACCCTGAAATCATCGCAGCGGCTTGGTTACATGACACGGTTGAAGACACCTCCGCAACGTTTGAAGATATTGAGCTGAATTTTGGTTCTCGGGTGGTACAGTTTGTTTTTGATCTTACTGATGTTAGTCGCCCTAGTGATGGTAGTCGTGCTCAACGTAAAGGCATTGATCGTGAGCATCTTAGTCAGGCTTCACCTGCAGCTAAAACGATCAAACTAGCCGATCTAATGGATAACTGTGTTGACATTTGTAAGCATGACGAACGCTTCGGTCGCGTTTTTGTGATGGAGATGCAGCAGTTATTACCTCATTTGGTTGATGGGGATGAGCGTCTTTATCAGCGGGCTGAGCGTCTATGTAAGAAGTGGGCTGATAAGTGGTCTATCCCTCCATACACAGAAATTTCATGGACAGATCCTAGAAACTCTCACGCGACTAAAGATTTGTTTTCAACGCGAAAGCTTCAGCGAGTATTCGGTGAAATGTTTTGTGCTCGGGATATTGCTGAATCATTACCTTCTTATGAGTGGGATATTACCGAAAGAGAATTACTGCATCATCTCAGTAGTATACATATGCCTGTTATTGGTTTACGAAAAGACGGTTTTGTAAATGGGTACGTGTTATTAGATGAAATTAACAGTAAACCAGCCTGTCTTAAACGTCGGTTTATGGATACACAGCTGGCTGATATTGACACACCACTATTAAGCGTTATTGCAGTGCTAGTACACCATCAGTTCTGCTTTGTTACCAGTATGGGGCAAGTCGCAGGTGTTATCTCTAGAAATGACATTCAAAAGCCCGTGGTGCGTATGTGGCTGTTTGGTATTATTACCTTAATAGAACAATATATTGCCGATCAGATTAAGCTGACTTGGCCAAGAGGTGATTGGGTTAAGTTTGCTAGCCCTGCTCGGTTGAACAAAGCGAAGGAACTCAAGGAAGAGCGAGAAAGGCGAGGGCAGCAGTGTGAATTACTGGATTGTGTACAGTTATCTGATAAAGCACTCATTTTACTGGAAAACCCTTTCCACTTAGAGCGATTTGGTTATAGCTCAAGGCGAGAAGCTAAACAGGGGGTTAAAGAGATTGAGTCTTTGCGCAATAACTTGGCCCACGGGCAAGATATTGTTTCTTATGATTGGCCTCAAATTATTCGCATGACTACTCGCGTGAATGAAACCTTGTCTGGTCAATAAGTCGTCAGATTTAAAGTACTGCATCAGGATAAATACAATGTTATTTCGTTTTTTTACTTTATTAGTATCAGTTCTTTTTGCCGCTAGCGCCATAGCTGGAGAAGGTTCATCAGATAATAGCCTTCGCTATCGAGGTAATTACACGGTGGGTCACGAAGTGAATAGCTTCTGCCCTCAAGTTAACTCTCAGTGTTATTGGCTAAACCCCAAAACCCCTCATTCTGTCCAGCAGCAGCTTAAAGCACTTTCAAAGACGCAAAGCACTAAACCATACGACGCCGCTTGTGTGGTCATTGAAGGGCGTATAGATCGTGAGTCTGAGCGAAAAGGCTTTGCAGTAGACTATGATGGTTTAATCACTATTGATGGCGTATACGATGAGTGTTCAAAAACCAATATTATTATACAAGGTGATCTGCAGCATCATCGCTGGGTGTTGGTTAGTCTTAACGATGCCCCGGTAGGTATCCGTCACTTTAATACCTTGCCGACTTTAGACTTTGGCGAAAAAATGTTGGTAGCGGTGAATGATGGTTGTAAGCAATTTAGTGCTACTGCAGTACTTGATAATGAGTTACTTACTTTTCAGCAAGTAGAACTGATTGAAAATGTTTGTGTGACTAATGGTGGTTTAAGTGATTCATTGGCCTTAAGCGAGAAGCACTGGGTTATAACGATGCCTGAACCTGGTATGTTGAAATTGCAGCACAATGAGTTGGAGCTGGGGTTTAAACTGAGTGATTGGCTTTAACGGTTAGTTTTATCCCAACTTAATTAGCGGTTGATGAAACGAGTTTTCTTTGTGTATAACGGTCCAAAACATCATCAATAAAACCTATTTCTTTCAATTTTTTAATGCGTTGTTTAGCAAAACGATTAAGCAAATTGTTATTGTTGTCTATGGTTAAATAAATGGCATAGTCAGAAATTACTTGGCTCATATTGATAAATTGAAAGCAGGGCTTGTTTAATTGTTCTTGCTGAAGGTTAAAGCGAAGGCGCAACTCCATCTCAACAAAACCATCAACCCTATTTAACCCTGCTAGACTAATACCTTGTTGGTAGCTATCTACTGAGGTGAGGTTTAGCTTGCCTGTTTTTTGCAATTGTATGAGTTCTGGATAATTAAAGTTTCTGATAACCGCTAAGTTATGAGTTTCTATATCTTTACTCGATGATATTTTCAGTGGTGCATTTTTCTGGCAAGTTAAATAGGCATGATTAACGGGAAATAGCGGCTCATCAACAAAGTTCCCCCATTGGCTTAATGAGTTCCAAGCCTTCGCATCATAGGCTATCCAATTTTTTATCTCTCCAGATTCTACTAGTTTGTAGAGCCGCTTTAACGGTAGTACATGGCGGATAATGGTATATTCAGGGTCTTTGAATACCTCATCTATAATGTCAGAAACAATCCCACCTTTACTTTGATTGTTTTCGGTAATTTGAAAGGGCCTTGAGATATCTTCAATTACGAGGTAATTAACTTCAGCGCACAGTGCATTTGTACTGAATAAACAGACTAAAAATAATGATAGGATTTGATTGCTAAATAGACCCATAAGACGCTCTTTTTTATTAGAGGTGAACTTATTTAGATCAGTATAGTGCTGTTTTTTTAATAGTGTTACTCATGGTTAAAAACTAATCAAAATTGATGGGGCTGATTTAAAGTTAAATTAGTCATATGTAATAAGCTACACTTCATTTGGTTGCTATTTTTTAGGTGATAAGGATTATATGACTTTACGATACTTTGTCTTTCTATGGTTATTTTGCTGTTCGGCTTATATCTGTGCTGATGACGCGTCTTCTGAGTTGCCTGTATTGCGTGTAGGTCTGCCTCCTTTCGCTCCCTTTGCATACCCTAATGAAAATACTGATCGCGGTGTGGTGGTTGATATTTTTAAACTGCTAGAGGAAGAGCTACAGGTAAATTTTAAAATTGTCTATTATCCTTATCCTCGCGTTGTTGAAAGTATGAAGCGAGGTGATTTGGATCTTGCCATTATATTTAAAAATGAATCACTAAAGCCCTATGTTACGTACGTTGGTGAAATATCTAAATCTAACGTATTGGTGATTCCCGCTAGAGGTTTTAAACTCCGTACTTATGATGATCTTTACGCTTTAAGTAGTATTGCCGTATTAAGGCGAGCTAACTTTGAGCCTAGATTTGATGCTGATACTAAAATTAATAAATTTACAGTTGTGAATTATGAAAGCGGTTTCAGAATGCTTAAGGCTAAGCGGGTTGATGCGGTTATTGGCTCGCAGTCAGGTTTGGAGGAAGCACTGCATAATTTAGAGTTTGATCCTAAGGCCTTAGGTGAATCCTTTGTATTAAATAAAAAGGAATGGTGGCTTCACCTTTCTAATAAGTCTGCGTATCAGGCCTTAATTCCCGACTTAAAAAAAGCAGTTGAAAAGGTTTATAGAGAAGATCTAGTCTGGGAACTATTTACGAGTGAAAAGGAGGCGGGTGTTCATTTGCCTGCATTAGAAAGCCCTTCTCAATAATCATGTTTATATATTGATACTTTTGTACTATTAAGTGATAGTGTCTTTTAGCTGCACCTACCTTTAGTTTTTATAATTGTTTTATTTGAGACGTGAAATGTCCTACCGAATACATCATCTAAATTGTGCAACACTGTGCCCTCAGGGGGCCAAGCTCTTTAATGGCAAAGGAGGTTTGTTTGAGAAAGGTCTTCTTTCGTGTCACTGCCTTCTCATTGAGTCTAATGACGGGTTGGTGCTGATTGACACCGGCTTTGGTGTTGAAGATATGCAGAGTGCTTCGCGTATGGGTTTTTTTGTTAAAAAAGCAATGAACCCAGTGATGGACCCAACTCAAACAGCGTTACATCAAATAGAAAAACTAGGTTTTAAAAGGGGTGATGTTCGGCATATTATATTGACACATTTAGACCCTGATCACGCGGGGGGTATTGTTGATTTTCCTAATGCTAAAGTTCATCTTCATGAGAAAGAATACAGTGCAGCAACAGAGCCTTGTTCCATTATTGAAACGGTTCGTTATAGATCTCAAATGTGGAAGCATAATCCTGATTGGCAGTTGCACCGTTTTGAAGGAGGGCGCTGGTTTGATTTTGAAAGTGTTCAGGTGCTGACTGACCGACTGCAAGATATTTTACTCATTCCTTTGCATGGTCATAGTCGGGGCCATTGTGGTGTTGCTGTGCCTACGACGGAAGGCTGGATTTTACATTGCGGCGATGCTTATTTTCATCATGAAGAAATGTCATTGTCAAAGCCACGTTGTACTCCAGGTTTATCACTGACTCAAGCGATTGATGAAACTAGCCGAGCCGAACGCATTTATAATCAAAAGCGATTGCGCGCTTTAAAAGCAGAGCGTTCAGATATCACGTTATTTTGCTCTCATGATCACGGTGAATTTGAACAATGTGCTTCGTGTCCTCCTGCTTATTTAAAAGCATAGTCTCAGAGCTTTTAGCCAGGGTAAGAGTTCCGGTATTTAGCGTATTTTTGTGGTTCGGTGTAATGCTTAAATGGGAATGCTTAATGTTTCCTTCACTTCCTCCATAACCACATAACTTCTTGAGTCAGCCACTCCAGGAAGTGTCAGCAATGTTTCACCAAGGAATTTTCTGTACTCCTCCATGTTGGCAACCCGGGCTTTTATCAAATAGTCGAAATTCCCTGAAACCAAATGGCACTCAAGAACGGAAGCAAGCAGTATTACTGCCTGATTGAACTCGTTAAAAATATCAGAGGAGTTTCGGGTTAGGGTTATTTCTACAAATACCAATAGCTCTGCACCTAATACTTTTGGATCTAATAGGGCTGCGTAGCCTTTAATGTAGCCACTCTTTTCAAGCCTTTTTACTCTTTCCAGGCAGGGGGTGGGGCTAAGGTTAATGGCTTTAGATAGTTCAATGTTTGATATTCGGCCATTGCTTTGCAATAGCCTCAGAATCTTCTTATCGATGCGATCAATAACTTTTGATGTACTTACCTTGTTTTTATTCACTTGAACCTTTTAATAAGTATTTGTGCATATAGTTAATTATGCTAAAAAAAGATTAATAACGATATTTTATCGGGCATATTTAATAATTATAGAACCAAATATCGTGTTTTGCTTACTATACTAGATGGAAGTTCTGATGATGTTATTAATGCATCATTATTGTATTTGGGAGTATTAGCGTTACCCCATACCATTTGGAGTGTTAGGCATGATTATTGGTGTACCTAAAGAGATTAAAAATCACGAATATCGAATAGGGATGACTCCAGCAGGGGTTAGGGAGCTCGTGCATCAAGGGCATCAGGTTTTGGTTCAGCGGGATGGCGGAACGGCTATTGGTTTGACTAACGCGCTTTATGAAGCGTCTGGTGCAACTCTGATTAATACGGCTGAGGAGATTTTTGCGGCCGCAGATATGATTGTAAAAGTTAAAGAACCACAACCTCAAGAATGCGCCATGCTGCGTCCAGGACAACTGCTATTTACTTATCTTCACCTTGCCCCTGACCCTAATCAGACAAAGTTATTAATTAAATCAGGTGTTGTGGCGATAGCTTATGAAACCGTAACGGATAGTCATGGCGGATTGCCATTACTTGCACCTATGAGTGAAGTGGCAGGGCGTATGGCTATTCAAGCTGGGGCGCATACATTAGAAAAAGCACAAGGCGGAAATGGTACTTTGTTGGGTGGTGTGCCCGGTGTGGAGCCAGGTAAAGTTGTTGTTATCGGTGGCGGCGTTGTGGGTGAGAATGCTGCTCGTATGGCCATGGGCTTAGGTGCTGACGTGACAGTGCTTGATCGCTCAATTGACCGTTTGAAAATGCTTGATAGTCTTTATGGTCCCAGGCTAAAAACGCTCTACTCAACGGTAGAGTCTGTAGAGTCAGCGGTTTGTAGTGCTGACCTTGTTGTTGGCGCGGTATTAGTACCGGGCGCGGCTGCGCCAAAGTTAGTTAAGCGAACTACATTAGTTAATATGAGGCCTGGAGCGGTGTTGGTTGATGTGGCGATTGATCAGGGCGGTTGCTTTGAAACGAGCAAAGCCACCACCCATCAAGACCCCATCTATAACGTGGATGGCATCGTGCATTATTGTGTTGCGAATATGCCGGGTGGTGTCGCTAGAACAGCCACCTTTGCTTTAACTAATTCAACCTTGCCTTACATCGTTGATTTAGCCAATAAAGGGTATAACACCGCATTGTTAGACGATGCTGACCTACGTAACGGGCTTAATATTTACAAGGGGCAAGTGACCTGTGAGCCTGTAGCCAGAGACTTGGGTTATGATTATATGCCAGCGCAAGACGTACTTAATTAATGGCTTGTTTTTGCAACGATTGAATCGACTACACCATGAGTAATAAAGTTGGGTGCAAAACGATTCAGGTAGTATGTGAGCTTGGCTAATCTTCCAGGGATAATGATAAATCGCTTAGATTTTAAGCCTTTCATTATCCCGTCTATCGCTTCTTCCAAGCCTAATGAACCTAGTTTTAATGTAGTTGGGTGGATGGTTTTGTGTTCATCAACAACCATTGGCGTATCTATTTCTGGCGGGCAAACGACCTGTACTCTGATTTTGTGTGGTTTAAGCTCAATACGTAGGCAATTGGCTAGCCCCATTACACCAAATTTAGAGGCGCAGTAGGGGGTATATCCATAGTTTCCTACTATGCCGGCCAGAGATGCGATGAATACGATCTTGCTTTTATTTCCTTTCATATAAGGAAGCACTGCCTTAGCGATATTTCTAGAGCCAAACAAATTAACTTTCACCACCTTTTCAAAGGCATCGTGATCGATTTTTTCGAATACGCCACAAGCATTATTAATACCTGCACAGTTAATCACTACGTCTGGTGAGCCAATCATGTTAACCGTTTTTTCGACAACCTTTGTAACTTGATCAAATTGAGAAATGTCGACGCTGAATAATTCAATTTTTTGAGCGTTTGAATGGCAAGCCTGCTTCACTTTATCAAGGGCGATATCTGATTTTGTAAGATCTAGCAGGGCAATGTTAGCGCCTTGCTTTGCATAGCGCTGGGCTATTTCTAGGCCGAGGCCGCTTGCTCCGCCAGTAATAATAATGTTTTGTGGTTTCATCTTCTATTCGACCCCGTTAAATAGCTATTAAGTATTTCATTTCGGACATCTTTGTCTTTCTCACTGAGCGCTTTTGCCTGTTTGTAAAAGGCGGCCATATCCCCGTTCGCATTCTCAATCATTGCACTAAAAGCAGGAACATAATGATAGTAGTTTGATATTGCCGCCAGTCTTGCATTGTTAACTTCATCAAACCAATGAGTGTAGTAACCCGGTAAAGATTTTTCGACGACAGATTTTTTATAATTGTCTTTTAATTCAGAAAAAACCTGTTCTTTTTTGAGTGTTTTTTTATGATCGCTCAGTTCAGAATCATAAAGCACCTTTAACTTTTTGGTTGTTGCTGAGACCGTTTCAATAAAAAAAGATTTCTCTTCTCTTTTTTGTTGGTAAGCAATTAATAATTCTTCTTGCTCAACTTTTTTGAGCCAACGTGTTAAACCTTCTATTTCTATTGCGGTTGCAAAGCTTTCATTAAAGGCGGTGTCGCCTTTAATGTAGAGTATCTGGTGGCTTAGTTCGTGAATCAGCAGGGCGGCTAGATCTGCATCGTTCCTAAAAATAAAGGTGTTTAAAACAGGATCTTCAAACCAGCCTAACGTTGAATAAGCGGAAACGCCGCCGACCCAAGTATCGTAACCCTGCTGTTGTAAATTAGCGGCTTCTTTTTCGGCCATTTCCTGATGAAAATACCCTCGATAACTCTGACAGCCAACAATAGGATAGCACCATTGGTGAGGAGTAAGAGAAAGTGCAGGGCTTGCTGAAACGTTCCAAACCACATACTTTCGTTGTAAATTACTATATTGAGTGTAATTGCTACTGATATCCATGGCCATGTCATGTGCAGAAAATGACCTTATTTGAAGTACCGTTTCAAGTTTATGTTTGAGCTTGTCTGGCGTGTTTTTGTTATTGATTAAGGTCTCTATATCAACTCGCTGACTTAGTATTTCATACTGACCACCAATAGCTTGCTGGTAATATGAAAAATGACCGCAGCCTTGTAATGCTGAGAGGGCGGAGAGAATGAGTAATATTGAGCCAAAAAATATAATAAATGGTTTATTTATCATTATGTTGGTATAGCCTTTAGCATGTTTTACTATTGTTTACAGATCATTGCTGCCTAATGTTAAAATCTGTCTATACTTAGTAGTAATTAATCGTAGTTCGAACGTAACATTGACTTCAGTATAAAGAGACTCTATTTAAATGACCATGGAACGGCGCACGAGCCTCCGTCGGCCAATTCAGCTTGCCGCAAAACTAACTTTAACGGATGAACAGTATTGGCACTGCGATATTGCTGATTTCTGTGCCGAAGGTTTGTTTATAAAATATGATGATGATGTGTCATTGTCGGTGCGAGAAGCGGTTCAAAAATCTCCTGATTTAAAAATTAAGGTGTTGTTTATCGATCCTCGGTCGAGTAAAGAACACCATGTCGTTGTTCATCCTGTGCGCTTAATACAAGGTGCCATGGGGGTATGCTTTATTGAAGTGGGTCTTGAAACCATCGATGTAATGCTTACGCTTTGTGGCAATCAGGAAAGCGCTGCTCCGACTATTCATAGCGAAACAGGCCAGGCTGCGTTTGTTATTCGTCAGTGTAATAAATCTATTGCAGAGCACCTTGAGCCCTTATTAGATCGTTACTTCTCGGATGTTGATGCAGCACTTGTTCATTCTGCAAATAATGCGTCAAGTGATCAGTTTTGTAATGAACTGATGGATGCAGCGGGAACCATTAAAAATAAACAATCAAAAATACGTCTGCTAACACTTTCTGCGGTCGCTGCTCCGCTAAAGCCAGGCCGACCTAAAAGTCACCAAGAAAACAATAATCAGCCTAATAATCTTTCTTTGATTGAAAAGAATGAGTTCGAGGATTGGCTGTTGTTCAAGGTAATGGTGACTAAGGCAGAAACTCAGTACAGGGGCTCATTATTACAGCTTAAAATGAGACTTGACCAAGTAGGCGTTGTTAATCACTTAGGTTACCAGAACCCTTTGGGACCGGCGTTGGTTGTCTATGCTTTTCGTGAGGCTGTTACGCAACTCAACTTTTCGAAGTCGGTTGATAAGGTTATTTTTAGAACGTTTGATAATAGCGTCATAAGGAATATGGGGGACTTATATAAGGAGTTAAATCAAATTCTTATTCGCCAAAATATTTTGCCTGACCTAGATTTGAGTAAGTATCTCTCCGACCGAACAGGTCGCGAAGTAAACCCTGATAAGGCTCAAAGCATAGCCCCTGTCGAAGAGATTAAAAATAAGACCGTAACGCAGCCTTATTCGGTTAATAAAAATAATCTAGCAGCCCCTGCTAATTCAACTCGTATGGCAGAACCTAGCCGCTCACAACCCTCACCAGAAACACAAAATGTTCAATCGTTAGATCCTCCGTTTCAGTTTAGAAAGGGGCTTAGTGATAGTGATGTATCACAATTTAAAACACATCAAAAGGCGGCGCAGAGTGCTTATTCGACCATTAATGCCTTATTTGAAAAGCTAGAGAAAAGTAAGCAGAAAGTAAGCCCTGCCGCAAAAGAAGAGCGTGCCGCTGAGCTTAAATTACCTAAGTGGAGCCACGATGAGCTGCAGACGGGCTTGAAAGATTTACAGGCTAAGGCTGTTAGCGCAACCACTGAGAATGAAACTGAGACCAATCCGCTTATTACAAGAGTGAAAGAAAAACTAGAAACACATGTAGGTGGTAAAAAGAGGCTATCAACAGAACAGGAAGGGGCTGTTGATATTGTTGACCGGTTCTTTGTCAGCATGAAGGGGAGTCAGAAATTAACAGAAACAACCAAGTCTCAATTAACGCGACTTGAGGTACCTGTGCTTAAGGTGTTGATGAGGAATAAGGAGTTTTTTGAAGAGGTTGATAGTCCTGTTCGATCAGTACTCAATCGAGTGGCTCAGCTAGGTATTAAGGGTGGACGACCAAACCCTGGTAACCAGAAGAAAATAGACGGTATTATTCAGCGCATTAATAACGATTTTGAACAAGATACGGGTGTATTTGATGAGGTGCTTGGAGAGCTTGATGAGTTGGTCGATCGACAAAATCTTCTTTATCGTAGAAATGTAGAGCGTGTAGCGGCGGCGGCTGAGGGTTCTCAGAAAGTCGTACAAGCGAAAAAAATAGTGGCCAGACAAATTGAGAAGAGAATAGGTGGTCGTAAGGTTCCTAAAGCGGTGGTTTCACTGATTAATGGTGGCTGGCAAGATTTATTGTCTTTGACATTTATTCGCCAGGGCGATCAGAGTCAGGCATGGCAAGATTATTTAGGTGTACTTGATAGTTTGTTAGCTTACGGTGAAGACCCTACTTTAGATCTTAATCTGACCGATTTATTACGAATTATACAAGATGGTTTGTCTTCAATTTCCAGTAATCACATGCCATCAGGGCATATTAGAGATGAACTAAAACGTTTTCTTGTAGGGTCGCGAGAACGTAATCTCGAAATGATTACAATGCCTGCTGAGCAGGCGGGTGCCAATGCAGATGTATCGCTATTGACTGAAAGTCGACATAGAGGAATGCAGCGCTGGGTACAGCGGGCGCAGAAACTTGAGGTGGGGCATTGGTTAAAATACCTTAAAAACCCTGAGTCTCCCCAGTACATGCGTTTGGTGTGGATTGGAAAAGGTTATTCTAAATTCGTATTTGTTAACCACCAAGGTATGAAAGTAGTTGAGCTTGATCTCATGACAGTGGCTGGCTATTTGCAGAAAGAAATCGCCATTATTGATAAAGATTATGAAGTGCCTATTGTTGATGAAAGTCTCGACAACATGGTGAAACAGGTTTACGGGCAGTTATCTTTTGCCACAACTCATGATGAATTAACTGGTCTGGTTAACCGAAAAGAATTTGAGCGTAATGTTGAGAACTTACTTGGTCAGAGAGATGATGTTGAGTGTTCATTACTCTATATCGACCTTAGGCAGTTTAGAATTATTAATGATGCTGCAGGTTATGAGGCAGGAGACCAGATATTAAAAGAGGTCTCTAAGATATTGGTTGACTATGCACCCCTAGGTGCGATTGTTGCACGTATGGGGGGGAATGAATTTGGTGTGTTAGTTAAGCATGCCAATATTGAAGGGCTTGCAACTCAGTATGTTAAGAAAATACACAGTCATGAATTTAAGTGGGAAAGTAAATCTTACAATCTAGCGGTGTGCATCGGTTTGGCGTCTGCGGGAGACGTTGTTGAAAACTCGGAAAAATTACTGAAAGTGGCCGAAGAGGCTTGTCGAAAAGCGAAATTGAAAGGCCCTAATAAAATAGAACAGTATTTAGCTGATGCACCGAATTTATCACAACAAGAGAAAATAAAAGCGAAGGTTGCCGGCTTTAGTAACCTGAGTAATGAACGAACTTTGTTACGGTGCCAGAAAATTATTCCTCTGCAAGCAGAAACGAAACTCAAAACGCAGTATGAAATATTACTTAGTGTTTATGATGACGTAGGGCACTTGATTCCCGCGAATGAGTTTGTGCGAACTGCTGAAAAATATAATCGAATGCAGGCGGTAGATCGCTGGGTTGTAGGGCATATGCTTGATTGGATGTCGAGCCACCAAGCTGAGGTAGAGGCTATGGGGGGGATTTGCATTAACTTATCAGGCCATTCGCTTAATGATGAAGAGCTTTTAGAATTTATTTATCACCGTTTAAGTAAAAATGATGCGCCTATTGAAAAAATATGGTTTGAAATTACTGAAGCCTCTGCAATTTCTAATGTGCATAGTGTGGCTGACTTTATGACTGAATTAAAAGATATTGGCTGTCATTTCTGTTTGGGGAATTTTGGCGCAGGTATGTCGTCATATCATTTTCTTAAAGAACTGCCTGTCGATATGATTAAGATTGATGGAAGCTTTGTAAAAGCGTTAGCAAGCGATGACAGTGACCGCGCAATGGTTCGATCAATGACAGAAATGGTTCACTTTATGGGGAAAGAAGTCGTAGCCACTCAGGTTGAAGATAAGCAGTGCATTGATATTTTAACAAGCCTGGGGGTCGATTATGCGCAAGGGTATGCGATAGAGAAACCCCGATTGCTTGGGAATATTTAATTACAGCGGTAGGGTTTATATGCTGAACCCTACGCTTTTACCGTCCTATCACTAGCCCACGCCCTTAATTCATCTAGCTTTTCAGACATCAGCACAGAAAGCGGTTGGGTTGAGTTAAGTTCATTCAATATATGTGTTTCATTGACTTCAATCTCTTGAGCTTGAGCTGCATATCGAGCCGCTACGATCGCTTGCTCTATTTCAGCTCCTGAAAACCCTTCTGAGAGAGTGGCAAGAGAATGAGTATTAAAGCGTTTACTATCTAATGTCCGTTTCGCTAAATGAATCTCAAATATTTCTTGTCGCACTGTCTTATCTGGCAGGTCAACAAAGAACACTTCATCAACTCTTCCTTTGCGAAGGAGTTCTGGAGGTAAGGCAGAGACATTGTTTGCAGTGGCTACAATAAATACAGGGTGCGTATTCTCCGCCATCCATGTTAGTAGAGTGCCCAATATTCGTTTCGATATGCCTTGGTCGTTGCTGTCTTGCCCTAAGCCCTTTTCAATTTCGTCTATCCACAACACACAAGGAGACATCAGTTCAGCAAGCTTTAAGGCTTCTCTAAGGTTACGCTCTGTTTCACCAAAGAACTTGTTATAAAGCGTACCAAAATCAAGCCTAAGCAGAGGCACTCCCCATACGCCTGATACGGCTTTGGCCGCGAGGCTTTTCCCGCCTCCTTGCACGCCAAGAAGCATTATTCCTTTTGGAGGCTGAAGAATGTGCTCGCCTTCTCCATTGAATGCGGATTTACGTTCTGATAGCCAGTGTTTAAGGTTATTTAATCCGCCCACATCACTGAATTTGGCTGTGTCATATTCAAAGCTCAGAACACCATCCATATCCATCAGGTCGAACTTGGCTTTATTTACACTAGGGATATCGTTAGACGTAATTGCACCATCATCAACAATGGCTCCGCGGGCTAGGCGTCTTACTTCAGAGTAACTGACACCCTGTAGGTTTTTAACTAATTGCTGCAGCGTTGTATTGTCGGTTTTTACTCGCTTGTTTTGGTTGCTGGTTGACCATTTGCCAGCCTCATCTCTTACAATGGCCATAATTTGTTCAGGTGAAGGAAGATGCATGGAGAATTGTGCGCTTAAATGTTTCAGCTCTGGTGGGGTTTTAAGCTGATGGCTAATAAGAACCACAGTGTGTGCGACCTGACGATGATTGAGTGCTATGTCTTTTAATAATCTTACGCGGCGAGGGGCGTCATCTAACCAGGGGTGAAAGTCACAGAGAATAAATATACTTGGCGTTGATGAGTGCTTGATATGATTTAGGATATCATCGGGTTCATCCAGTTTATTCTTCTCTTCTAGCTCAAGCCCAAAACCACGGCGTTTAAGCCCGTCGGTTATTGTCCAGCTATAGATGGGTAGGTCGCGCTTACGAGCTAAGCGAGTTAGGGTATCAATGCTCCGGGTTTCTTCATGGGATTGAATGATGACCAGAGGGATGTGCGAGTCGATAATAAGGCCAAGATCATGAACTTCGGGCATGAATTTATCCTGAGATTGAATGATATTTAAATGGTACTATACCCTCTTCTAATTCGCGACCTGTAAGGAGGTAGTAATGTCAGCTAAGCATCCAATTATATCTGTGACTGGCTCTTCCGGTGCAGGAACGACCACCGCGAGCAATATATTTAATCGTATTTTTGCGGATGAAAACATTAATGCTGCGATGGTTCAGGGCGATAGTTTTCATAAATATACCCGCAAAGAAATGACTGCTCTTGCAGAGCAGGGGCATTATGGTGAGTGGAACCACTTTTCACTGGATGCAAACCATGTAGATAAACTTGAAGACTTGTTTCAAGACTACGCAACAACAGGGGCAGGGCAGTACCGACATTACGTTCATGATGATGACCATAAGTTGATAGCGGGTGGCGATAAGCCTGGCACCTTTACCCCGTGGATGAATTTACCTCAGGGCACAGATTTATTATTTTATGAGGGGCTTCATGGCGGCATTCAAACGGATTATGTAAATATATCACCCCATGTTGATCTATTAATTGGTGTGGCTCCAATCGTTAATTTGGAATGGATTCAGAAAATTTATAGAGATACTCAGTCACGAGGTTATTCAAAGGAAGCGGTAGTGAATACCATTGTGAATAGAATGGATGACTATGTACGTTATATCGTTCCGCAATTCTCTAATACACACATTAATTTTCAGCGAGTGCCTACTGTAGATACATCTAACCCTTTTGTGATGCGAGATGTTCCGAGTGATGATGAAAGTATGGTGGTCATACATTTTCAACACTATAACGAAGTAGACTTTCCTTACTTGTTACAGATGATAGAAGGGGCGTTTGTATCTCGTCGAGATACCTTGGTTATTCCGGGTAATAAAATGCCCCTTGCTATGGATCTGATTATTAGACCCAGAGTAAAGGAGCTTATGCAACATAGAGTTTATGGCTAAGTTAAAGGTTATTCAATAATGTAGTCGTGAGTAATTTCTACGCCGGCTTTTTCTAACATAATAGACGCAGAGCAATACTTTTCAGCGGATAAGGCAACGGCTCGTTTTACCAAAGACTCTTTAAGATTGTTACCTTTAACCGTAAATTGCACATGAATTTTGGTAAATACGCTCGGTACTTCATCGGCTCTTTCAGCGGTAATTTCAGCAACACAATCGGTTACGTCTTGGCGAGATTTTTTGAGAATACTCATTACATCAAAAGAGGTGCAGCCTCCTAAGCCAAGAAGTAGCATTTCCATAGGGCGAGGCCCAAGGTTTTTTCCACCATGGTCTGGTGGTCCATCCATAGTTACCTGATGACCAGAACCTGATTCGCCAACAAATTTGGCGTCACCGCCCCAGCTTATTTTAACATTCATTTCTGTACCCTTAAGCTAACTTTCATTCAGCTACGAAGAGTAACATAAAAGCACCTTCTTCAATATGGACTCTTATGACAAAAAACCGCAAGGTGCTTTTTAATTCTTAGTCTATACTTTATTAAATTGGCACTGTGTCAGCAATATCAATAAGTTGCTGAGTAGCGTATATCCTGATATAAACGTAGGTATGAAAAAACGGTTCATGGATACGAACCATAAATGATATTCAAAAAATAAAGTAGTGGACAAAGGGACAACAAAAGATGGCAACGATTATTAAACCGGTAGAAAGCAAAACTAAACATCTGGACTTCTTTTTGTCACAGTGTCACCGGCGTCGTTACCCAGCGAAAAGTACAATTATTTATGCAGGGGATAAAAGCGACTCACTGTTCTACATAATCAAAGGCTCTGTGACCGTTATCATTGAAGATGATGATGGCAGAGAAATGATTATGGCCTATTTGAACACGGGCGATTTTTTTGGAGAAATGGGACTGTTCGATAATATGGACTCCCGTAGTGCTTGGGTAAAAGCTAAAACTGAATGTGAAGTGGCTGAAATTAGCTATACTAAATTTCGTGAAATATCAGGGGAAGATCCTCGTATACTTTACTTTATTGGTGAGCAGATGGCGTCTCGTTTACGCCAGACCACTCGTAAGGTTGGAGACTTGGCATTCTTGGACGTAACAGGTCGGGTAGCACGTACCTTGCTTGATTTATGTAAAGAGCCAGACGCAATGACGCACCCAGATGGAATGCAGATAAAAATTACCCGTCAGGAAATTGGACGCATTGTAGGTTGTTCTCGAGAAATGGTTGGACGCGTATTAAAAACGCTTGAAGAGCAGGGCTTGGTTTCAGTTAAAGGCAAGACCATGGTTGTTTACGGAACGCGTTAACGATCCTTTCATCATTCTGCGGCCTAGTCGCAGAATGATCTTCAGAGGGAAGTCGCTATAACTCTTTATAACAAATAACCAAATTCCTCCCCGTTTGATTTTCTCATCTTTTTCTAGTTATTAATGTGGTAAATTGAGTCGGTTTTTTTATTACTACTTATAGATACATTAAGATCTTTGATTAACCCATCTTTGATGCCGTAAACCCAGCCGTGTACAGTAAGATTCTGTTGTTTTGACCAAGCCTCTTGAACAACAGTAGTCTGGCATACATTATGAACCTGCTTAATAACATTAAGCTCACAGAGACGGTCAACTTTCTGCTCTTCGTTTGTAATTTTATTTAGTTCATCATTATGTTCAGTGTAGGTGTCTTTAATGTTTCTTAGCCAGTTATCAATAAGCCCATTGTTTTCATTATGTAGGGCTGCATGAACACCGCCGCAACCATAGTGACCTACAACAATAACGTGCTTTACTCTAAGCATTTCTACTGCGTATTGAATAACAGATAAACAATTAAGATCAGTTTGGTTAACAATGTTGGCAACGTTTCGGTGAACAAATACATCACCGGGGTCAAGACCTACAATTTGGTTGGCCGGAACTCGACTATCCGAACAGCCAATCCATAAAATTTCAGGGGATTGCTGTGTTGCCAATTGTTCAAAAAAACCCGGATTCGTCGTTTCAATTTTTTTAGCCCAGTTTTTATTGCTTTTAAGCAGGGAACTTAATGATTTCATTAGATACCTATTAGACTGGTGAATGAGTAATTCTAATTGCGAATAATTATCGCTTAATTAGAGTTTTTTTACACTACACAAATGATTTATTATCCTGCTTTTAGTCATAAGTGCAGTGTCCTGTCATTTTGTAGTTAGAGTCTAACCACCAAGAATTAGATTTTCTGCACTCTCAATCTGCTCTGAGTTCCCATGAAGAATTAAGGTGTCACCTATCGTTAATTTTAATGTTGGATACGGTGTAGATTCTGTGCCATCAATATGTTTTATCATTTCAACTGGGTTGCCCGCTTTTTCAAGCTTGAGGTTTGATAAGTACTTACCTGTAGCAAAACAGCTTTTTGTGAGTTGAACCGCATGGAGCTGCTCAAGAGGTCTTCCCTTGTCGTCTATCATCTTCGAGCTAATACCGTGGTAATAACCATGAAGAATTTGATAGCGCTGTTTTCGGGTTTCTGATATACGTTTAAAAACCTGAGGGGCTGGCGTGCCCATCATTGTTAATGCGTGAGATGCTAGCATCAAGCTAGCCTCCATTGTTTCGGGGATAATTTCCGTGGCACCGGCTTCGAGTAACTCCTCTAATGATGAATCGTCTCGGGTTCGAATTAGAACGGGTATGGTGTAGTCATTTTCTCTTAATGTATGGAGGATTTTCTTTGCAACGTTTAAATCGTTATAGCTAACTACTAATAATTTAGCTCTATCGAGGCCTAATAGTTTTAAAATATCTAGGCGTGAAGCATCTCCATAGTAAACATTTTCTCCGGCTGCGCTAGCCTCATTGACTCGAACAGAGTCAATGTCAACTGCGATATAAGGGAGTGACTCCTTAGCTAAAAAACGTGAGATAGTTTGTCCTACTCGTCCAAACCCACACAATATTGCGTGCTCACTTAATTCAGCGCTGGCCTCATTTAGCTGATCTTTATAATCATGTTTATGTACTTCTTTTTTGCGCTTTCCGAACAGCTTTTCTGAAATAACGGGTGCAAAATTAATTAATAATGGCGTTAGGGTGATAGAAACCACAATCGTAGGGATCATTATTCCGCTAACGGACTCACTAATAATACCGCTGCTAAACCCTAGTGCAAATAAGGCAAACCCAAACTCGCCTCCTTGAGCTAGATATAAACCTGTGGTTATCGAGTCTCGTTTGCTGTTTTTGGTTGCACGGGTTAAGGCAAAAATTAATGCGGCCTTACCGATAACAAGTGAAGCGCTGCAAAGTAGTATCAAATCCCAGTGAGCAAGAAGGTTTTTCAGGTTCAGCGTCATGCCTACTGTAATAAAAAACAACCCCAATAAGAGGTCTCTGAATGGTCTGATGTCCGCTTCTATCTGGTGGCGGTAGTTGGTCTCACTTAACATCATACCCGCTATAAACGCGCCTAAAGCCATCGATAATCCAAAATGGTGTGTAAGTGCTGCCGCCATAAGTGCAACTAATAACACGGTAAGAACAAATACTTCTTCTGAGCGGGTTTTAGCTACTTCATTGAATAAGGGGGGAAGAAGCCATTTTCCACAAGCTAAAAGGAGTGCAAATATTCCAACGCCCTTAGCCAAGGTCAGACCAACAGAAGTAAGAAGTTCGTCTTCAGCATTGCTCGCGAGAGCCGGCACTAATATTAGAAAGAGTACGGCGGCGATATCTTGAAATAGTAATATGCCAATGGTTAGCTGGCCATGAGGTTTGTGTAGTTCGTTGCGTGAAGAGAGTTCCTTACTGACCACGGCGGTTGACGAAAGTGATAGTGCGCCGGCCAATACAATTGACTCTTCTATAGATACACCCACTGCAACAGAAATGGCAAAGGTGATAACGCTGCAAATGAGTACCTGTAGCCCCCCTAAACCAAACACCGTACGCCTGAGGGCCATCATTTTAGGTAGTGAGAATTCGAGACCTAATGAAAATAATAGAAACACCACACCGAACTCAGCCAGAAACCGAATAGATCCTTCATTATCAATAACCCCCATTGCGCCGGGCCCAACGATTAACCCCACGCAGAGATAGGCTAAAATTGGGGGGATATGTACTCGCCTGAAAATGGCAGAGGCAACGACTGATGCGAATAATAATATGAGTACTTTGGTGAAAATACCTTCTGCCATTACTTCTCTCTTTAATGCTTACTGTTATAATCACTGCTCTATATTCTATAGTATTTGTCGCGCATTGTATTTGTCACATATAGTATTTGGCGCGCATTGTATTGAGTGAACCAAAATGATGCTGCAAGAACTACTCTCCACCGCTTACACCCAACGGCAGGCTTTAATTACGTCGTTACATAATGAAAAAACGACAGCCTATAGACTTTTTCATGGAACAAATGAAGGTAAGTCAGGTTTAACGGTTGATCGATATGGCGAGCTTATACTGATACAGACCTTTCATCTGGCTTTATGTGATGATGAACTTCAGCAAATTCAGGAATTTTATTCAACACACCTCTCGTATTCTCACTTTTTTGTATACAACGACCGCAGCGCTGCTAATTCCCGATACTTAAATCGCTTTGATAGCGATGATTATAAAGAATTAACAAAGGATGTGGTGTTTCAAGAGCTAGGTGTTAACTACTTGGCCCAAGGTCGGCATAAAGGGCAAGACCCGTTATTGTTTCTTGATTTTCGTGCTGCGAGACGACATGTTCTGAAACACGCAGAGGGTAAAGACGTTTTAAATCTGTTCTCTTATACCTGTGGTATAGGCATTAGTGCCGCGGTAGGAGGAGCAAAGCAGGTTGTTAATGTTGATTTTGCTGAACCTGCTTTAGAGGTAGGGGAAGAGAATGCCCGTTTAAATGAGCTGGCGGAATCAAGTGTTGAGTTTATTAAATCAGATTTTTTTACGGCGGCGCGTCAGATGGCCGGTTTACCAATAGCAACGAGACGAGGTCGGCAAAGCAAACTTCCAAAATACAATAAAATTGAAGCGCGCCAGTTTGATTTAGTTGTATTAGACCCCCCGAAGTGGGCTAAAAGCCCGTTTGGTACGGTTGATTTAGTGAGAGATTATTCGAGTGTTTTCAAACCTGCATTACTCTGTGTTAAAGAGGGGGGGCAGATTTTATGCGCTAATAACGTGGCTCAGGTTCCTTTGGCTGACTGGCTTGAGACACTTCAGCGTACCGCTACAAAAGCAGGTAAGCCTGTTAAAAATATTGAAGTAATTGTGCCTGAAGAGGACTTTCCATCAAGAGATGGTCATTACCCATTAAAAATGGCTCTGCTTAGCGTTTAAATAAGGGTTTAGAAAAGATCAACTTCGCCGGCATTATTGTCTTCAGGCTCTTCATCTTCTCGCGTTATATTATCTAGGAGAGATTGTTGTTTTTCTGCCAAATGTTGTAGTAGCCGAGAAACAGATTTAAACGCGTGACTGGTGTTTGCGCTGCTTTCGATAATTACTTGGGCGGAAGCAATGGTTGAATCGACTTTATTTACAATATAAGACTCTTGGTCATCTTCTAGCCCCATTTTTGGGATTTTATCTTCCAGTTCTTCAAGCATTGATGTTAATAACTCAACCACATCAGCCTGGTTCTTTTCAAGACTAGCCCCCACTTCAGATAGTGTAGAGCGTACTGCAGAAAAAGAGCTGCTTAACTGAAGTGATTGGGCGTATAAAGCTTGTTCAGTTTCGAGGCTTTTTACTTTTGCATCTGTTGCCCCCAGCATCGTAGGCAAAAAGTCTTTATAGCGTCCGTAAGTGTCCATATCATTAAGCGGCATGTTTTTTACTAACAGGGCTACTTTGGGGTAATTTATCTGTGTTCTGTTACCAAAATCGGTGAAGCGCTCTCCTTTGTCGTAAATTGTTGAGATGACTTCTTTTTCCAAAGGGGATATTTCTCCTGTTGTGGAGGAGAAAAATGAGTGTTCTTGCATTTCATTAAACATAAGGCTGCACTTCAAGCCTAGGCTATTAGTGATAGCCAAAAATTTATCAGCTAGAGTCGCAAGGTTTTTAGCGTTATAGCTAGATTCTATATATTGAATGGCTAGGCCCAACTCACTTGAGCCGCGCATGGCTGAAAATGCAGTATTAGTGGCTGTTTCAACCTGTAGGCAAAGCCCCTCGTTAGCTTCGGTAAATGACGTTAATATGTTTAATTTGGCTATTAACTCCGGTGCCTCAAAGGGTTTTACGAGAAAATCTGCCCCTCCCGCTTCATAGCCTGCCATGCGAGAATTTAGATTACTCAGGCTCGATAAGAAAATGATAGGAATATGGCTTGTTTCTTTTTCTTCTTTAAGCTTTTTACAAACGGAATAACCGTTTTGCCCCGGCATCTCAACATCTAATAAGATAACATCGGGTTGATCTCTTTTAGCTGCTTTAAGACCTTCTTCACCATTAATAGCAGAGAAAATATGATACTGATTATCTAGTGAGCGCTGCACGATAGAATGAATCAGGGTGTTATCATCAATGGTTAATATTTTAGGTTTTTTTGGCAAAATAGTTGTCTCAGTCCATTAAAAAATCACTACTAATAGATGATAGACCATATAATTAATATATTGAAATATGTGAATTAATCTTTTGTTATGGGTGTAATACTTCACTGGGCAGCTGGCGTATACAGCCGTCTTCATCTATCGCTACAAAAACGAAAGTAGACTCCGTTACTTTTCTTGGATGAGGCTCGTTGTTATCCTGAGTCCAAACTTCAACGGTGAGCTTTATCGAGCTTCTTCCTACGTCAACCAGTTTTGTATAACAGCTAACATAAGATCCTACTCGAACGGGAGAAATAAACTCCATCCCTTCAATAGCAACAGTAGCGGTTCTTCCTTGGGATAACCTGCCAGCTGAGGTGGCTGCCGCCAGGTCCATTTGTCCTACTAGCCAACCTGCGTGAATATCGCCATTGGCATTAGTGTCTTTTGGCATCGGTACAATCTGAAGTATTAGGTCCCCTGCCGGTTGAGGTTTGTGCTCTTTATGTCTCATGGTCTTACTCTTTAGATTGTTATTTTTTTAGTTGATAACATTATAGTGACATTTTTACTACTCATCTGCCTGTTAGGTCAATTATTGTACTTAATACCTTTTTTGCATACTTTTTAATTATAAATGTAGTCAGGAAGCCACGTGGCTAATTCTGGCCAAACAGCTAATAAACTCAGCATAAAGAGCTGAATAGCAATAAAAGGAATCACCCCTTTGTAAATGTCTGAAGTCACGATGCTGTTGGGTGCGACACCTCGTAGATAAAACAATGAGAAGCCGAAAGGGGGGGTTAAAAAGGAGGTTTGTAGGTTTAAAGCAATCATTATTCCCAGCCAAACCGGGTCTAAGCCCATCGCGAGTAAAACAGGGCCTACAATAGGCACGACCACAAAGGTGATTTCAATAAAATCAAGAATGAAACCTAGTAAGAATATAACCACCATGACCACGAGTGTTGCGGTAAATACACCTCCAGGCATATCGCTGAGCAGTGAGCGAATGAGTTCATCACCACCGTAGCCCCTGAATACCAGTGAAAAAATAGACGCGCCTATCAGTATCATAAACACCATACTGGTTACACGGGTCGTGGTTCTGCACACCTCTTTTGTTACGTCTATAGTGAGTTGCTTTTTATAGAAAGCAAGTAGCATCGCTCCAAGTGCGCCTACTCCTGCCGCCTCTGTCGGAGTGGCAATGCCGCCTAAAATTGACCCTAACACGGTAATAATAAGCAGGAGGGGAGGGCTTAGGTCATGAAACAAGGTTAATTTTCTTTTATTCTCTTTATTATCACTCTGGTCTGCAGGAGGAATAAGGTCTGGTCGGAACTTTGCTACAGCCCAGATATAAAGGATGTAAAGTCCAACGAGGCAGAGACCGGGAATGATAGCACCAACAAAAAGATCACCCACTGAAACAGTGTCAGGGCTAAAAATACCCATATCACGTTGCGCTTGCTGATAGGCACTTGAAAGTACATCGCCGAGTAAAACCAAGGCGATAGAGGGTGGGATTATTTGCCCTAATGTGCCAGTTGCACAAATAGTGCCTGTTGCAATAGAGGGCGCATAGCCTCGTTTTAACATACTCGGTAGCGATATAAGCCCCATGGTCACAACGGTTGCACCAACAATGCCAGTGCTGGCAGCTAAAAGCATACCAACAAGGGCGACAGATATACCCAGCCCACCTTTAGCGCCTTTAAATAAAATGGCCATACTTTCGAGTAAGTTTTCAGCCAATTTAGAGCGTTGCAGCATGCAGCCCATAAAAATAAAGAGAGGCACGGCTATGAGTGTTTGGTTGGTTACTAATCCATAAAGTCGACTGGGGGTTGCAAAAAGAAAGGCGCTATCAAATACACCTGTCATCGTGCCTACAGCGGCAAAGGCTAATGCGGTGCCAGCGAGCGAGAAAGCAACGGGATAACCCATTAAAAGAACAATACAAACGCTTACGAACATAATCAGAGGTAAGAATTCTAGCATTACAGTGCCCCTTCTTCTTTATGGTCGTGAGCTACGGGGATACCTGCTAGTTCTGCAACACTTTTTAGTATTTCTGACACTGCTTGAACTAATAACAAGGCAACCATTACTATAATTAGGGACTTTAGAAGAAAGACCAGTGGAAGCCCTGACGCTTCAGATGATGTTTCCAGCACTCGCCATGAGCTTTCAATATATGGCCAGCTGCTCCAGCCTATAAATAACATGACAGGAATAAGTAAAAACAGCGTGCCGATCAGGTTCACTAAGGCCTTGCCTTTAGTTGAAAGTCGCTGATAAAAAATATCGACTCGCACATGTTCATCATGTTTTAAAGTGTAGGCGCTGGCCATTAAAAACACGATGGCGTGCAGGTACATGGCGCTTTCCTGAAGTACGATTGAGCTGTGGTTAAATACGTAACGCATGATCACGACCAAGCAGGTTAAAATCACCATTGCAACGTTAAGCCACGCAATGGTGCGACCGGTAAACTCCGTAAATTGATCGATTCGATGCGTGGATGCTGTGAGAAAATTACTAAAGGCCATTTGTTGTTGTTTTTTCCTTGCCTGTTTGTTATTGGAATAGCTTGTTAATGAGTGAGGCGAGCTATTATAGGTGTGGATACGTCATCAACCAAGTGTTTATCTTTACCTGCTTAAAGTAAAAAGTGAGTGTTGTCACATGCTTGTCATAAAGCGACTTTATAGTGTGCTCAAACCGGACAGAAGAGTAACTTTATTCTTGTAAGTTAATAGTTCTGTTCTTAGAGGTTTATATTGATTTTAAATTGGAGATGACTATGAAATTTAAGAAGCTATTCGCGGCATTAACAATGACTGCAGCCGTAGCAGGCGCTACTACAGTAAGCGCTGGAGCAAAGGTTGATGAGAATTTAGATACGTATGTTAAAGCTAGTGGTGTATCAGGTAGCCTATCTAGCGTTGGTTCAGATACATTGGCTAACTTGATGACGCTTTGGGCTGAAGACTTTAAGCGTAACTATCCTAACGTTAATGTTCAGATTCAGGCGGCTGGCTCGTCTACTGCGCCACCAGCATTAACAGAAGGTACATCAAATGTTGGTCCAATGAGCCGTAAGATGAAGGACAAAGAAATAGAATCCTTCGAGAAGAAATTCGGTTATAAGCCAACGGCTATTCCAGTAGCGATTGATGCTTTGGCTGTATTTGTAAATAAAGATAACCCTATTGAGGGTTTAACGATTCCTCAAATTGATGCGATTTTCTCTGCTACTCGTAAGTGTGGCTATGACGCAGACATCTCTAAGTGGAGCGACCTAGGTTTAAGTGGCAGTCTTGCAACGAGTAGTGTTCAGTTGTTCGGACGTAACTCTGTTTCAGGTACTTATGGTTACTTTAAGAAGAAAGGACTATGTAAGGGCGATTACAAAAGTAATGTTAATGAGCAGCCTGGTTCAGCGTCTGTAGTGCAGGGTATTTCAGAGTCTATTAATGGTATCGGTTACTCTGGTATCGGTTACAAAACAGCAAGTGTTCGTGCGGTTCCTTTGGCTAAAAAGCCAGGTCAGCCATTTGTAGAAGCTTCTCCTGATAATGCAGTAACAGGTAAATACCCGCTTTCTCGCTTCTTATATGTTTACGTGAATAAAGCGCCTAATAAGCCACTTTCTCCATTAGATGGTGAGTTTATTAAATCTGTACTTTCTAAGCAGGGCCAGCAAGTTGTTGTGAAGGATGGTTATGTGCCACTTCCTGCTGAAGTTGCAGATAAGAGCCTGAAGATGTTGGGTCTTAAGTAATAAACTGTGGCTGTGCAACGGAATCCGGGGGTTGTCTGACTTCGCTGAATAAACCCTGATTCCGCTTCGCTGCATCAAGGCTACAAGTTAAAAAACAAAAAAAACCGGGCCTTGAGCCCGGTTTTTTTGTATCTGCCATTTACCTATTAGCTACTTTATTAGACATATCATATCTCTGTAATATTACTGTCACATTCGATCTTTATCCTACGCACATCGATATTGGATCATGTTTTTGGATTGAGTGATAAATGAGTGATCAAACTGTTATAAAAGCACCAGAGCTTGACTTTAATACTCCGCAGTTACTTCGCTACCGCAAGGTGCGATCCCTAAAGGATAAGGCTGCTGAGATCTCCATTGGTATGGGCGGGATCAGTGTTATTCTCGCTATCTGTCTTATTTTCTTCTACTTGCTGTATGAAGTTATGCCGATGTTTAAGCCTGCTCATATGAGTCAGGTTGCTGAATATAGTATTCCCGGAAGTGATCAGTTAGAAAACGGAGCTTCTTCTAAAACGGTTTACTTAGCCATGGAGGAGCAGGCAGAAAAAGCTATTCGAGTGACGTCTGCCGGCCAGGTTGTATTCTTTAATGTTAAAGATGGCTCTCTTGTTTCTGAGCAAGCTCTGCCTCTTCCAGAAGGCGTAAGGGTTTCTAGTTTTGCAGAGTCAGCTATTGGTAATCATTTAGTGATTGCGGGCTTGTCTGATGGCACGGCTATTATTTTCAAACATCGTTATAAAATGACCTTCCCTAATGACGTGCGTGTTATTACACCCATTATAGAATTCCCTTATGGTGATGAGCCTATTGAGCTGGATACTAATGGCGGTGCAATAAATAAAATAGTCCTTAGGGATTCCGAATCAGCACTGTTTGTTATTGGCTTGAATAGCAATAATGCACTGTTTTCAACCTACCTTTCAAAAGAAGAAGATTTCTTAAGTGGCGACGTTGTTTTGGAAGCGTCTGATGTAGCAATGCCAAATCTTAATGATGATGTGGTGGATATGCAGCTGGGGCCAGACCTGCGTTGGTTATATATTTCAACCGCGCATGGCAAGCTCGATGTGTATGATTTGTCTGATCATGAAAAACCATTATTAAACAGCCGGGTTGATTTAACGGATGGTCAATATCAAATAACCTCGCTTGAATTACTGCTAGGCGGTATTTCTGTCTTAGCGTCTGATTCCAGTGGGTCTGTCTCTCAATGGTTTATGGTTAGAGATGAGAATAACGAATATACATTACAAAAAATACGTAGTTTCAGTCACAGTCAGTCACCCATAACCAGTGTTGCTTCAGAGCATCGTCGTAAGGGTTTTATTGTGGGTGATGAAGATGGGCATATTTCAATTTTCAATGCCACGGCACAGCGAATGCTGGTTGATGAAAAGGTAGTTGAAGGCGAAGTTAATCACTTGATTATTGCGCCCCGAGCGAATTTTTTGATGTTTGAAAATGATGCAGGCCAATTAGTGTTATGGGCTGTTGATAATGAGCACCCTGAAGTATCTTGGGCGGCTTTATGGGACAAAGTTTGGTATGAAGGTTATGAAGAGGCTGATTATATTTGGCAGTCATCCGCAGCCAATAATGACTTTGAACCAAAGTATAGTTTAATGCCCCTGGCGTTTGGTACCTTGAAAGCCGCGTTTTACGCCATGTTAATTGCTGCGCCATTAGCCATTTGTGGTGCATTGTATACGGCTTACTTTATGGCTCCAGCATTACGTCGTAAGGTTAAGCCCACTATTGAACTGATGGAAGCACTACCCACCGTTATTCTTGGGTTTTTGGCTGGTTTGTTCTTTGCTCCGTTTATGGAAGTTCATTTACCCGGCATCTTTAGCTGGCTACTGATCACGCCACTTTCTATTGTGTTGTTTGGCTTTGTTTGGGCAAACTTGCCTGCATCCATTCGTCATAAAATTCCAGAAGGTTGGGACCCATTATTATTGTTGCCTTGGATTACTGTAGTGAGCTGGTTTTGTTTTGAAATGAGCCCTGTGATTGAGCAGTTCTTCTTTGATGGCGATATGCGTGGCTGGTTAACCAATGACTTGGGGATAAACTTTGATCAGCGTAATGCCTTAGTCGTTGGCGCAGCTATGGGCTTTGCGGTCATTCCGACTATTTTCTCTATTACTGAAGATGCGATATTCAGTGTGCCTAAACACCTGAGTTATGGTTCGTTAGCGTTAGGAGCGACACCTTGGCAGACAGCCATTCGCGTGGTGCTTCCTACCGCAAGCCCCGGTATATTCTCTGCCTTAATGATAGGCATGGGGCGCGCAGTGGGTGAAACGATGATTGTACTGATGGCGACGGGTAATACACCGATTATGGATGTGAATATATTTGAAGGTATGAGAACGCTCTCGGCTAATATTGCGGTTGAAATGCCAGAGGCTGAAGTGGGAAGTTCACACTATCGAATATTGTTTTTAGCAGCCTTTGTATTGTTCCTCTTTACCTTTGTGGTCAATACGGCGGCAGAATTTGTGAGACAGCGATTAAGAACCAAGTACACCGTACTTTAATTAAGAGATAAATGATAATGCGAGTTTCTTTTAAACAATGGGCACAAAAAGGCGATCCGTGGGTCTGGCTGAATGCTGGCGCGGTTGCTATTAGTCTCGTGATGGTTATTGGTTTGCTAGGGTTAATTGCCTCAAAAGGGCTGGTGCATTTTTGGCCGCACCCAGTTCTGGAAGCTGACTATATAGCGGATGAAAATTCACGTACGGTAATCATCGGAGAAGTGGTTGAAACAGAAGAAGTGCCCGCTGAACAGCTGCGTACGGCAGGTGTTGATGTAGCTGAAGGTGTTGAGTCTTTGCGCCGAGACTTGTTTAAAATTGGTAACCGCGATGTAAGTGGTTTTGATTTTAGATGGATTTTGGAACGAGACCTTGAGAATAAACGTTACCCTGAAACCGTCATGACGATGGAGCGTTATGAATGGGGTAACTTCTATGGTTACTTGAAGGCAGTTAAAGAAGACGGAAAAGAGGTTGCTGTTAATGATTTGGCCTGGGCCGAACTGCAACAACGCTTAGAAAGAGCGCATAGTATTCGTGAAAAAATTGAGGAGATAGAGCAAGGCCAGATTGGTGGGATTAATCGGGGCATTGAGCGCTTGCGTCTTAAGGAAAAAGCGCTTCAACTTAAAAATAAAGCCACCCCTCAACGCTTATTGGCCATACAGACTGAGCGAGCAGAGTATGATGCTGAATATGAAGGCTTACAAGGCGAGTTAACGGCACTGTACGGTGAAATAAATAGAGATAGCCTCATAGCAAGTACAATGGATGGCACCGTAATAGAAATGCCTTTGGCTAAAGTCGTTAAAGCGTTTCGTCCTAATCAAATGAACCTGTATGAAAAAATTGTATTTTATGTAAAACAAGTAGGATCATTTATTACTGAAGATCCTAGAGAGGCCAATACAGAGGGGGGTATTTTCCCTGCTATATTTGGTACCGTTTTGATGGTGTTATTAATGTCTATATTGGTAACACCTTTAGGGGTTGTTGCTGCCGTTTACCTGCGTGAATATGCTCGCCAAGGGCCGATTACGCGCATATTACGAATAGCGGTGAATAACCTCGCGGGTGTACCTTCAATTGTGTATGGTATTTTCGGGCTAGGATTTTTTATCTACTTTATTGGTTCAGGGGTCGATCAAGCACTATTTCCTGAAGCATTGCCATCGCCGACCTTTGGTACTCCTGGTTTATTATGGGCGTCTATTACTCTAGCCTTGTTGACCTTGCCAGTGGTCATTGTTGCGACTGAAGAAGGCTTGTCTCGTATTCCTCGATCTATCCGCGAGGGTAGTTTAGCTTTAGGCGCAACCAAAGCAGAGACTTTATGGCGTGTTGTTATACCTATGGCAAGCCCTGCAATGATGACGGGGGTGATTCTTGCTATCGCCAGGGCCGCGGGTGAAGTGGCTCCATTAATGTTGGTAGGCGTGGTAAAATTAGCACCGTCACTGCCTTTAGATGGTAGCTACCCTTATCTTCATTTAGATCAGAAATTTATGCACTTGGGCTTCCACATTTATGATGTTGGTTTTCAGAGTCCTAACGTTGAAGCAGCGCGACCCTTAGTTTACGCCACATCATTATTGTTAGTTGTGGTTATTGCCTTGCTTAATCTCTCTGCTGTTTCAATTCGAAACCGCTTAAGAGAAAAATACAAAGCGCTAGAGATGTAAGTCTCTGTTTATAGAGAGCATATACATATTTACCGCGCGTAAACCTATTTAAGTTTAGAAGAGTGAAGTACCCATGACTGAAGCAGCACAAACAAAGACCCACGCTATTGATATAAGTTCGTTGGGAAGAGTTTCAGAAGCATTGAATTTGGAAAATGAAAAAATCAGCCTGGAAATTAAAGATCTCAAGTTGAGCTATGGCGAAAAAGAAGCGCTGCATGGTATTAACTTGCGAATTCCTCAGAAACGAGTGACATCATTTATAGGGCCGTCGGGTTGTGGTAAATCAACGTTGTTACGTTGCTTTAACCGCATGAATGACTTGGTTGATGGCTGTAATATTAATGGCCAAGTACTGCTTGATGACCAGAATATATATGACCGAAAGGTTGATGTAGCTGAATTGCGTAGACGAGTGGGTATGGTATTTCAGAAGCCCAACCCGTTTCCTAAATCAATTTATGAGAATGTTGCTTACGGACTTCGCATACAAGGCATCAATAAAAAGCGTGTACTGGATGAAACAGTCGAGTGGGCACTGCGCTCAGCGGCTTTATGGGATGAAGTTAAAGACCGATTAGACGAAAGTGCCTTGGGTATGTCTGGTGGCCAGCAACAGCGTTTGGTTATAGCGCGTACGGTGGCCGTTAAACCAGAGGTTTTATTACTCGATGAGCCTGCATCGGCACTCGACCCATTATCAACCCTTAAAATTGAAGAGTTGATCCATGAGTTGAAAAATGACTACACCATTGTGATCGTAACTCACAATATGCAACAGGCTGCGCGAGTTTCTGACTACACTGCCTTTATGTATATGGGGGATATGGTTGAGTTTGGTAGCACTAATGAGTTGTTTACTAACCCAAGCAAAAAGCAGACAGAAGATTATATTACCGGCCGATATGGCTAGGGTTTGGATTAGATAAAACGTAGGGTGTGCCGTGCGCACCAAAAAAATGTTGAACAAATTTGATGCAAACCAGATAAAAAAGGTGCGCATGGCACACCCTACAATTGTGGTGGCCCGTTAAAATGATAAATTACAATGTGTGAAGGTGAAACATGGGCGTTATAACAAAAGATAGCCATAAGCAGCATATTTCTCAGCAGTTTAACTCTGAGTTAAGTGAATTAAAAAACCATCTTCTTGTAATGGGGGGCGTGGTAGAAAAGCAGGTTGCCGAAGCAGTTGATGCGTTGGTTAAAGGTGATACAGCTCTAGCTGATTTGGTATTGGCAAGAGATGAAGATGTAAATCGTCTTGAGCTAATGATTGATGAAGAATGTACTCAGGTTATTGCCAAGCGGCAACCTACAGCAAGTGACCTTCGTTTGGTGATGTCTGTTGCTAAAATGGTGAGTGACCTGGAGCGAATGGGTGATGAAGCGAGTAAGGTGGCCAAAATGGCTATTGTGCTTTCTGAAGAGGGTGAGTCTCCACGAGGGTATGTTGAGGTTCGTCATATTGGCGAGCATGTAAGCCGTATGGTGCGTGATTCCTTGGATGCATTTGCTCGTTTCGATGCGAATAAAGCATTGAGTGTAATGAAAGAAGATAAGTCGGTAGATAACGAATACAAAACGGCTACTCGTTCTTTAGTTACGTTTATGATGGAAGACCCTAGAAGTATCTCTCAGGTGCTTAGTGTTATGTGGGTACTACGTGCACTGGAGCGAATTGGAGATCATGCGTGCAATGTTGCGGAGCATGTTATTTATATGGTGAAAGGGAAAGATGTTCGTCATATCTCGGTAGAGCTTGCAGAGAAGGCGATTGAAGGGAAGCGATAAGCTCTTTTCATTAGCGTTTAATGGCTGTAATAAAAAAAGCCCTGTCAATAATCATTGAAAGGGCTTTAAATTAGGAAGTGAAGGCAAGGAAGACGCGCCTTCACTGTTCCTTATGTCTAGACAGAAAACGGAAGTCCTAGAACTTCGCGCTTAGCTGTACCCATACTTTAGTGGTATCTGAGTACTTCACATCAGCAACAGGATTACTATCACCTTGACTATAGAATGCACCTTTCAATAATACATTGTAGTGGTCAGCAAAGTCTTGGCTAACAGCGAAGTCGATTTCGTCACCGAGGTCTGCGCCACCTTCATTTGCGTCAAATGTGTGGTAAATCAACGCAAGTTTAGGTCCTGCAAGTTCGGTTGATACTGATACGTATAAATCTTCTAAGCCAGCAGCTGGTGTGCCAAGGAACTTGTCAGCCCAACCGTTAAACTTGTGGTTGGTTCCCAGTGGAGTAGAAAAACCATACTTACCATCATCTGACCCTAGTACTTCATAGCCCATTTTAGCTGTAAAACCAGCTACTTTAGCGCCTAACTCAGCAACATAGTAATCTGCTTCGCTAGAGTCTGACTCATCTGTTTCCTGCGTCGCGTATTCAAATGTATATAGTAGTGATAGAGAGTCTAGATCTGTCTGACCATCAAAACGTACGCCGTAAGTATCACTAATGTCGGTTAGCAAATAAGCGTAAGCACTAACGGTTCCAAAGCCAAGGCTCTTATTTTGAATATTAAATGCCTGATGATTCTCGCCATTAATATTCGATCCTACTATGGTATTAACATTGGTAATATTACTTAAAATAATCGTTGTATCTGAAATCGATGTATTCACTAAAGTAAATGCATCATAAGTCTGCTCGTTTTGTCTCCAGCCAACACCACCAACGAAACGTTGGTTATCAAGTAAAATTCTTTGACGACCATAACGAAACAAGGTATCAACCGGTGCCGCATAATCAACATACGCTTGGTTTAAATCAGTACCTTTAGGATCTGCAACAACAGGGTGATTAACTTCACCATTTAGTTTGCTGTTGTATGACCCTGTGTACACTTCATTAACACTATCAAACTCTACAAATGCGGTGGCATTTTGATATTGCTTTGTCTTGTAGTTTAAGCGAGTTCTAAGTGTTGATGCATTAGCATCCTTTTTATAAGGATCTTGATCAACAAACTCATAGCGGTATCTAAAGCTTAAAGACGCTTCACCATCAGTAAACGCTTGCTCAATTGATGTAGCCGGCTCTGCAGCAAACGCTGAGGTTGAGCTTGCGATAGCAATAGCTAATGCAGATAATTTAAGTTGGTTCTTCATTTACGTGCTCCTGATCGGATATAAAATAGTTTTGTGTTCGGCTCTTTATGGCCAATTAATATGGTGTCAAGGTAGTATAAATACGTAATCTATTTCTTGATAAGTATCAAAAATACCTAAAATGAAGTATCTGGAGGAGGGTATTTGTCATAAAACATTAATAATATGACTGAGCTTGACGATAGAGAAAGGCCGAGGATAGTATTAATCAACTTCTTATGTAATCAAGGGCGCTGTTAAATGATTCATCAAATAAAAATATGTCTTTTCTTAGTTTTTGCTTTTTTGTCACTTAATAGTGCTGCGCAGTCAAGTCAAAGCGCAGATAGTGAAGCACTGGCTAATAAAGTTATAAAACAATCAGGCTTGTCTGTAATGATTAGCCAGTTCCCCGTTTTACTAAAAGAAGGTATTCAACAAAGTGGAGGGCAGTCTGGAGAGGAGGGCTCTGGCAATAATCAAAAAATGATTATGCAGATAAGTCAGATTATCGATCAGGCTTTTGTTGTTAGTGATTCAATTGAGGGCATTAGAGCAGCGCTTAGCACGGAGTTAACAGAGCAAGAGTTGTTAACTGTTCTAGAGTGGCTGAATTCACCCTTAGGTAAAAAAATCACCCAAATGGAAATTGATATAATGTCTTCTGAAGCTTATAAAGACATGCAGTCACAGTTATTGAGCTTACAGGAGAAGTACAGAGGAAGTGAAAGAGAGCGCTTGTTTCAACGTTTTGATAAAGCGACCAATGCAACAGAGGCGTCACTTGAAACGGCCATTGCTGTTCAGCTAACCTTAGCGAGTGCAATGTCAGCTTCTTCAAATAACCCACAGATGCCCTCTTATGAAGAGTTGAAGCATAGTATTGAGTCAAATCGTTTTATGATGAGAGGGGTGATAGGGCAGCAGGTATTTGCTAATTACCTTTATACCTATCAGAGGCTAACAGACGATGAGCTTGAAGCGTATGTTAATTTCGTATCTACCCCTGCGGGGAACCATTATAGCTTGGTCGTGAATGAGGCAGTTAAAAATGCACTACTAAAGCCATCTGAGGTTATTGGTTCTAAGATAATGGCTGAAGCCATTTCTGGTTAATAGCTATTATCAAAAGCAAACCAGCCTAGGCTGGTTTGGCCAGTTTGGGAATATTTCCTTCTAAGCCCATTGCATACTTAATAACCTTTTTCTTACCAAAAGGTAGTTTGTCAGCAAGCCCCAGACCAATATTTCTAAGCAGTTTTAATGGCGGGTTATCATTACTGAACATATGATAGAAAAAGTCCATTACCTCCATCATTTTCAAATTCTCAGATTTTCTTCGTTGCTCATACTCTTTAAGGCTCCCAACTAAGCCAATATCCTTACCTTGATCATGAGCATCAGAAATAATTTCAATGAGTGTTGCTGCATCTTGAAAACCGAGATTAACGCCTTGCCCTGCTAATGGGTTGATTGTATGGGCTGCGTCTCCGGCTAATGCTACACGGTTGCCTACATAATGCTGTGCATGGCGTTTAACCAAGGTAAAACTGCCCTTCTCTAAGAGTGTTATCAACGGAGGGAGTTGTGGAGGAAAGTTTTTAACAACCTCCTCAATAAAGGCATCGTTATTCATGTCTGTTAATGCCCTTATTTTATCAGGCAAGTCGTACCAGACCAGTGAACCGTAATGTTTGTCGTTAACATCCATTAAAGGAAGGAAAGCTAAAGGCCCTGTGCTCGTAAAGGATTGCCAAGTGATATCTTCTTGTTGTCCTTTATATTCAACGGTAGCCACTAATGCTTGTTGTTTATATTGATTGCTATTTAAACCAATGGCAGCCCACTCTCTTACTTTTGACAGCGCCCCGTCTGCACCAATAATGAGTTTTGCTTCAATTTGTATGCTTTCTGAATGGTCACTTTTTGCCAATTTAATAGTGGGGAGTGCTGTCTTAAAATCAATATTTTCAATCGTAGCGGGGCATATAAAATCAATATTACTATATTGTTTCATCGCCTTGTGTAGACCTATTTGAGTCACTCTGTTTTCAACAATATTTCCTAGGTAAGGATACCCAACATCTTTGCTGTCAAATAATGTTTGATTAAGTGGCGCGCCGGAGAAGTTTAGAGGGATATCGAGCTTCTCTGTGACCGCCATTCGACGGTAAGGGCAAACTCTCATGTTACTTATGTGTTCCCATGCCCCCAGGTTCTTTAAAATCTGCTCGCTAGCATAACTAAGCGCAGACACCCGGATGTCAGGTGTTTTTTCAGGGTCAAAGGGCGTAGGTTCGGCTTTGTCTAAAATAGCTATGCGCAAACCTGTACGCCCAAGGCCGCAGGCAATGGCTGTTCCCACCATCCCAGCACCGATAATAGCGATATCATACTGCTTTGTAGTTGTGTCTGTTGCTTTGTCTGCCGTCGTCTTCTGAGTGCTTTCTGTATGCTGATTTGTCATTGTAAGAAACAGTCTATTCCATGAAAAGACTGTATTCTAACCGACTTTTCTTTTACACATCCAGTCAGGTTTAGGTGCATCAGGGTTTACAAAGCCTTCTGAGAGCAAAGTAGGTTCCGCTAATGTTTTGTAATCATCAAACTTCATTTTTATAATTTCGCTGTGAGAGCCTGCACTGAAAGCAATTTCTTCATTTTTGGCAAGTTCATCATATAGGTATACGTCCATACCAAATAAATTTCCAAAAGGAGGCATGGCGCCCACCTCACAACCAGGAAAGTGGTCTTGAAACTCTTCCTCATCGGCTAATGCGATAAAGTCAGTGTCCATGGACTTGATGAATCGATCCCAGCGTATTCGGCAAGAAGCGGGCAATACGATCATCGCCATTTTACCGTCGATGGTAACAATCACGGTTTTGGCTAATAGATTACCTTTAATATGAGTGCGCTTGGCTATTTCTTGTGCGGTATAAGCAGGGGAGTGTTTAACAGATATATACTGAACCTGTTCTATATCGAGATAGTCTTTAAGTTGTTGTACTGGCATACGATACGACCTCTAACAAAAATCAAGTTGGCGTTCCTTGCTTGACTATTGTTCGTTCCGTTATCTGTAGCTTAGTCCACATTTTGCGAGATAGGCAATGAATATGCCGAGTGTTGGAGGGTAATGTTGATAACTGAGTGAGCGGTCTCGCATAAAGTAAGATGCCCATCTCAATCATCACATGTTTTACATTTGTTTAAAACATCAGAACAATGGATTCCGGCTAAAACAATGCCGGAATGACAGCATTATTAGTTGAATGTTAAGCAACTTGATGCATATGTACATCTTGCTGTGGGAATGGAATAGATATACCTTCCGCATCAAATGCTATTTTAACGGCTTCATGCGTATCAAAATAAACATCCCAGTAGTCCGCTGTATCAACCCATAAACGCACGGTAAAGTTAACGGAACTGTCTGCTAATTCTGATAAAACAACGGTGCGAGCAGGGTCTTTAAGAACTCGGCTATCATTCTCTGCAATTTTGTTCAGAATATCTTTTGTTTTCTTGATGTCATCGCCATAACCAATGCCAAAAGTAAAATCTACTCGGCGAATAGGTTCAACGTTGACGTTAATTAAGCTGTTATTTGAAAGTACCGCGTTAGGAATAATAACTCGGCGGTTGTCCACGGTTGTTAAAATAGTGTTAAAAATCTGAATTTCTTTAACGACACCAAGATGCCCACCGCCTTCAATTAGATCACCTACTTTAAACGGCTTGAATATTAGAATGAGCACGCCACCCGCAAAGTTAGATAAGCTACCTTGAAGTGCTAAACCAATAGCTAGACCCGCGGCACCTAAGACTGCGATAAATGAAGTGGTTGCTATGCCGACCATTGAGGCGACAGAAATAAGCAATAGTCCTTTTAACCCAACTGATACAAGGCTACCGACAAACTTATGAAGTGTTGCATCGACTTTGCTATCCATTTTGCTTTGTACATAACTTACGGCTTTATTAATAACCCATAAGCCGATGATAAGTGTTAAGAGTGCAAGAACAAGTTGAGGGGTGTAGGTTAAAACTAAGCCCCATAACGCATCAATTATTTCGTTTACTTGCTCTTGGCTACCGGTAAGGCTATCCATCTTTATTCTTCCTGTGGAGTGAATGTTGTCTTATCTTAGAATACAAATATGAAATAGGGTATAGCTATAAAGAAAAAATTTCTTTATAGCTATGAGTCTTGGGGTTAAGTTTTTAGGTCAACAACGGTTCGCCCCTGAACCTTTCCTGCCATCATATCTTCAGCCACTTGTTGAACCTCTTCCAGAGATACAACCTTATTGATTTCACTCAGTGCGCTTTCGGGTAACTCTTGAGCCAGTCGTTTCCAAGCGGTTTGTCGTTTTTCATTAGGGCACATGACTGAATCAACACCTTGAAGGCGCACATTCCTGAGAATAAACGGCATAACAGTGGTTGGAAGATTAAAACCGCCCGCTAAACCACAGGCTGCAACAGCGCCATTATAGTCTGTTTCAGCTAATACTCTGGCCAGAATAGCATCACCCACGGTATCAACAGCACCCGCCCAGCGTTGTTTTTCTAGGGCTCTAGCCGGTTTTTCCATTTCTTCTCGGCTAATAATGTCTTTAGCGCCGAGTTTTCTTAAATAGTCATGAGTGGATGAGCGAGCTGATACCGCGGTTACGTTATATCCAAGATGACTGAGAATAGCTACTGCTACGCTGCCCACGCCGCCGCCGGCACCGGTTACCACTACAGGGCCTGTTTCAGGCTTAATGCCAGCGTCTTCAAGAGCCATAACGCAAAGCATAGCGGTGAGGCCTGCTGTGCCTATTGCCATGGCCGTTTTGCCATCTATTGACTCAGGTAGAGGAATTAGCCACTTTGATTGAACGCGCTGAATTTGCGAATAACCTCCCCAGTATTGTTCTCCCACACTCCAGCCTGTTAACAGCACCTTTTCGCCGGGTTTATAGCTATCCGCATCTGATTCAATAATAGTGCCGGTTAAATCAATACCGGGCACCATAGGCCAGGTGCGCACTATTTTTCCTGTACCTGTTACTGCGAGGCTATCTTTGTAGTTAATGCTTGAGTAGTCTACAGATAACAATACATCGCCTTCAGGTAGGTCATTTATGGAGAGTTGCTCCACTGAACTGACTGTTTTACCTCCTTCTTGACGTAGAACTAGTGCTTTAAAGCTTTCTGGGGGGAGCTGAGTCATTTGGAGTCTCTGTATTGGGTGGGAGGATATTTATACCCCTAAGTGTAGCCTGATTTTGTGAATAGAAAAATACACTATTCCCTTATTTGAACGCACTAGGCGCTACATAGGGCTATACTTTTGTTGAGTATCTTTATATAGGGTTTTATTGTACATGGCCGTGTATCTTTTTGTCTTTTTAGGTGTTTTTAGCTCTCTTTTTGCAGTACTCATGCCTATGTATTTTGCACGGCGAATTGTCGATTATTCAGCCATCTGCAATACTTTAAGTGAGCTCGGGTCAATTGATAGCCCTTATAAAAATGCTGTCGCTAATGTTTATTTTTTACCACTGGCGCTGGTGAATATTGCCTTCCTATTATTTGCCTATCTTCTCTTTGCAGACCAATTGAATAATCTACACCCTTTAATATTAATGAGCTTTGTTAGTGTTGGTTATTTAGTGGCTGCCATTTTCCCTAGTGACCAGGGCTCGCCTATGAAGGGCAGTGTGCGTAACCAGATTCATAATCTAGGTGGCTTCTTTGAATATATAGGGAGTGGCTTAGGACTGATTTTATTAGGGCTATCACCTTATCTGTGGGGCGGTGAATGGGGCGTTTACCTAGTTATCAGTGGTGGCGTTATTTTAGTCATGTTAATACTATTAATATCCCCCTTTTTTCAGTCAATAAGAGGGTTGATTCAGCGTGTTGCTGAATATAGTTATTTTGGTTGGATGTTTGTTTTCTCTATGTCATTGTTGTTTTAAGGCAAAGGACTACTCTTAATAGAGTGTATGCATTAGAAAATAAAAATAAGAGGGAGTTTATGGACGCTAAAGATGTTCGTAGCATTGAAGATGTTAGAGACATTATTGAAGAGCGACAGCTGAGCCATATTAAAGTCGGACTATTTGATACTGATGGTGTGATGCGTGGGAAATATATGTCAAAAGACAAATTCCTGTCATCTCTTGATAAAGGCTTTGGTTTCTGTGACGTTGTGCTTGGGTGGGATGTGCGTGATCAGCTTTACGATAACGTAAAATATACCGGCTGGCATACGGGTTACCCTGATGCGACGGTGCGCATAATTCCAGAAAGCTGTCGTGAGTTACCTCTTGAAAACGGAGGGCTGCTATTTCTTGCAGAGTTTGTGGGCGCTGCTGAGGCTATTTGTCCTCGTGGTGTATTACGAAAGGTGCTAAAGCAGGCCAAGGCGTTGGGTTTACACATAGAAGTTGGCTTTGAGTATGAGTTTTTTGTCTTCAATGAAACCCCTGAAAGCATTCGTGAAAAACGTTATCAATCATTAAAACCAATGGCCCCTTCAGAGTTTGGTTATTCGGTTATTCGAAACAGTGTTGAGTCTCAAACTTACCAGAATCTACTTAATCTTTGTGATGTCATGGATTTCCCTATAGAGGGGCTGCATGAAGAAACCGGCCCAGGTGTATTGGAGGCTGCCATTGCTCATGATGAAGCACTGAAGTCTGCAGATAAAGCCGCGTTATTTAAAACATTTACCAAAATTGCGATGCAAAAAGAAGGGAAGATGGCGACCTTTATGGCTCGCTGGTCACCTGATTACCCAGGGCAAAGTGGCCATATTCATTTGTCAGTTAATGATTTGAGTGGCGCTGCATTGTTTTATGATGAAAGTAAGCCAGACAATATTAGCGATATTATGCGTCACTTTTATGCTGGGCAGCAAAAATTAATGCCTGATTTATTGGCCATGATTGCACCGACTATTAATTCTTATCGACGTTTGGTTCCCGGTTTTTGGGCTCCCACTGAAGCGAGTGTCGGAATGGATAATCGTACGTGTGCTATTCGTTTGATTCCGGGTAATGAAAATTCTCAACGTATTGAATACCGAATTGGCGCGGCTGATGCTAACCCTTACATTATTTTGGCCGCGGTTATTGCTTCTGGATTATGGGGGATAGAAAACCGTGCAGAGCCGGAGCCCCTCGTTGAGGGTAATGCCTACGAAAAGCGTTTTCCTGATTATTTACAATTACCTTATACCCTATGGGATGCGGCTCAGCGACTAAAAAAATCACCCATAGCAAGGCACTATTTTGGTGATGCGTTTGTAGACCACTTTTCTGCAACAAGAGAGTGGGAAGAGCGGGAGTTTAGAAAGCATATATCTGATTGGGAACTTGATCGATATTTTGAGATTATTTAAACGGGTTTTGTTCTTTTGTAGGGTGTGCCGTGCGCACCGAAAGTACAAAACGGTGCGCACGGCACACCCTACGGGATTCGATATGAACGGAGATAATGAATGAAAACTGTATTGTACTCTCCTATTGATGGACGAGTCTTGGCTGAACGTGAACTGGCTAAACTGATTGATATTGAAAACGCGCTCAATTGCGCTAAAAACGCTCAGCAAGAGTGGGCCCAAACGGAGATAAAAGAGCGTGCGAAGATATGCCATAAAGCAATCGATGCTCTACTTCAGAAAAAAGATGAAATCGCCCATGAGATAACATTGCAAATGGGGCGTCCAATTCAATATTCTGCGGGTGAAATTAACGGTCTGGAAGAGCGCGGCCGTTACATGATCGATAATGCTGAATCCGCCCTAGCTGATCACTTGGTTGAAGAAAAAAACGGGTTCAATCGCTTTATTCGTCATGAACCTTTAGGTGTTGTGGTTACTATAGCCCCATGGAACTACCCTTATCTAACGGCGGTTAACTCAATAATACCCGCTATTATGGCCGGTAATAGTGTGGTGCTTAAGCACTCGAACCAAACACTTTTATGTGCTGAGCGGTTTGCTGAAGCCTTTGCCACGGCAGGGCTTCCTGAAGGTGTTTTTCAGTTCCTTCATCTTGATCATGAAACAACCGCACAGTTAGTGAGTCATGATAGTGTTGATTTTGTCTCTTTTACGGGCTCTGTTGCGGGTGGTGAAGCAATAGAAAAATCGGTAGCGGGTTATTTTAAAGGGTTGGCTTTAGAGTTAGGGGGTAAAGACCCTGCTTACATAAGAGAAGATGCCAACCTTGCTCATGCCATTGAAAATGTTCTGGATGGTGCTTTCTTTAACTCTGGTCAGTCTTGTTGCGGCGTTGAACGAATCTATGTTCATGAGTCGCTATATGAGCGCTTTGTTCAGGGGGCCATCAATCAAATTTATGAATATAAGCTGGGTAACCCGCTGGATGAATCAACGACGTTAGGGCCTATGGTTAGCACCAAAGCGGCTGATCATATACGTGAACAAATTCAAAATGCAGTGGCTCAGGGAGCAAGGGCTTGCGTGGATACAAGTTACTTTGACCGAGATGAGCTAGGCGCCGCTTATGTTGCCCCTCAATTGTTGACGCATGTAAATCATCAAATGAACATAATGACAGAAGAAAGTTTTGGGCCCGTGATCGGTGTGATGTCAGTTGCCAGTGATGAAGAAGCCATAAAATTGATGAATGATAGCCCCTTTGGTTTAACGGCCTCAATTTGGACTGAAGATGAAAGCCAGGCCCTGTTGATCGGTGACCAACTGGAAACCGGCACGGTATTTATGAACCGCTGTGATTATTTAGATCCTGCTTTGGCGTGGGCCGGTGTTAAACAGTCTGGCCGAGGCTGTGCTTTATCTTCATTAGGCTATCAACAATTAACTCGACCTAAATCATTTCACCTTAAGCGCATTTAAGCCAGAGAGATTACATATGGAATATTCTTTAGACCTTACTGCGACAGATGAATTACAGGGTAACTGGAATTACCCAACCACCATTCGAATGGGCTGTGGACGGCTTAATGAGCTCCCTTTTGTTTGTAAATCTCTAGGAATAAGAAAGCCTTTGTTAGTAACGGATGCTGGGTTAGCAGGAATGGCCTTTGTTGAGCGGGCGATAGAATTGATAAAAGCGGAAGGCATGAGTGTTTCTTTGTTCAGTGATGTGAAGCCTAACCCTACGGGTGATAATGTTCTTCAAGGTGTTCAAGTCTATAAACAGGGAGAGCATGATGGCGTTATTGCACTAGGGGGGGGGAGTGGGCTTGATGCAGGTAAAGCAATAGCCCTAATGAGTGGCCAAACGCACTCTATTTGGGATTTGGAAGATATTGGCTCAAACTGGCTGCGTGCAGATCCTGCGGGTATTGCGCCCATTATTGCGATTCCTACCACCTCCGGTACCGGTTCAGAAGTAGGCCGTGCTTCCGTCATACTCGATGAAAGTGAGCATGTTAAAAAAATAATATTTCATCCAAGTCTAATGCCTAAGGTTGTGTTGGCAGACCCTGAGGTTACCGCAGGTCTACCGGCAAACTTAACGGCAGCGACAGGCTTAGATGCCTTTGTTCATTGCTTAGAGGCCTATTGTGCTCCGGGCTATCACCCAATGGCTGATGGCATTGCACTTGAGGGCATGCGCCTGATTAAAACATGGCTACCTGAAGCGGTGAGTAATGGACATAATCTAACCGCGCGAAGTCATGTGATGATTGCCTCATCGATGGGGGCGACGGCTTTTCAAAAAGGACTAGGGGGTGTTCATGCCTTGGCCCACCCTTTAGGTGCATTGTACGATGCGCATCACGGCTTGCTAAACGCCATTATCTTACCTTATGTTTTGGTGAAAAATCGGGATGCTATTGAAGGCCGAATCACACACATTGCCACCTGTATTGGCCTTGAAGAAGCAAGCTTTGAAGGTTTCATGACTTGGTTATTGAGCCTGAGGAAGCAACTCAATATCCCTGATACACTGGCTGAAATTGGCATTACCACCGAAGACAGTGAGAAAGTAGGGCGGATGGCTTTTAAAGACCCGTCAGCCAGTGGAAACCCTGTAGCCTTGAGTGCGGAAGACTATGCGTCTTTATTTTGTAATGCTGTGAATGGAATACGCTAAGGTATGACAAATAAACCCTTAAAGCTGGGCATACTAGATTGTGACATCGTACATAAAGATTTACGCAAAGAGTATGTCTCGTACTCCCATATGTTCCAGACACTATTTATGCAGACGGCTCCCTCTGTCAGTTTCATATCCTACCCCGTTATAGAAGGAGTTTATCCCGAATCCCTCGATGAATGCGATGGCTATATTATTACTGGCAGTAAAAGTAGCGTTTACGATAACGATGAGTGGCTTGGACATTTAAGTGATTATGTAAGAAGTCTGGCGAGCCATCGTAAAAAGATGATAGGGGTCTGCTTTGGTCACCAGTTGTTGGCTCATGTTCTTGGTGGGCGAACCAGTAACAGTGATAAAGGCTGGGGAGTAGGCGTAATGCTGAGTAAGGTCATGGCCAACCCTGAATGGATGCAGCCCTCTATGCCATCATACTCACTGTTAGTGAGCCATCAAGATCAGGTTGTTCAGCTACCCCCGAATTCAACCGTTATTGCTCAGAGCGACTTTTGCAATTATTCAGCGTTCCAGGTTGAAGATTATGCATTAGGTTTTCAGGGGCACCCTGAGTTTGTTCGGGATTATAGCCGACGATTAATGGAGCTGAGGCGAGATAGAATTCCTCATCAGCGAGTTGAAGACGGTATTAAGTCTTTAACTGAAAACACTGATCACTTAGTTGTTGCAGAGTGGATGATAAATTTTTTTGTTAAGGGCGGTTGATAGGTATCAATGTTTGAGAGCCTGTAGTTTGCTTTTCTAGTTAGAGAGAAAATAATAAGGAGTTACCAATGATCAGTGTTGATGAAGTCATGACGAGTAATGTGTTTACATTAAAGCCAACTGACAGTGTTTATGATGCACGTGTTCTAATGCAAGAAAAAGACATTCGTCATATACCCATTGTTGATGATAGCCATCGCCTGGTGGGGCTTGTTTCTCAACGCGATATACTGAGCGCTTCTGAGTCAACACTACATACAAGCAGTTCTGAGCAACGTATATCACTTGAAAAACAGCACAAAATTGAAGAGGTGATGACACGTCAGGTAAAAATAATTGATCAAAGAGATAGCCTTAGGTCGGCGGCCGTGAATTTACGTAAATTTAAACATGGGTGTTTACCTGTTGTCACGGATGGTGAGTTAAAAGGAATTATCACCGATACCGATTTTGTAGGGGTGGCGTTACATCTTTTAGAGCAAGTAGAAGCGTCCGTTCCGGCTGAAGAATTTAATTAATCGACGGTTCATTATGAATTACAGCACTTCAAAAAAATATCTTTTAGATAAACCAGAGTCACTTGAAAGCTACCCTTTTGGTGATGATATTCCTGTGTTTAAGGTTAAGAATAAGGTGTTTGCAATACTAGGCATCAAGGGGGATGTGGGTCAGTTAAATTTAAAATGTGACCCTGATGAAGCGCTTTCTTTGAGAGATATTTTTGAAGCGGTTATTCCTGGTTACCATATGAATAAGAAGCATTGGAACACTATCATTCTTGATGGATCAATACCCGAGGGCGAAATAGAGCGAATGATTGATAACTCGTATTCGTTGGTTGTTAGAGGATTAAAGAAGCTTGAGCGTCAGGGTTTGGAGTTGAAATATGGAAAGAGTCAGCTTTATAAGTTATAAACTTGAAAGTCATCGTAAATAGTATTAATTTCCCTATTACCTAAAGGCTTATCTCGCTTTCATCGTTTACAGTCAATAAAATTCAAAAAGGCTTCATTTATTATGCTCAGTTATCGTCATAGTTATCATGCGGGAAACTTCGCGGATGTGCTTAAGCACTGCGTACAGTTGGCGATTATTGAGTATCTTAAGAAAAAAGATAAACCCTTCTGCTATCACGATACCCATAGTGGTGCCGGAGGTTATGTCATTGCTTCCCCCGAGATGCAGAAAAATGGCGAATATCAAAGTGGTATAGCTAAGCTCTTCGGTCGCTCAACGGGGGTTGACGTTATTGACCATTATGCTGCATTAATCGCTTCGTTAAATACAACGGGGCGGTTAAATAGTTATCCAGGCTCACCTCAAATAGCGCTGTTGGCTAAGCGCGCCATTGATAGAATGCAGTTGACTGAACTTCACCCCGCAGACTTTTCGCATTTAAAGCAAATGCTAGGTAACAAGAAAAAAGTAAAAGCCTATCAACAAGATGCATGGCAAGGCTTAAAGGCAATGCTACCTCCTGCTGAAAAAAGAGGTTTAGTACTTATTGACCCTTCTTATGAGGTTAAGCAAGACTATAAAACAATCGTAAGCTCATTGCAGGAGGCTTATAAGCGCTTTTCATCGGGCATATTTGCTATTTGGTATCCGGTGTTAGAAAGAGATGCGACAGAGCAGTTTATAAGAAGCCTTGCCCAAGCAGGCATTCGTAACATGTTGCGGGTTGAGCATTGCATTTTACCTGACGACGAAAGCGGTATGACGGGGAGTGGAATGATTGTGGTTAACCCTCCCTATACACTTAAGGCTGATATGGAAACGGCGCTTCCTGTTTTGGGTAAACTGCTGAATGAGTGTGGAAAGGGTAGCTTTATTATCGAGCAATTGACTAAAGAGTAATGGGGTTTTTCCGGTCTTTAACCTAACACTCTCCTGAAGTAGATCAAATTATTACCCTATTATAGGGCTATACTGAAATATGTAGGTTAAGTAATTATTTTTCATTCAAAAGAGTGACGTTTGATGCTTTCAGAGTCTGGTCAGAGCACCGTTGTAGCAAAAATAAATTACGATATTTCCACCATCAACAAGGCAATAATGCAGCATAGCCGTTGGCTTGGGGAGTGGAATAAAAAACTTATTTGTGAACAACCCATCTCTGATGAATTCATGCAGTCAGATGCCTATAAGCACTGTGGGTTTGGTCTTTGGTATTATGGAGAGCATAGTCACTTCACTCTAGAGCAAGACGAATTTCCACGTCTTGAGCAACTGCATAAATCTATTCACGAAAGTGTTAGGTATATTATGCTAAAAGCTACCAAAAAAAGTGCAATAGCACCTCAATATTACGATAGTTTTATAGCCTCTGAGGCGGCCTTTACACGCTCTTTGGTTAACTTGCGTGACTCATTATTTGGTCAACTTTACTCGTTTGATTTCTTGACAGGCGTATATAATCGGCAAGCATTTTACTCGTTATTAGATAAAGAATTCGCACGTGTAGAACGTGCGTCTAGTGTTTCTAGCATCGTTATGGTCGACTTGGATTATTTTAAAAAAGTGAATGATCAATATGGCCATCAAGCAGGCGATAAAGTATTGACCTATTTTGCACATTATCTAAAAGAAAGCCTGCGTTCATATGACTCTATAGGCCGTTATGGTGGCGAAGAGTTCCTTTTGTGCTTGCCTGATACCAGTGTTGACGATGCAAAAGTAATTATGGATCGTGTTAGAGAAGAGCTGGCGGCACAACCTATTGATATCGTAGGGCCTAAAAACCAGCCGCTAAGTATCAATATAACTGCGTCATTCGGGGTATCCTCCATTAGTAAAGGGCATCCAACCAGTGAGGCAATTACAAGCGCTGATTTAGCCATGTACGAAGCTAAGTCGGCAGGAAGAAATCAGGTTAGTGCTTATTACTATGGTGCTGGCTCGGTATAACAGAGCAAGGTAGTTACTTATGATGGAAACGGCAGAGAGTGTAGCAATAGTATCGGCAGGTGTGTTTTTTCTCACAGGGTTGCTTACAGGTATTTGGAAATACAAACAAATTATGGCGTCAGAGAATGGGCGGGCTCACCCCTATGTAGATATTTGCCATAGAGCGTCGTTGATGTATGCCTTTGCCGCGATGTTATTAGCAAAGTTTGTTCAGGTCAGTCAGTTACCTAATATTGTAGAGTTGGTGGCTGTTAGTGCCGTTTTGATATATTTTGCCAGTGCAATATTTGGTTATTTTATCCATGGGCTATTGCAAGATACAAGCAATCAATTAAAGCCTCCTTTCAATATGGGTAAATATAAATTATCGCCAAGTACTGTTTCCATTTATATGTGGGGGCTGGTCGTGGCTGAAGTAGCCGGATTTTTAGTGTTGTTTTACGGCGTTATAATTGCCGTGCTTTAGCCGCACTTTTAGCCCTCGGCCTAGCGAAATTATGCATTTCATGTTTGACCGTTATAGTTATTAGCAGAAGAAACTGGTTAATTATTAATCCCTCCGTCCCCTTTCCTTCTCTGTTGCATCGACATCGGCTAATGTTAAACGCTCTGTTGATAGACTTGAATCACCCAATAAGTCGGCAGAGAACCTGGTTCTTCCTTTTATATTTTCAACGGAAACAATGGGGCTGAATGTGGGTGTTGGCGTGATGGCTAGTGGCTATTACCAAGATCAGATGACGATGGGAGGGGCTGCATTTGGGGGAGAGGTCAGCCAGGGCGTGGGTGTCGGGCTTTGGAATTATCAGGTACTCGGGACGGATCGATTTTATTTTAGTATTGCTGGCATGGAAGGTTATTATCCTGATCAGCGAGCCTACGCCACTCCAAAAGATGAATTTAACTTACCGCCCTTAGCGGGCAGCAACGAATCTTCACCTGAAGACTATATTCAGGCAGATGGTTTGTCTAACTGGTGGGAGATGAAATTGGAACTTTCCCTGCCTTTCGGGGCCACCGAAAACAAAGGGATGATCAAATACGAAACCCAAAATGGCCTTTTAGTATCTGGAGCCAGTGGTGGAGAAGAATGGAACCCATTAACGAGTGGCGCCTCAGTGTTAGTGCTTCGTCAATTTAATCGTTATCAAAGTTTTGAAGAGCAAGGTCGCTTTTTGGATGGCGCGGTTCACGCCATAGAGTTTGGCTTGTTATATGATAATACTGACTTTCCTGTAAACCCTTCTAAAGGCTCTAAACAGTATATTTCAATTAGCCATAATGCTGAATGGTTGGAGTCTGAGCATGAATGGACCTTCGTTGAATTCGATGCCAGCAAATATTACTCGCTTGGAGAATCTGACAATGCGCATCAACGTGTTATAGCGCTTAATTTTTGGACCGGTTATTCACCGTCTTGGGATGTTGAGTATAACGATCAAGGTCAGCAGCGAATTGTTAACGCGCCAGCATACAATGAAGGGTCGACCTTGGGAGGATTTTACAAAATGCGGGGATATGCTCAAAATCGGTTTCACGATAAAGCCTCCATTTATATGACCGCTGAATATCGATACACCTTAAAATATAACCCTGTTGCGGGTGTTAGATGGCTACGCTTTTTGAAACTAGATTGGTTTCAATTGGTTGGTTTTGTTGAGGCTGGCAGGGTTGCTCCTGAGTACACGGCGAATGCGTTATTGTCTGATTTAAAGTATGACGCAGGTGTTTCTCTTAGAACGATGGTGGCGGGCTTAGTGGTTCGAGCTGATGTCGCGGGTTCGGATGAAGGTGGAAGCCTTTGGTTTATGGTCGACCACCCTTTTTGAAGCGCGAAAAATGCCTTAAACGTGACTATTATTTGCTTATCTGGCAATGACTAAGCCGCTGCCTGAGGCTTGTAAGGGCAGGGAGCTGATTATGTACAATGAATATGTAGGTGCCATGCACAGTGGCGCGAAATTGCAGCTTGCGACTATGTTGGCGTAGCAACCTAGTTAAAACAAATAACAGACCTATCGCTACAGCGTTTGATTTTCGTTTACTTGTTAAAAGCTTTGATAGCTATCGTTTTCATTATTCAAAATAGCCGTTACGATACTCTCGAATTTACACACCCTGCTTAGTTGTCGGCTGCGATAAAAAATCGACTAAGTGACGGACAACCGCTTCAGGTTCTTCAATATGAGGAAAGTGCCCTACGCCCGCCAGACTGGTAATATCTTTTTTGTGTGAAATTGCTTTTAGTCTGATCAGTGTATCTTCTCCATACATAGGGTCTTCACTCCCAGAGAGATAACACACAGGAAGCGTGGATGACTGCCATGCCTCACTCCATCTTTTACCATGAACTTTTCGGTCTTTTAGAAAAAAGTTCAATTTATGAAGTATTTTATTGCCTTGATGAGTGCATAGTAGTTGCCAATAGGTATTCACGGTATTTGAGTCTGGTTTTTTTTGCTCTGAAAAAACACGATTAAAACTCTTGGCAAATTTTTTCTCATTAAACAACTTGGTAATTAGCACTCCCATGTTAGATATCAGCAACTTCTGGATTAAACGAGGTTTTGAAAGTTCGGGGAATATCGACCCACTCATGGCAAATAGCGATAAAGGTTTTGGTTTTATGGGGCCTGAGCTGGTGGCTCTACTCAGCAGCTCTTGGGCGACGATAGTACCAAAATCATGTGCCAAAATATGATACTCATGAATTCCAAGTAGTAATAATAGTGCTTCATGAATATCTGCCTGCTCTGTAATACTATATTGATGTTTTTGTGGCTTATCGGAAAAACCGAAACCCAACATATCAGGAGTGATAACTCTATAATTTTTCTGCAATTCAGGAATAAGATAACGCCAATCCCAACTTGATGTGGGAAAACCATGAATACAAATCAGAGGAATACCTTTACCTTCGTCTCGGTAAAAAATCTGTTGACCGTTGAAGTCAAAGAAATGCCCTTGTTTTTTCCACTGTTCTAACGCGCTGTTCATTTTGGTCTCTCCATCATGGGATTAAGTCATTAAACGTAGATGAAGTATTCTCAACCAAATACATTGTCTAAATCGTCTTACTCTATAGAGTCGGAGCCTTTTACAACTGTATTTTAAATTCTTTAGGCGTCATTCCAGTTATTTTTTTGAATGCAGCATAGAAGGTAGAGGTGGATTTGAAACCAGACTCTAATGAGATGGTTAATGCTTTTAATTCGGTGGCCTCATCAGACACAATTAGTTGCTTGGCAAAGCTGATGCGCAAGTCGTTAATAAACTGATAGAAGTTACAATGGAATTCGGTATTGATGGTTTGTGATAGGTGGTTAGTGGATATCTGTAATTCATCAGCTAGCTTCGATAAACTTAAGTCTTGATCGAGATAGCGCTGCTCTGCATGCATTAAGTGTTGTAATGCCTGTCTGATATTTATTAATTCTCGGTCCGATAGCCCAGAGGTATGGTACTTGGCTAGCTCCGAGACACCCGTCTTATTAGGTCTTGATAGGCCTTCGGGAGCATATTTTAAGTGTAGAGACGGCACTTTAGCAAAAATCTTACCTGTATCTCTATCAAAATAGACTTGTACGCTCTGAATTTTTCCCTGGCGGATACATAGCATATCAACACCCGAGAGCACTAAACCTGGCAAAGCACCATTAATTGTCCAGCGAGTAGCAATTAATCCGCCTGCATTAGGTGTTCGGTCTTTGACACAGACCTTAAGTTTAGGAAAACAGGTAAAAAGCTCAGAGGCTCTTAGTGCTAACTGATGAGCAGATACTTCTACGTTAATGTTGGAGTCTATATAAATACCTTCTGGGAGAAAGCAATTTTCAATAGCCTTAGAGTCGTGCGCATTCCAAGCATTGAGGTATTGTTCTACCACGTCCATGTTTGATTTCCTATAAAACGAGTCACATCAGAATTGACAGAATAATAAGTCTTAGCGCCTTATGCAATCCAGTCAGGGATTATCACCAGTCCCCCGTATACCTCATCATAGTGCTTTTTATACATGGAGTATAAACTTAGCGATGCTTTCAGTGAACTTGTCCGGTTCTTCAAGGTCAGGAAAGTGACCAGAATGTTCAAACTCTTCAAGCTGTGCGTGCTTTGATAATTTTAATGTGTCTTCCTTTACGGTTTTTTTATGTGTTTTGTCATGCATTCCCCAAATAACCAATGCCGGAGTATCCACCGGTTCATGTTCGGGAAGTTTAGGTGTCACAAGCCCTTGAAGACCACTAGCAAGGCAAAAACAAGCTCCATGATTGTAAGCATCATTGCAAATGTCTGAATATGGGTTGAGTAGTGCTTTCTTGTGCAAGACGGTCTTAAACCAGCCTCTAGTCATGTTTTTCCGTTGCGATCGAAGAAGTAACTGACCTACTACTGGCGTTCCCAATATATTTTTGGGATCAACGGTTTTACGCCAATTAATACTATGAGTCTTAGTTGCCGTTTGCGTCAGTATCAACCCACAGGCCAACTCAGGATGATTGTGGATTAAATAAGCTGCGCTGAGCCCCGATAGACATGGGAAATTTAAAATGTAAGGACCTTTGTTGATTGCCTTTAGAAATAGGGCATATATTTCGTTCAGGTCATCTGAATTCATCTTGAAGTTTCGTTTTGGTAATGAAAACCCAAAACCTGGCATTTCAAATAATAAAATATTGCAATGATTTCGAAGAGATTCAACGAGGCTTGCGTAGTGTTCTATCATCACTGGCGGATCAGGAATAATAACTAAAGTAGGGCGTTGCTTTAGATTTGAATTTGATTCAATAAAACGGTAACGCAAGGTCACTGATGGTAAATCAAAAAAATGGATGTCATTTTGACTCCAAGCTTTTGCTTTAGTGATACGTTGTTTGTGATTAAACCCGAGGGGGAGTGTATCCATGTAGATGCCGAGCATATTCTGTTTCCTCTTTGTTAGTAAGAAACAGTATGGGATGCAGCCGATTATTGATCAATTTAAATGATTTGAAGCCCTCTTAAATGATATTGAATTGACGTTTGAAATATGTGTTACTTTGATACAAGTATTTCTGTTAGCCATGTATAAAATATTTGTATTTTGTCGACTTTGTCGCTTTTTTCCTGATAGGCAAAATAATATGCTTGTTGCATATCGAGGGATAGGTCAATAGGGCATATCAATCGTCTTGAATTCAACCACTGGTCTATCAATGGGAATACGCCGATGGTGAGACCTGAATGATTTTCAGCGGCTCTAAGGCATAAGGTATAGTCATTAAAATGGAGTTCACGCTGAGGTTTTATAGTTTTTAAACCTGCTTGTTTTGCAAATACCTCCCAATTATATTTATCATTGGCGAGGCAAATTAAAGTGCATTGATTAATGTCTTCGAGACTTTTAATTTGATGTTCTTCTGCATATTGCTCAGAACACACAATAGATACAGAGACGGGCATGATTTTCTCGCAGATCAGGTCGTCCCACTTCCCAGAGCCGAACCTTATCGCTACATCGACGTCTTCTGTTTGAAAGTTTGCCATGGAGTATTTAGTATCGATTTGTATGTCGATATCTGGGTATTTTTCATAGAAGTTGCTAAGTTCCGGGATCACTATTTCTGTTGCCATAAATGGCAACATTTGTACTTTTAGAGGCTTACTTTGCTGACTGGTCATTGTATTCTTAGTCGCAGTTTGTATGTCAAACAGCGTTTTCGAAATATCAAAGTAGTACTGTTTACCGACCTCTGTTAACTCAACCCCTCTGGTCGTTCGGTTGAACAACGCCAATCCGAGCATAGATTCAAGTTCTTTGATCCTATAAGTCATGGCGGGAGGTGTTAGAAACAGTTCGTCCGCAGCATCTTTAAAACTAAGTAAGCGGGCAGCCGCCTCGAAAGCGATTAAAGATTGAAATGGAGGGATTTGGCGAATACTCATAATGTATTACGTTTAAGGTTGTATTGATGTGAGTGTAGCTGAATTAAGTCAACCAGACCTGAAAACAGGTGGATAATTTTCATGTTTTAGTTATATGCTAGATTATATGCTACGGAGTATTAGCGTTCCTTTTTATTATTCAAAATTTCCAAGTTAGATGTGTCTTTTAAAGACTGGAATTGCCACTAAGGAGTAATTCACATAGAGTCCTGGTTTCTTCGGCAGTCGGCCAAAAGCAGAAGTTAAGTGTGCCAAAAATTGGTGATGCGTAGCGCTAGCTTTTGGCGGAAATCGAACATTTTTCATATGAGGTTTATCGTTAATTACAGACGGCAAGCGATGGCAACTCTTCGCACTTTGCCGGCCCCAACAGTCACGAGCAGGAATTAGATTCTAGACTCCAAACGGACTGCAGAATGTTCACAGAATTCAGTCTCAATCGAGTCTGATAACCCTATAGAAAGCTCCTCCAAGGAAGCGATAGTAATAGGATCCTCATGGAGTAAATGCTTGAGAGGGTATCGCTTGCTTACCTTAACGTTCCAAGATAGACCGCAGCTATTCGTAGGTACGGCTTTAATGGCTTTATGTATCGTGTTCATGTGAAATTTGCCTCACCTTTGATAAGAACGCGTTGGTTTGGGTGATCAACTTGTAGATAGAAGCAGTCTCTGCGGCCTGTATGACATGCTTTTCCCTCTTGTTTCACCTGACAAAGTGCGACATCACCATCGCAATCAAACGACATATTCATTAGTGCCTGAGTGTGACCACTGGTTTGGCCTTTTACCCAATATTCTTGGCGGCTTCGAGACCAGTAAGTCATTCGCTTGCTCGACAATGTGCGTTGCAGTGCTTCTTTGTTCATCCACGCAAACATTAAAATCTCTTTGGTCTCTGAGTCTTGCGTAATCACAGGTAATAGGCCGCGATCATCAAATACAATATTATCAATGACTTCGGTAAGTCTTAACTCAGCCCCATCACCCAAATGCTCTAAAGATTTAAAGTAGTGGTGCTCCATTATATTTTCTTGCCTATAAAGTGGGGTCGTATGAAAGGTATCAATCTGTGTGCGAGGTTTGTCAAAACAAACAGCAGAGCGCTGACACATACAATGGTTGGCCCCGTCGGCGTGTCAAACACGTAGGATGCTCGTAATCCAGATAAGCAGGCTGATATACCCAAGATAGCAGCAATAAGCGCCATCATTTCGGGCGTCTTGCTAAACGGCCTGGCTGTTGCCGCAGGTACAATGAGCATGGCTGCTATGAGTAAAACACCGACTACTTTAATCGAAACCGCAACGACAATTGCAAGTGAAATGGTGAGAACAAGTTGCTCACGCTTGGGGTCAATACCACTGGCCAAGGCCAGATCGGGGTTGATCGTCGACAAAAGAATACCTGACCAACGCCATACCATGAGAGCCAAAACAATCATAACGCCAAGAGCGATAACCCATAGGTCGGTTTTTCCCACGGCGAGAATATCACCAAACAAATATGACATTAGATCAATTCGCACCCCTGATAGAAACGACACCGCGACCAGGCCGATAGCCAGCGATGTGTGTGACATGACGCCTAGCAGGGTGTCCATAGTAAACCCCCTTCCACTTAAGCTTGAAACAGTGATCGCCATAAATAAGCACGCAACCAGTACGCCTGCAAAAATAGGGATTGATAGCGCTAACGATAATGCAACACCTAGCACGGCGGCATGAGCGGTTGCGTCACCGAAGTAAGCCATTCGTCGCCATACAACGAAGCAGCCCAGTGGCGCTGCAGCCAACGCGACACCAACACTTGCTAACATTGCCCTTACTAAAAAATCATCCAGCATGTGTCATCTCCGCAGGTAGTGTATTTCGGTGGTGATTGCGATGTAAGTAAAGAGCAGATTCGTTATCTCGATCCAGGCCAAATAGGGCATAATACTCGGGGGAGTCACTGACTGCTTCGGGTTTACCTTGGCAGCAAATATTGCCATTTAAGCAAATCACACGATCTGTCTGACGCATCACTACGTGCAGTTCGTGACTTATCATGACGATGCCACATCCAAGCTTATCTCTAACGTGGGAAATTTGTCGATAGAACTCTGCGGAACCTCGGTGATCTAGCCCTTGCGTCGCTTCATCCAATAAGAGTAAGTCAGGTTGGCCTAGCAGGGCCCTTGCCAGCAAGACGCGTTGAAATTGTCCACCCGATAGGTCCATGAGTTGTTCTGACTCTAGCTTGCTGGCCCCCGCATTCTCCAAAGCTTCTTCAATTGCTAATTGGCTGTGGCCGCTTGGTAAGTTCATAAATCGTTTTACCGTTATAGGGAGTGCCTCATCAATATGTAGTTTTTGCGGAACGTACCCAATCCGTAACCCTTGTTTTTTATGGATCACGCCCGAACTGGAGGGTACTGCACCGATAATTGCTTTGAACAAGGTAGACTTTCCTGAGCCATTGGGACCAATGATCGTCACTATTTCACCTGAATTAACAGATAGCGATATGTTTTGAAGTATTTCCCGCCTTCTTAAATGTACTGATAAATTTTCACACTCAATCAACATCAAAAACCACCTACAGAGTTAAAGCGTGGGTTAAATTTTCATTTAACAATCGCTAATTTATGTTTACTGTAAAATAAAAGATATGTTATAACATCTCACTTGAATTTTCTAGATTATATATTAAGGAGTTTTTATGCCTCACAAGATCCCTGCGCTAGCATTTACTGCTCTCGCTTTTGTTGCTGCGAGCGTTGTTGCAGAAAACATTGCTGCAGAAAACATTGAAGCTGCAGTCCCAAAAGTGGCCGTTGATATAGCACCTGTACACTCATTAGTTAGCCAAGTAATGGAAGGTGTTGGACAACCAGACTTGCTGATTCCAGCGGAAGCATCGCCCCATGAATATACCTTGCGCCCCTCACAGGCAAAGGCATTGTCAGATGCAGATATTGTTTTCTGGACGAGTGAAGCGCTGACGCCTTGGTTGGAAAAAGCGCTGGATAATATTGCACACTCCGCGCAGAAAGTTGAATTATTGGCGCTAGAAGGCACGGTTACACATAATTATCGAGAAGGCGCTACATTTGAGTCTCATGAGCATCATGATGAAGAAGAACACAGCACTGAAGAAGAGCATCATGAAGAAATGGAGCATCATGATGATCATGATGAGGTAGACCCTCACGCGTGGCTAGACCCACAAAACGCAAAGACCTGGTTAGCCAGTATTGCGCAGATTCTAGGGAAGAGTGACCCTGCTAATGCACATATTTATGCGGAAAATGCTGCAAAGGCGACTATAAAAATAGATGCGCTCATACACTCGACTCAGTCAGCTATCGACACGGTAGGCGAACCGAAATTTATTGTATTTCATGATGCCTATCAATATTTTGAAAAGCGATTTGGTATTTCAGCAGCAGGCTCGATTTCTGTGGGCGATGCTGAAGACCCTAGCCCTGCACGAATAAAAGAAATTCAGAATACAGTGAATAAACTAGGTGTGACTTGTGTTTTTACTGAACCACAATTTAACCCTGGCTTAGTGAGAAATGTATTTGAAGGAACTAAGGTAACAACAATGGGTGTGATGGACCCTTTGGGAAGTGATATTAAAATCGGCAACAATCACTACTTTCGCTTAATTGAGAACATGACAAATAGCTTAAAATCCTGCAAATAATACAAGCCTGATAAAAGATCAATTTAGATGTTTTTATTGCAATAATTAAAAGATACGTTGCAACGTATCTTTTTTAAAAAATCAATACCCTATTTTTCATTATCAAGAGGAAAAAGAAAAATTATGAACAGTACTAAGCAAAAAGGAAGCAAAAAACTGAGGCCTCAACCTATCGTCAAATTAGGCGCAGTCCTAATCTCAGTAGCCATACTCAGCGCTTGCGGTAGCAGTAGCAGTAGCAGCGACAAGGATGATGAACATGCAGAAACCCATATAGAAACAGAAGGTCGCTTGGCTGTTTTTGACGAAGATGCACAAGCACTAAAGGTGATTGAGCTAGAAGATGGAAATGTCATAGACAGTTTTGCCTTGGACGGCACATCAACACCACGTTTGTATTCACTTCCTGGTCAGCGCTATATAGCGGCTATTCAGCGTGGTGACAACCTTGTCTCATTTATAGATAGTGGCTTGTATACCGAAGATCATGGTGACCATTTACACGACTACCAAGAAGCCCCCAGCCTTTTGAGCTTTATGCTGACAAACGTGAAACCGACTCACTTTGAAGCAGGAGAGGGTCGAGCACTTATCTTCAATGATGGCTCAGACGAAAGTGTTTCCAGTGTATCGGTTTTTTCGGCTGCTAGCATTGCTGATGGAGAAACGCTTTTTGAAGTGAATCGAGAAACCAATATGCACGGTGCTGCTAAGCTGATTGACGACAACTTATTTGTCACTCATCGCGATGCCAGCATTACCGATACAACGTTACCCGCCGAAGTTGATCGCTATTCTGTTGACGCAAATGTGGCAACATTTGAAGAGCGTTATGACGCGAAATGCCCCGGCTTACATGGTGCGGGTTACAATCATGAAACCCTCATATTTGGCTGTTCTGACGGAATAGTAGCCATCGACCTGCACGATGAAGACTATTCAGCGACTAAATTTGGTAGCCCGGAGTCAATGGACGACGGCAGTAGAATCGGTTCAGTCTACGCTCACCATGACGTTGAGGCTTTGGTCACCAAGGCAGGCTCCCAACTATTTGCGACAGTTATTGAAGAGGGCGCTGTCTCCTATGAAGAGTTGATACTTGATGAAGGCGTGACAGCTTTAAGCCAAAATTTCACACCGAATGGTGAGTTTTTTTGGGTAGTAGGTGATAACGCAAAAATCTATTTATGGAACGCAGAAGAAAGCTGGGCTACGTCCACTTCATTCACAATTTCAGACTCTGAAATCACCTCTATATTTGTGGCACCATCAACGGCCAGTCATCAACTGTATGTATTAGATGTTAATAACCAACAAGTGATCACTGTTGATTACGAGTCAGGCATCATTGAAGGCTCAATTGACTTGGATTTTACGCCTTCAGGACTCGCTTGGATGGGGTTGCCTGAACATGATCATGACGATGAACACGAGGGTGAGCATGACCATGATGATTAAGGTGAAATCAATGAAGCAAGGAATTAATGCAGTAAGGAGTATTGCCCAATCAGCGGTACTACCTTTGATGATTGGGGCGGGCATTACATGCTCAGCCGTGAATGCCAAAGAACTAAACCCGGATATTAGCGTGGTGCTGGATGCTTTGTATATTCAAAACGCCTTTGCTTTAGGGCATGGCGGGCCAGGATTTGTACCCGGCCATAACGAACTTTCATTTGGAGCACCTATTGATGACCTGTTCAGTGGGCGCCTAACGGCAGTGATCGAAAGTCATGAAGGTGAAACCGAACTTGAATTGGAAGAAGCCTTTATTCAAACAAACGGTCTTGGGTATGGCTTGAGCGTTAAAGCGGGCAGGTTCCTCTCTAACATTGGTTATTTAAACCCCCAACACTCTCATGGCGATAGCTTTTCGACACGTCCGGCTGTTTACCGAGCACTGCTAGGCAGTCATTACTTTGATGACGGGCTTCAACTGGCCGTGACCCTCCCTACAGATTTTTACTGGAGTCTGTCGGTGGAGGCATTGCAGGGGCAGAGCGTATCTGGCGAGGACGGTATTGGCTTGTATACTTTTAGCACTAAAGTGGGTGGGGATATTTCTGTATCACAAAGTTGGCAAGCCGGTGTTTCTTATATGAATAACCGCTCGCCTTTGGTCGAGGAAGATAGCCATGACGATCACGATGAGGCGCATGATCACTCCGGCCACAACCATGGCTTGAGCTATTATGGTGAAAATCTTTATGCCGCAGATCTAGTATGGAAGTGGGCACCAAAAGGCAACAACAGGCAGCAACAAGTTAGTCTGAGTGCTGAATATTTTTATGTAGATGATCTAAATGAGTTTGCGACTAAAGATGATTTTCATGAGGGTTGGTATACCTCTGCTGTCTGGCAATTTTCTCCGCAATGGTCAACAGGTTTGCGTTATGGAGAGGTCGATCTAAAGCAACCTCATGGGGATCATTTTCATAGTCAAACGTTGCAAGAAAGTGACTGGATGCTATCGTATGCACATTCACACTTTTCTACCATTCGGTTGCAATACATGCATCAGTCAGGGGAAGGTTTCACAAATATTGATAATACTGTGATGCTGCAATACGTAATGAGTTTCGGGGAGCATGGTGCACATGAATTTTAAGCAGTCAGCTTTACTCATTTTAGTACTGTGCCTTTCGGGAATGAGTGCTAGGGCAGACTTCAACGTTTTTGCCTGTGAGCCTGAGTGGGCAGATCTGGTTCAATCACTTGTACTAGAGGCCCATATCACAGTCGCGACGAGTGCTTGGCAAGACCCTCATTATATAGAAGCGCGCCCCAGTCTAATTGCGGCTATGCGCAATAGTAATTTGGCTGTATGTACTGGCGCTTCGTTAGAGGCAGGCTGGTTACCTGCGTTGATTCAGCGCGCTTCAAACGACACTATTGCAGAAAATCGAGAAGGTCTTTTTTATGCGGCTACCTACGCGCACTTGCATCAGCCTCATGCGCATGTTGACCGAAGTATGGGAGACGTTCACCCTGAAGGTAACCCGCACTTTCATCTAAATCCGCATGCCGTGCCAAGTATTGTTGAGGCGCTTGTTGACCGTATTTCACACGTCGCATCGGCGGAAGAAACTAAATTCTTAAAGGCTCAGCATCTGCGCTGGAAGATGCGCTGGCGGCATGCTCGTGAAGATTGGGAAGCATACTTACCCAAGTTGCGAGGTATGAAGGTGATTGTGCAGCATACGGGGTTTGAGTATATATTACGCTACGCAGGCATCGAAGCCGTACTTGACCTTGAACCAAAGCCTGGTTTGCCTCCTACTGCGTCACACTTGAATGCGATCTTGAATGACCCTAGCTTAGATGAGGCGCAGGTTATCATTATCAGTCCTTATCAAGATCCTCAGCCGGCGCAATGGCTATCAGAGAAAACCGGACTACCGGTGCTTACTTTACCCACAACGGTGACTGACGAGGAGGTGACGGCGACGCTGCCTAAGCTAATTACCCATATACTTTCTAGTCTTTCAACCTATAGCGGGACAGATACCAAGGGGTTGAACTAACATGACAAATGAGTGGTTCTGGCTGTGGACGCCCTTGTGCGCCAGTATTTTACTGTCAATAATACTGGTGCCATTAGGAGAGCGTGTTTTACAGCGTGGCGTCGTTTTTGCCGACATTGCTATCGCGCAATGGGCTGCTTTGGGTGTTTTACTGGGTGGACAGCTCGCTTGGACGCGAGAATTGACGGCTATATTGCCAGCGCTATCAATCAGTGGTCTATGTTTTTCACTTCTGGCTTCAGGGCTAGTTCATCTCATTTTGAGGGTTTATGCGCCACATAGGGAGGCGATGATCGGCACCTTATACGTGGCGGGTGCAAGCCTTGCAACGATGAGTGTCAGTCATGACCCACATGGTGCCCAAGCACTCGCTGCAACGCTTAATGGTGATTTATTATGGGCTTCAACAAATCACTTTTACGCACTTATTCCCATTGCCGTTTGTGTATTTGCGTGGCAAAGAATATCTGTAGCTTTGCAGAACCACCTATTCCTTCCTTTATTTGCGTTGGCCGTTACGGTCGCGGTTGAAGTAGCAGGCATTTACGTTGTATTTGCCACACTCATTTCAACACCGTTGTTGTTATGTCAACTCGCCGGTAAGCGAATCGCTTCAGCAGTATTAGCGTGTATAGCTGCACATTTTATTGGCTTGGTATTAGCGGCTTGGTTAGATTATCCGGTAGGCCCCGTTGTGGTGTTAAGCAGTATTTTGTTTACATCACTGGTGTTGGTGCTGCTGAGTGGCCTAAAGCGTTACGCCAAGGGGTGACCGTTAGTCGCACTCATTGCAGATGCAGCTCATCTCTAACTGGGGACTTAATAAGCGATAACCCGCTTCCGTTACATTGTGTTCAAACTCTCGCAATACTTGCTTGTCGATGCTTATTTCTTGAACCTTCTGACAACGGTCACAAATTAAAAACTGTGGGGTGGCGTGTTCGTGGTCGCACGAGATATGTGAGCATGCTACAAATTTTTTTGCCAGACTCAGTTTATGAACGAGCTGCTCTTTTTCTAGAAATTCCAGCATGCGATAAACTGACATGGCTGGTAAGTTTTCACCGAACTCTGTTTTACAATAGTCAATTAACTCATAGGCTGACATTGCTTGGTTTGATTTTAGTAAACTGGACAGAATGAGTTTTCGCTTATCTGTTAGTCTCGTACCGTGTTGCTGGCAGTGTCGTTCTGCATGATCGATGATTGATTGAAGATTAGTCATAATACTTATAGATTCCAAAACGTTTTGTTTGTTAATTTTAGCAGCTACGTAACGTAATTCTAACTAATCATTTAACCTGATGTTATTTCATTAAGTAAAAGAGGCACTTTGCCCGTTGTGCCTGCTTCTGGCATAACCATATTAATACTTAGGAATTAAAATCGAGCGTCAACAATAAGCGAGGAGAGTCAGTACTTGGTGACCGGTGGATAAGTCCAGCACCTTCGTTTCCTTCCCATAATTCACCCTTCAATAGTGACACGTCTCCCACTGTTAGTTGTTGAATAGAATCACTGCCGGCGTAAAGTCCGGACTCATGATCAGGCAAACCTCCATGACCATGACCTAACATTGATCGGTCTGTAGCCACATTAGTGAGCCACTCTGTAGCAGGGCCTTGATAGGTTGTTACTAATCGACACGGTACGCGATCAACATGAAACCTAGGACACATTGCATGACTTAGCACGGTTAACCTAAGTCCCACTCGCTCTTGTTCAAACAAACAACAAAACATATCAACTAGCTGCGCAATATCTTTCGCTAATGGGGTTATAACATCTATTTTTCCAAGTTCATCAAACAAACTTGGGAGGGCATTATTAGGGGTTACCGTCACTGACGTTTGAAAAGTAGGGTTCGCTTCGACAAAAGACGCGACCAACTGCTTTAGATTAGGTGGCAACGTCCGTTGCCAGACCGCAATATTCAAAGCCTCATCATAGATACTTGTTAATACAGATGGGTCGCGCCCCTCATCCAATTGCTTTAAGGGTGAGGGCTGGTCAGGTTTTATAGCAAGTAATGACGCGTTCATGCTTCTTCCTCCCATACAGGAAAAGGATCGTCTAACGTTGCCCAGTAATTTTTCCCCTGAAGTAGGTCTTCCTCTGACAACAAACATTCATTAAGTACATTCGTCATCTTCGTTTGATCAAGCCCTTGGCCAATAAACACTAACTCTTGTCGCATATCGCCAAACGGTTCAACCCAATTGCTCTTGATAGATTGCAGGTACGTTTCGTCAGTAGGCCAGCTTGATTCTGGAATAGCTTTCCAAAACATACCCGCGAAACCATATCGGGCTATCCCTCCAGCCTGACTCCAGCTACCGGCAAAATCGGGCCTAGTTGCGAGCCAAAAGTAGCCTTTAGAACGAAGCAATTTTCCGTACTGCTCAGTTCCATGAAGGAAGTCGTAAAATTTTTGGGGATAAAAAGGCCTACGTGCAACATATGTAAAACTCCCTATACCGTACTCTTCAGTTTCAGGTACATGCTCACCACGCATTTCTTTTAACCACCCTGGAGCTTGCTGGGCATGTTCGAAGTCAAATAATCCTGTATTCAATACCTGGTCAATATCCACTCGGCCATTATCGATCGGGATTATTTTTGCTGTGGTATTGAGTGTTTTTAAAATAGCAGTGAGTCGACCTACGTCAGCTGGCTTAGCTAAATCGGTTTTGGACAGAAGAATCACATCAGCAAACTCAACCTGATCAACTAATAAGTCGGCGACACTTCGTTCATCTTCTTCCCCCAACGACTCGCCAGTGTCTTGCAGCGCATTAGCCGCTTCATAGTCATTTAAAAAATTAACGGCATCAACCACGGTGACCATAGTGTCTAGTTTTGCCACGTCAGAGAGTGATATGCCATCTTCATCAGCGAAAGTAAACGTCTCTGCTACAGGGAGGGGCTCGGAAATGCCGGTTGATTCAATGACTAAGTAATCAAATCGACCATCCTTCGCTAGTTTATTTACCTCGATCAGCAGGTCTTCGCGTAAAGTACAACAGATACAACCGTTGCTCATCTCTACCAGTTTTTCGTCACTTCGATTTAATGTTACCTCGTTCTGAACGATTGACGAGTCGATGTTAATCTCACTCATATCATTTACGATAACGGCCACTTTTTTTCCATCTCGATTATTTAAAATATGACTTAACACCGTTGTTTTTCCTGCACCGAGAAATCCAGATAAAACGGTAACTGGCAGGCGCATATTCTGTTGCATGATGAAACTCACTTTCTAAGAAATTATATTAATAAATGTTATGATATAACATAACGCTTAATTTGGTAAAGCGTTATCATGGAGAAGGCGCTTCCTCATTGATGATTTTTTTGAACGAGTAATAACTTGTTATGAGTGTGAGCTATGTTATAACATAACATACCTGCATTATCTGACTTACTTAAATAGGGTTGTACAGTGTTTCGTTTTGTAATTGCTCAGTTAATGAGTGCTTGGCTTGTGATGACATTATATTCGTCAGCCGTGCAAGGTCATCCACATAATTGGGTGACCTTGAAATCTGACTTTATTTTAGACCCTCAGGTACGCTTGATTGAAATAAGGCAGAAGTGGCATTTTGATGCGTTTTATTCATCTATCACTATTGCCGATATAGCCAATGAATTTGGTGAAAATAATAAAGCAGGTTTTCACCATAGAGCTAAAGAAATAATCACTAATTTAGGTAGCTACCAATTTTTTTCAACATTGAAAGTAGATGAGGTTGAGATAGCATTACCCGCCCCTAAGCGGTATCACTTGAATGTGATAGAAATCGAAGGTCAACAAGTTCTCGAACTCGAAATGCACTTTGTATTAACGAAAGCGGTTAATATTGAAAACAAAGCGGTGTCGTGGTCTGTTTTCGATCCGACTTACTACATTTCAATGTTATACGTAGACCTTTCAGAATTTGTAGTACTGGGTGGGAATGCCACAGAGTGCTCTAAAGAGTTGTTTATACCAGAGCCGTCGAGAGAAGCCATCGACTATGCCAGCACGTTGGATAGAGAGCAGAGAAACACTGAGGGCTTAGGAGACCTGTTTGCAGAAAAAATTCTGTTGAACTGTTACTAAATGGACTATATATATGAATAACACCAGAACATCACCATTCTTCTCTATCAATCGCTGTCTGCAGTTTGTTTTCTTATTACTGATCATTTTGCTTGTTACAGCAACCTACTTTAACTGGGGGCATCTGTTAGTCTACATAGTTGATTTTCAGAAGCAGTTGCACGCACTCTTGGCAAAACATATTCAACAAGTCGCAAAATCACCGGAGGTTTATGGGTGGTCACTGATTGGTTTAAGTTTTGGTTATGGTGTCTTTCACGCGATTGGGCCAGGCCATGGAAAGGCGGTTATTGTTACTTACCTAGGCACTCAAAAAGAAACCATAAAAAATGGAATTTTTATATCGTTTGTTGCGGCATTACTTCAATCACTGATTGCGATTATCTTAATTAGTATTTTAGTAATGATAATGAAATTTAAGTTCGCTGATGTGAAAATGATTGGCGAAGATATAACCATAGCAAGTTATCTTCTGGTCGCCTTCTTGGGCCTTTTTGTGACCTTGAGTTCAATACAAAAACTCTATGTTCGATACAAGGAGCGTCAAGCCAGTAAATCTCATACCCCGCATACGCATCAGTGCGGCTGTAATCATGCTCACTCACCTAAAAGTAAGCTCACTTTTTTTCAAACGTTTATGGTGATTATGTCAATGGGGCTTAGACCTTGCTCCGGTGCTTTAGTTGTGTTGATATATGCCCAATTGGTGAATGCCTATTTATACGGAATAATCGCTACGCTATTTATGGGGCTAGGTACCGGCCTATCAGTCTCATTGATCGCTTTATCAAGCATTTACGCCAGAAAGTGGTTAGAGCGGATGTCTGAGACTCAAGAAACACTTCGCTGGAGTATCCCGAACGCATCTATCTATATAAACCTAGCAGGTGGCGGACTTTTGCTCGTTATTGGCTGGGGGCTATTTAGCACTGCAAGTAAAATGAGTTCTGCCCACCCCTTATTGTAAAGAGGTTATACATAGCTAATGAGTGTTACAAAAGAAAAACTACACGCGATACCAACCAACATCATCACAGGGTTCTTGGGGGTCGGTAAAACGACCACCATCATGTACCTCTTAAAGCAAAAACCATCTAACGAGCGTTGGGCAGTGCTAGTTAATGAATTTGGCGAAGTGGGTATCGATGGTAGTTTTCTGCAAGGTTCGCATAGCGAAGAAAGTGGTGTGTTTATTCGGGAAGTTCCCGGTGGATGTATGTGTTGTGCGGCGGGGTTACCCATGCATATTGCACTCAATCAATTGCTGGCTCGCGCAAAACCTGACCGGCTTCTTATCGAGCCCTCCGGCCTCGGACACCCAAAAGAAGTGCTAGAAGTTTTAAGCGCCGAACACTACAAAGATGTACTGGATATTCAAAAAAATATTACCTTGGTCGACGCCCGAAAATTACATGATAAGCGCTATACCGGCCATGACACATTTGTTCAGCAGATTGACATTGCCGACGTCGTTATAGGGAACAAGCAGGACCTTTATCAGGCGGAAGATAGTGATCTTTTGCACCGTTACCTAGCAAGTCACAGACAGACGCTCCCACGGGTAATATATGCCAATCATGGTCAAATAAATCCAAATATTTTGTATGGCCCATCGGAAATGCTTCAGCTAATGAAGATGTCGAAGCCCCATTTACATGGAAGAGACACAGCAACCATAGATAATGCGCCTATTCCTGATAGTGGGTATCTAAGCGTTCAAAACTCGGGTGAAGGTTATCACAGTATAGGCTGGCGCTTTTCAGCAAGTAAGTGTTTTGACCGACGTAAAATTTACACTTGGCTAAGTGGCCTTGAGGTACAGCGAATGAAAGCCGTGTTCATTACTGATGAAGGGGTTTACGCTTATAACATGACTAGCGATGCGCTTACACAGATGGAGCTAGACGAGTGCAACGAAAGCAGAATAGAAATCATCACTTTTGAAAAAAATGAAAAGTGGGAGCAAGAATTGCTTGCTTGTCTTGTTTCTTAGGGAGTGCACTTGTCGAATCTTGAAATTAACTGTCCATTACTGTCAGTTAAATTATGAGGAATAAACCTTATTCAAATACACTCTACTTAAGACTTAAGTGCTTTAACTCTTTCAGAATAGGCTTTAAGACCAGGCCCAAACTGAGGAATAACCTCTTTAGGGTTAATGGTCTCTCCGCATTCTGAGCAGCAAATGTCAACAGACATTTTGTGTTTACATTGTGTGTGCAGGTATTCCATGGGCGGGCCATCCCCACCATCCATCCACTTGTCTCCCCATTTGGCTAGTGTCATTAATACGGGGTATAACTCAACGCCCTTACGGGTCAGTTTGTATTCGTAACGTACAGGCTTTTCTTGATAGGGGGTTTTTCTTAGTATCTCATGCTCTACTAACTTGTTTAACCGGTCTGTCAGCCTGTGTCTACTAAGGCCAATTTGCTTTTGAAACTTATCAAAACGTTTAGTGCCCATAAAGCTATCGCGTAGAATTAGTAGCGTCCAGCGATCACCCACAATGGAGAGTGCTCTTGCGACTGAGCAGGGGAATTCTTGAATATTGTCCCACTTCATAAGCTATAAACTACCTTCTAATTAACTACATTTTTAACTATATTTTCATATTATAGCTTTACAAGTTCTATTTTGGAACTTAGTATTAATTAAGTTCCAAAATAGAACTAACTAGATTTAGATGCTGGAGTGTTAAAATGAGCGCTATACAAAAGATAGATGCTACTAATGAAAGCTGGAAGTCAACGGCCTGTATGTTATGTAGTATCGGCTGTGCTATCGAGGTACAGGTTGACGGGCAACACCTGAAAAAAGTACGTGGTGATAAGTCTGCTGCCTCTTCAGAAGGTTATCTTTGTCAAAAAGCCGCTCGTTTAGATCATTACCAGAATCATAGTGAACGATTAACAAAGCCACTCCGTAAAAAATCAAATGGTGATTTTGAAGAAGTCGAGTGGGATGAGATTATTAACGAAATTGCAGGGAAAATGAATGCTATTCGCTCTCAGCATGGTGGGCATGCATTTGCTTATTATGGTGGGGGAGGGCAAGGTAACCACCTTGGTGGAACCTACAGTTCTGCACTGACTGCCGCATTAGGAACCCCGTATATTTATACTGCTTTAGCGCAAGAAAAAACCGGTGATTTCTGGGTGAACGGTAAGCTTTTTGGCCGCCAGAGTTGCTTTGCTGTTGAAGGTATGGAACATGCTGATTATGCCATTATACTCGGAGCCAATCCTTGGGCTGCGCATGGCATACCGAAAACACGAGATCTATTAAAGCAATATAAGAAAGACCCCGCACGCACGATGGTGGTAATAGACCCACGTTTAAGTGAAACCGCCAAAATGGCGGATGTTCATCTACCGGTAAAACCGGGAAAAGATGCCTTTTTACTCTCGGCTATTATTGCCATTATCCTTAAGGAAGGCCTTGAAGATAAATCGTTTTTAGAAAAACACACACATAATTTTGAGTCGGTTAAAGCACAGTTTTTATCTGTACCTATCGAGCAATACATAAAGTTGGCTGGGCTTGATGTTGATACGGTTAAAAAAGTTGCTATAGATTTTGCTAAAGCAGACACCGCAACAGTGAGAGCCGACCTTGGCATTCAGCAAAGTTTACATAGTACATTGAACTCTTATCTTGAGAAGTTACTCTTTCTGGTAACCGGTAATTTTAATAAGAAAGGGGGCAACCACCTTGTTGCACAATTTGCCCCTTTAATTGGCCACTCTAAAGAACCAGAAGACGGGGGTATTGTTACGCGTGTTACTGGAATGAAAGGCATTAGTAAAATCTTCCCGCCTAACATATTACCTCAAGAAATTAACACGGATCACCCTGACCGAATAAGAGCGCTGGTAGTTGATAGTGCCAACCCAGGTCTTTCAGGTGCTGATAGCGCAGCCTATCGATTAGCCTTCGACAAACTAGAGCTCTCTGTGGTTATTGACGTAGCCATGACAGAAACGGCTCGGATGGCCGATTACATATTGCCCGCGCCGACTCAGTTTGAAAAAACAGAATGCGCGTTCTTTACCTTTGGTTTCCCTACGTCTTATTTTCATTTACGTAAGCCCATTATTGGGGGCAGTGCTGTTAAACAAGGTGACACCTTACCTGAGCCGGAGATATATAGGCGATTAGTGGTAGCGATGGGTAAAATACCAGACCGTTTCCCAAAACTTGAACAAATAGCTAAGTTAGATAGAAAGTTTCAGTTTGGTCGACTTTACCCTCTTGCCTTAGCGGCTGCACTCAAAGCAAGCCCTAAATGGATGCCTTATGTGCCGGTTATTCTTTACGCTACGTTAGGTAAAGCGTTGCCTAAGCATATGGCGTCTGCTGCAACATTGTGGGGCGTGTGTCAGTTTTTTGCTGCTAAATTTAGTGGTCAGGTGGCTGAGGCTGGCACGAAAGGTAAAGGCTATTCTCAGGGCAATGCATTATTTAATAAAGCGCTAGCATCAGATAAACCGGTGGCACTGGCTACGTTTGATTATAACGACACTTGGAAACTGATGAGAACGTCTGACAAAAAAGTGGAGCTATATATACAGGAGATGGCTGATGCTATGGAGCAACTGTGTGATGAAGCCGCTGCATTGGGTGAAAATAATGAAAAAGCAGAATATCCCTTTGTTTTAATGGCCGGTGAACGACGAGCTTACAACGCCAATCAAATATTCAGAACCCCTGACTGGCGAAAAACGGATAAAGACGGCGCAATGAGAATTCACTCTGATGATCTGGGTAAGCTAGGGTTAGAAGATGGAGGTAAAGCGCTTTGCCGATCAGTAACAGGCCAGATAGAGGTATCGTTAATGCAAGACGATACGGTTCAGCCCGGAATGCTAACGCTGCCTCATGGTTATGGGATGCTTTATACTTCTGAGTCAGGGGAGCAAAAGCAAAATGGACCCGCGATTAATGAATTAACGGCGGCTGATTATTGTGACCCCATCGCTAAAACGCCTTATCACAAGCATGTTTTGGTGGCTGTTGAGGCCTTATGATTATAAATAGGCTGAAAATAAACTTAGAAGTTGATTGTAAAATTGATCAAGGTTAAGGTCTGGCAGGCCTTTAATCATTAAAGTGCCGCCTATATTGTATGCCTAAGCTGTATACAAGAGCCGTATGTATAAAAATAATATGTTAAATGGACTCGGCCCGAGTAAGTTGCTGTTAAAACTTTGATTTTCGGGAGAAGTAGTTTGATCTTATCTAATTGTACTTGTGGTAGTGAACCTGTCTGTGAGCCGGGTGCTGTGGGCGGGCGTAACTGGGATGTCTGTTGTTTTGAATGTGGAGCCCGCTCAGCTGTATTTCCTAACCGCACCGAAGCGGTAATGAGTTGGAATCAGATTAATAAAGTGGATGTGGTAATAAATACACCAGAAGAGGTTCAGGCTGGCGGTGTTATTGAACACTTTATCCAGCAGATTCGAGGGCGTGTATCGGCAATATAGCGTTTAACCGTAGTCATTTTCCATAAAAGTACGTTGAATCGCTTCAATTTCGTCTTTGTTTTTCAGTAAGGCTTCAACACATTGAGGGTCAAACTGAATGCCTGACATTTCTTTAAGCTTTGTGTAAGCCTCTTCGTTGCTCCAGGCCTTTTTATAAGGGCGCTCGCTGGTTAATGCATCAAATACGTCTGCAACGGTGACAATCCGAGCTTCTATAGGGATGTCTTCACCAGAAAGCCCCTCGGGGTAGCCGCTTCCATCAACATACTCATGATGATATTGGGCAATGTTTTCGAGCATGCTGACATAACCTATGCCGCTTAGACCGTAGTTTTCCATTAAAGATTCTATTAGCTCTTTACCATCTGTTGGATGGTCTTTCATTACCGTGAATTCTTCATTCGTCAACTTATCTGGTTTAAGCAATATACGGTCAGGTACTTTTATTTTCCCTAGGTCGTGTAGTGGTGCAAAGAGATAGATGTGCTCGATGTATTGATCATCAAAATCATATTTACTGGCTAATTCCCTAGCTATGAGGCGCGTATATCGTGACATTCGTTCTAGGTGAGATGCCGTTTCAGGGTCTCGTGAATGTGTCATGTTCAGGGCCGATTTAACGGTCGCTAGTAGTGTTCTTATATTGGCTCGTTCATTGAAAATAAGCAGGGTGATCATATGACTGATCATATCTAACTCAATCATCACATGTTCGTTGAATACATTCTTTTCGAATGAATTAAAGAATACAAAACCGAAGAAATGATCATTAAAAATCATTGGCATCGTGTAGCTAGATTTGTAGCCTGCATCCAGTACTGCGCTTGAGTGAGTTTTAGGCTTTCCATTTAATACTGTCAGGTCGTTGATCACTCGGGGTTCAGAGGCGTCAATGATGTTTTTTAATGAGTCTATTTCGGAAAGTTTAGCCTGATAGTTACTTAAGGGTGTCTTTTCGTCACCGCTATAGATGAAGGTTTTTAGAAGGTCTGTGTTGGTATCATAAAGAGCAACGGAAATTCTTGAAATAAACGGATGATGTTGTTGTGTTGCCTTATGAAGCGCTTTCAGCTTTTCGGCAATAGAAGATGTTTTGTTGATGCTATTTAAAGCGTCTTTATGGTGCGGCATTGTTCATATCTCAAGTTAAGTAGAGACCCGAAGATCTCCATAAACTATAGCAGATATAAATGAGAGTAAAAATTGCTAGGTAACTCTTAACTTATCGAGTTAATCGACAAGTTGTGTTTCATCAGTCAATCCAGTAATCCTGTAGGTCATGCTCCAGTCTCTTCTTTTCAAAGTGCTGTTCAATGGCGCGCCTGGCTTCAAGCTTTTGTCGGGCGCTTGATTTTACTTTTTCTTTGACTTGTGTGGGGTTTGGGCTGACAGCATTATTATTGTTATTCATGCTTATCGATCTCCTTTTGGGGGTGTTTCTTTATTTTTATAATATAGTGATAATTTATATGACTCAGGTGAAAATAGTGTGATCTGGTTGGCATTTTAGAGTGTTGAGTGTCTGAATTAAAAAATTAAACGACAGTTTATAAATATGACGGCTTAAGTTAAGTTGGGAATTTCAATATCCTGTTTAATGAGCATGTCGGTCATATTATTTTTGGTTAGTGGTTTAGCTATATAAAAGCCTTGAACCTCATCACAGTTAAGCTTTTCTAATAAGTCGTATTGAGCTTTGTTTTCAATACCTTCGGCAGTTACTTTTAACTTGAGGCTGTGGCCCAATACAATTATGGCTTTGGCAATAGCTGCATCTTCTTGTGTGGTTTCTATATCTCGTATAAAGCTGCGGTCTATTTTTAGAGCATCTACTGGGAAGAGTTTGAGATAACTTAGAGATGAGTAGCCTGTACCAAAATCATCAAGGGTAATACTGATGCCCATTGCGCATAACTTTTTTAGTAATTCGGTGGCGGTGTTAATGTTTTCCATGATGGCGCTTTCAGTTATTTCTAGCTCCAGTTGCCGAGCGTTGAGATGTGTGCTTTTTAGTACATTACTGATGGTCTGAACAAGATTGGTATGTCGTAATTGATAGGCAGAAATATTGACGCAAATTTTGATAGTGGCAGTGTTATTATCGGCCCATTGCTTAGCTTGCTGACAGGCTTTAAGCAACACGAGATGCCCTATCTCTGTAATTAAGCCGCTCTCTTCTGCTATATGCACAAACTCAGATGGATAGATAAGCCCTTTAGAGGGATGTCTCCAGCGTATCAGCGCCTCTGCAGACTCTATTTTCTGGTTATGAACGTTAACTTTTGGTTGGTAGAATACTTCAAGTTCATCATTTTTAATGGCTTTACGCAGTTCTTTTTCTATTTCCATTCGGTCTTGAGAGAAGCTTTGTAATTCATTGCAATAGAACTGAATGTTGTTTCCACCAAGGTATTTTGCGTGTTGAGTTGCAATGGTTGCCTGTTGCAATAATATATTAAGTTCTTGAACATTCTCAGGTAATAGTGATATCCCTATACTGCAACTAATAAAAAGCTCATTTTTGTGGATAAAGTAGGGCACTGAAAGTGAATCAAGTAATAAGTCAGACTGAGTTGATGCGCAATCTTCAATGTTGTCATTTTGATCACATTCAATAATGATCGCGAACTCATTGCTGGCTAAACGAGCAATCGTATCAGCCTTATCAGTGTATGTTGTAATGCGTTGTGCCGCTTCTTTTAACAAGGCATCGCCGACTTCATGACCTAAGCTATCGTTAATTTGTTTGAAGCGATCAATGTCAATGATGATCAGGTAAAAAGAGGCGTTGTCTTGTCGTGCTTTGACCACTGCATTATGTAAACGATCTCTAAATAAAGAGCGGTTTGCTAGCCCCGTCAGATCATCATAGTTGAGTAGATATTTTAGCTTTTCATCTGCTTCTTTTCTTACTGATATGTCTGATATTAACCCTGCATAATAATTAATTGTCCCCATCTCATTCCTGATGGTGTTGATTTGAACCCATGCAGGAAAGTAATTACCATCTTTTTTCTTTTCAAAGAATTCTGCCTGCCAGTGATCGTCTTTGTCTAGAGATTCTTGGGCTTGTTTAAATACCTGATGTTTCTTAGGCGTGCTACTTAAATCAAGGAATATTCGGCCTTCAAGCTCGTTTTTATCGTAACCGGTGATTGTTTGAAATGCGGGGTTAACGGAAATAAAACGGAGGCCTGCATCGAGAACAAAAACACCTTCAGAGGTGTGGTCAAATACAGATTTTGCCAGCCTGACTTGTTCATCGCGCATTTTTTCTGAGTTTATGTTGCGCCGTGTACCCAACATACGAAGAGGGCTTCCGTCGGCATCAACCTTAACGGTTTTCCCGCAGTCTTCTATCCATAACCAGCCTTCTTTTTCTGTGTTTATGCGGTATTGAACTAAATAACTATCACTTTCACCTTTCAGGTATTGAGTTAGCGCCGATTTTGTTAACTGATAATCGTGTGGATGAATAACTCTTTTTAAGTTTGCAATAAAGTCAATGGAGGTGAGTTCACGCTGTTTAAATGCATCATGAAAGGTTGATTGATAAACTGTACCTTTTGCTAAATCCCAGTCCCACAAACCAAGCTGTGAAACTTCAATTGCTTGAGATAACCGGGTCTGACTTTTAACCAGTGCATCGCTAATGCTTTTTCGTAAAGTGACTTGCTGGCTAAGCTTCTCATTGGCCTCTGTGAGATCAGCTGTTCTTTTATTAACACGGTACTCTAGTGTTTTATGGGCGGCCTTAAGCTCTTTTTCTGTTGCCTCTCGGTTAAATACTTCGTTACTGAGCTGATCATTCAAGGCTTCAGCTACGCAGCGAGCGTTATCGAGATATTGAATTAATGAGGTGTTTTCAAGAGATTTAACCAGTTCATTTTTTCTGTTTTTATAATGGTGATATGCGCTGTAACTTACAAAACCTGCAAACATTATATTGGTAAACAGGTAAGGGTAGCCGTAGCTATTAATCCACAGAAGGGTATGAACAACCAGTCCTGCAAGAGGCGGCGTAGCAAAACAGAAAAAGGCTTTAAGGTCCATTGTAAAAACGGTTGCGGCATAAACCAATATACTGCCAACAGCAGCGGCCGCGACCAATTCCACAACACCAAGGCTACCAGACTGCAAAATCAACGCAGCTATGCCCCAGTGAACTCCATTGATTAACGTGCCAATCAAGAACAAATTATGCCAAAGTGTTTGAGAAAAAGGTTTTTTTGAAATGTGCTTGAAGGCTATTATTAACCCGATTTGTAATAGTGACGAGAGTAATATCGAAGTAAGCCAAGTGATAACGGTCGTGTATTGATTGTTGGTTGCCTGACTTTGAATTTCATTCAGAAGTAATAAAGAAACAAGGCCTGCACAGATGATAGAGACGAGAAAAAGAGGTAAAGCCTCATTATAGACGGTTTTTAATTGATGTAGCATAACCGTACAACGTTTAGGCGCTGAAAATTCAGCCATTAACGTTAGTTCTGGTGACGCTTGACGTTCGACAAGCCTTGTCATGCTGAAGGGTTCCGTCCAATACTTTAATCATATGCTTAAGTTACTATCATTATATTCTACCTTTAATGATAGCGCTAAATATTGATGAGGGTTATTAAACTGTGAATAGGTACTCATATCACTTAGATAAGTTGTTATGATAGCGACCTACTTAACACTAAAATTGTGATATCACTAAACATAGAGCAGGACTAAACGAATGGATGTTTCCCATATTCTTGATTCCCTAAATGAAGAGCAGCGACAGGCCGTAGCAGCACCCTCTCGGAATCTATTGGTGTTGGCTGGTGCTGGCAGTGGGAAAACCCGTGTTTTAGTGCACCGTATTGCTTGGTTAATGGAAATTGAACGCCTGAACCCTAGTAGCATAATGGCTGTGACGTTTACTAATAAAGCGGCCCGTGAAATGCGGGGAAGAATTGAAAAACTGCTAGATTTACCTGCCAGAGGTTTGTGGTTTGGCACCTTTCATGGCATCGCTCATCGTTTATTAAGATCGCACTGGCGCGACGCTAATTTACCCGAAAACTTTCAAATTATTGATTCAGATGATCAGCTCAGATTGATAAAACGAGTGATAAGAGAGTTAAATCTGGATGAAACAAAATGGCCACCAAGACAAGCGCAATCATTTATCAATTCAAATAAAGATGAAGGTGTTCGTGCAGAGTATATAGACGATACAAGTGATATCTATATGCGGACCATGAAACAGGTTTACAAAAACTATGAAGAGCAATGCCAGCGCTCAGGTCTGGTCGACTTTGGCGAGTTATTGCTCCGCTCTCATGAGGTATGGCTAAACAACCCCCAGCTTCTTGCCCATTACCAAGAACGGTTCAGACATATATTGGTTGATGAGTTTCAAGATACTAACACCGTTCAATATGCATGGCTTCGGGTGTTGGCTGGTAATCGTGTTCCTCTCACTGTCGTGGGTGATGATGATCAGTCCATTTATGGTTGGAGAGGGGCGAAAATTGAAAATATCCAGCACTTTCAAAATGACTTTGCCGATACCATGCAGGTTAAACTAGAGCGTAATTACCGTTCTACAAGCACTATTCTTGATGCAGCTAATGGCCTTATTGCGAATAATTCAGGGCGTCTTGGAAAACAACTTTGGACCGAAGAAAATGAAGGTGAGCCCATTGACCTTTATGCGGCCTTTAATGAACAAGATGAAGCTAATTACGTAGCAGATTGCATTCATGACTGGGTGAAAAAGGGTAATCAACGTGCCGATGTAGCCATTCTTTATCGTTCGAACGCTCAATCGCGTGTAATAGAAGATGCGTTCATTAGACAGCAAGTACCTTATCGTATTTATGGCGGCCTTCGCTTCTATGATCGAATGGAAATTCGTAATGCGCTCGCTTATGTAAGGCTTGTTCATTACCGACATGATGATGCTGCGGTTGAGCGCGTTATCAATGTGCCTCCTCGAGGTATTGGCAATAAAACTGTCTCAGATTTACGAGAGCATGCGCGTTTGGAGTCGGTCACGTTGTGGCAGGCTTGTAATGAAATGATAGGGCTTGGTAGCTTAAAGGGTCGGGCGGCTAATGCCGTACAAAAGTTTATTGATCTAATCGAAATGTTAGCTGAAGGGGCTAACGATTTACCTTTACATACCTTGGTTGAAAAAGTCATTAATGATAGCGCGTTAAAAGACTTTCATGGTGCAGAGAAGGGTGAGAAAGGGCAGGCTAGAGTTGAGAACCTGAATGAACTGATTAACGCGACCCGAGACTTTGAAGCTGAAGATGATGAGATGGAGCCGCTTGCAGAGTTTATTGCCCAGGCTGCTTTAGATGCAGGAGAAAATCAGGCAGAAGAGCATGAAGATAGTGTTCAGATGATGACGCTCCACTCTGCAAAAGGTTTGGAATACCCCTTAGTTTTCATGGTGGGAATGGAAGAGGGGTTATTCCCTCATAGTCGATCATCTGAAGAGCCGGGTAGAATAGAAGAAGAGCGCCGCCTTTGTTATGTGGGTATTACCCGTGCTATGCAAAAACTGGTGATGACACATGCAGAAACCCGACGTTTATATGGACAAGAAAAATTCCATGCAATTTCGCCTTTTATAAGAGAAATTCCTGAATCATTAATACAAGAAGTGCGCTTGAGAAATACCGTTACTCGCCCTGTAAGCTTTCAGCGAAGTGGGGTTGATGATTGGGACACTGGCGCGTCGAGTGATGCGGCCTTTCAACTGGGGCAGCGAGTCAATCACCCCTTATTTGGTGAAGGGGTTGTACTAAATTATGAAGGTCAGGGGCCTCATGCAAGAATTCAGGTGAATTTTGATAGTGAAGGCAGCAAATGGCTGGTATTGTCTTATGCTAAGTTAGAGTCGATGTAGGGTGCGCCGTGCGCACTGGTTTTTGCTGTTTTGAACATAAGTTTGTATGCCGGATAATTTTTCGGTGCGCATGGCGCACCCTACGGCTTACACTTACACATTAAGTTTAAGGATTTATAATAATCATAAAAAGAGGAGTGGTAATGAAACGACGTAATTTTATTTCAGTGATGGGGGCAAGCGTAGCTGGACTGTTGTTAAGCGCCTGCTCACCATCAGACAAATCGCTGAATGATACACAAAAAGCACAAGTAGCCGTGCCGGTTCAAGAAAGTTTCGAATGGAAAATGGTTACCTCCTGGCCAAAAAACTTCCCTGGTTTAGGTGAAGCACCAGAACGATTTGCTAAAGAAGTTAAGCGAATGAGTAATGACCGCTTAATCATCAAAGTTTATGGCGGCGGAGAGTTGGTCCCACCATTAGAGGTCTTTGATGCGGTTTCACAAGGCACGGCTGAAGCAGGTCATAGTGCAGCTTATTATTGGAAAGGAAAAATCCCTGCAGCACAGTTTTTCTCGACAGTCCCATTTGGTTTGACGGCTCAGGAATTTAATAGCTGGATTCATTACGGTGGTGGGTTAGAGCTATGGCGTGAAATCTATGAGCCATTTGGTGTTATCCCTTTCGCAGGTGGCAACACGGGTGTTCAAATGGGAGGGTGGTTTAATAAAGAAATCAACTCTTTAGACGACCTTAAAGGCCTGAAAATGCGTATGCCAGGCTTAGGCGGTGAAGTATTACAAAGAGCCGGAGGAACGCCCGTTAATTTACCTGGTGGTGAAATATTTACAGCACTGCAAACCGGTACTATTGATGCAACAGAGTGGGTTGGACCTTATAATGATTTAGCCTTTGGCCTCCATAAGGCGGCTAAATATTATTATTTCCCAGGCTGGCATGAGCCGGGTACTTCAATGGAAATAACTATCAACAAAAAAGCATTTGATAAGCTGCCAGAAGACCTACAAGCCATTGTAGAAAATGCTGCGCGTGTAGTGAATCAGGATATGCTTGATGAATATACTGCCCGTAACAATGCGTCATTAGTAGAATTAACAACCAAACATAATGTGGAGTTACGAAAGTTTCCTAAGGATGTATTAGAAAAACTGCAGGTTATTTCTGAAGAAGTGGTTAATGAATTTGCTGAAAAAGACCCTGCGATTGCAAAAGTGTATGACTCTTATAAAGCGTTTCGAGATAGTGTTATTGAGTATCACGAGATCTCAGAGAAAGCCTATATTAATGCACGTTAGAGTGACGTGGTGGTTTAGTTAATGAAAAAGCAGGGTCCGAGTGACCCTGCTTTTTATACTATTTACGACATTATATTAAAGACTAAAGAAACTCACCAATCCCTTTCATTAAAAGGTCACTCAAGCCAGCTTGGTTACTACTTGAAAAGTAGTCTGTAATCACTGATGCGAAGCTAGCGATCTGATCAGAGCTAAGTCCCAACTTATCAAATGCGGCCAATAATTCCCCTGTTGAGCCTGCTTTAGAAAGTAAGCCACCAAGACCTGAACTATCACTGGATGGAGCGGCTGATAACAATGAATCCATGCCCGGCACGCCTGCTGCAAGCTGACTAAATTCCCCAGAACTTAATGTACTTTGAGCCGCTTGGAAAATAGCACCTAAACCTCCTGTTGCCTGTGCATCAGTCACACCCAGCTGAGAACTTATAAGGCTAGTAAGAGATTGCTGCTCTCCTGACTCTACCGCTACAGTTTTTGTGGCTGTTTTATCCGCTGGTGCCGTTACTTGCTTTTCTGAGGTGCTTTCTTTTTCGCCCCCTAGAAAACTATCTAAAAAACCTGCTTGGCTGTTTGCTGCGCATGTGACGCTTAGAATAAATGCTGATGTTTGTAGTAGCTTGTTCATAAATTTCCATAATATTAGGGTAGTGTTTATATAAATCTGGCTTGTATTACTTTGTAGCTGTTTCAATAACCGCTACAACCCGACGGTTTTCCTTACGGCCTTCTGCTGTATTGTTATCTGCTATTGGGTTTTCTTCGCCATAGCCTTTAGCGTCTACGCGAGTATCTTCTATACCAAACTCTTCAACCAGTGATTTAGCAATGGCTTTAGCACGTCTCTCAGAAAGGTCTTGGTTATAGTTGGCGTTGCCTGAACTATCAGAATGACCTTCAATAGTTACTTTTGTTGATGGGTACGAAGTCATAAAAACTGATAATTCTTTGATTTCGTCTTTAGCGCTTTCAGGAACTTCCGCTGAGTTATTAGCAAATTGCACATGCAGGGTTTGGCTCACCGGCTCTGCAATGGTCAACTGGCAACCGTTTTCGTCTACCTTTGCTTCGGCTGGAGTTTCTGGACACTTATCTGCACTGTCTACAATGCCGTCTGCATCTGAGTCTGTTGGAGCAATAACGACGGCAGTAGTAACAACCGCCTCAGTAACCGCTGCACAGCCTTGGCTATCGATGTCTGTACCCTTTGCAGTATTCGGACACTGGTCGTCACTATCCATTACACCGTCGCCATCGCTGTCGTACTTGCTTGTTACTTCAGTGGTGTTGCTTGATGAACTACCGCCAAATAAATAAACCAGACCCACATTCAGTAATGTATCTTTGTTATTCGAGTCATTGCCGTAAAACATGCGTGCTTCTGTTCTTATCGATAGCTGATTGGTTAAATCATGCTTTACACCTAAACCTGCGTTGTAGCTTGTTTCATCATCGTTTTCTGAACCTTCTGTATCTAGGTCCATGTTACCGATACCCGCAACAATAAAGGGTGTTAGAGTATTGCTGTCACTCAGGTGATAAAGACCATCTATATGGTAATAGCTGCCGTCTATATCTTTGCCTGTAATCTCAGATTCTGAACTGAAAATGCCATAAGCGGCCTCTGTTGCAAAACGGTTATTGAATTGATAACCCGCTGCAAATGTGACTGCAGGCGCATCATCGGCATCACGGTCACTATCAAGGAAAAAATAACCAATAGAAGGGAAAATATAAAAACCACTATCAACTTCTTCTGCATTAACAGTAGGTATAGCAGCAGCTAATAAGGTTAAACCAGTAAGTAATTTTTTCATGTAGGACTCTTAAGCATTATGTGGGTGATAGTGTTGGGTCAGCACTTATATGTCTTTCTCATGTGCATAATAACAAATAAATAAGTTTAGTATTTAAAAATTGTTGAGCTCTAGTTACGAAACAACCCTGGGGTGTTTTACGTCGTCTATGAATGAAATTGGGTGCGTTAATAGGCATCCCTCTTTATAATTGATCTCATTATTTTTTTGATTAACGGAACTGTTAAGTTGTTATTAAGTATTCAGTCAATCTTACCGCTATTTTTAATGATCTCGCTAGGGTACCTATTCAAGCGAACGATCTTCGATGTAAAAATGCTACCAGGCCTCAATCAGTTTGTTTATTTTTTGGCTGTGCCAGCCTTACTCTTTAACGCCTCTAGCCAAGAGTCTATAGAGTCCTTAATTAATCTGCCGTCATTAGGGGCCTTTGCTTTAGCCGCGTTGTTAACCAGTGCTATCACCATTTTTGGTGGTCGATTATTTTTCTCTACTCAAGGCTCAGAGCAACATATTATGCGAGGGCTCAATGGCACATTTGCTAACTATGCTTATATGGGCATTCCGTTAACCTTCGGTATTCTGGGGGAGGGGGCTTATGGTGCGGCGATTAGTATTATCTTGGCCGGTAATTTATTCTTAATCGGTGGGGCGCAATTATTGATTGAGTCTGTAAGACATAATAGTACAGGCATAAAGCAAGTGGTCTCTATATTAGATAAGTCATTGCTGCGTAACCCTATTTTTTTATCGACGGTGTTAGGTTTATTGTTTTCAGTTAATCAGTTATCCGTGCCAAGTACGATTCAAACGATGCTTGATATGCTAGCCCCTGCGGCTATTCCTGTTGCCTTGTTTTGTTTAGGGGCTAGTTTACAGGTTTCAAAAACGGCGATTTCTTATGCTGAATTATCATGGATGGTAGGGGTGAAATTGTTTCTTCACCCTGCACTAACTTTGTGCTGTTTTTACCTATTGGGGATCGATGACCCTATATGGCTAGTAACCACTGTTTTACTTACATCCTTACCTACAGGAGCTTTAGCTCATGTGGTCGCTTTTAAGTATGGGGTGTTCGAGAAAGAGACGTCTCAAATAGTGGTTACTTCAACCATCTTGTCATTGTTTAGTGTGAGTGTGTGGGTTAGTTTTTTACTCTAACCCAAATACAGTTTACTCTTCTTCCTCATCTTCAAAATACCAATACCCGTCGTTAAGCCATTGGGTTAATATTTCAACAAAGAGAGGGTTATCGAGCCAAGGTGAAAGCGCCTCATAATCTAAACGCTGTTGATTACATAATAGAGGTATTACTGAGGCCAGTTCTGGAGATAAATCGACTTGCTCTCCATTGATGTAAATTAGCCCTTTCGATACTGACCCTTCAAGGTACAAACAACGCAAGCCTCCCAGTCTTACCAATTCTTGCTGCTCTATCATTTCAATAACATAGTCAGCATCGAACCCCAAATCTTCTTCAAGAAGGTCTAATTCGCACTTAGAGTGTGTAAGGAATCGTCCTGCAAATTGGCTGATTAAGGCATCATCAAGCGTCTCAAGGAGGTGCTTCTTAATTCTGGAAAAATCGTCTTGGTTAATCATCCCCGAGTGCTCGCAAGGTGTGCGGTCAGGGTCTTCTATTTGTTGGGGAGCTAATTCATTGTCAACTAAGTGATCGGCTAATGAACTAAACATATCTTTAGCCGAAGAGGCGCGATAACCTACGGAGAAACTCATGGAGGGTTCCAGTGCTACGCCTTCATGAGGGAAACCGGGTGGAATATAAAGGATATCGCCGGGTTCCATTTCAACATCGATAATGGCTTCGAATGCTTCGGTATGCAATAACGCAGGGTGTGCGACAAATTCTTTATGCTCGCCTTTGTTGCCCACACGCCAGTGACGACGCCCTGAACCTTGGCAGATAAATACATCGTAAGCGTCAATATGTGGCCCAACACCGCCTCCTTTAGTGGCAAAGCTAGTCATTACATCATCAAAGCGCCAGCGGGGAATAAAGTTGAAGCTATCAATTAACTGGTTTAGGTCAGGCACCCAGTTATTAAGGGCTTGAATGACTAATGACCAGTCAGACTCTCCTAGATGGTCAAAAGATTGAAACGGCCCAAAGTCAGCTTTCCACTGATTGTTTTTTTTATAAATTAATCGTGATTCAACAAGTTCATCACCCGCTACACCCGCTAGCTCATCGGGGGATAAAAAATCTTCAAAGTCTTTAAACCCCTGGCGTATGACCAGTGGCTTCTTTTGCCAGTATTGTGATAGGAATGTTTCAGGGCTTAAGTCGTTTAGGTTCAGCTTCATAATGATGTCCTATAAATTTACCGGCATCTTATCAGAGAATAGAGATTAGTTTTAATTTCCTTTTTGTAGTGGCATAGTTAGCAAAATTTTATTTATTGAAGAAGGTTGATATGTCTACCACTAATGTTACATGCCCGAAATGTACGGCCACCAATCGTTTGCCTAGTGACCGCTTGGTAGATAACCCCAAGTGCGGTAAATGCAAAAAAGTGTTGTTTATGGGTAAACCAATGGAGATAAGCGCTGCCAATGTGGTGTCTGTATTGAACCACAACGATCTTCCTGTGTTAGTTGATTGCTGGGCACCATGGTGCGGGCCTTGTAAAAGCTTTGCGCCTACTTTTGAAAAGGCGGCTAAGGAGTTGGAACCACGCTTAAGGCTCGCAAAACTGAATACCGAAGCACAGCAAAAAGTGGCAGCACGTTGGAAAATTCAGTCTATCCCTACCTTGATTCTATTTCGTCAAGGTAAAGAGATTGCGCGCCTGTCGGGTGCTGTTCCTATGGCTCAATTAAAGCAGTGGCTGAAACAGCAAGGCGTGGTTTGATGTAAGTTTAATTATTTATCTGCGCGGCTGATAAACTTACGATCTTCAACGCTAACCGTAATACGTTCACCCGTTGAAATGTGTTCAGGCACTTGTACGGTTAAGCCTGTAGATAGAATTGCAGGCTTAGTTCGCGCTGTTGCTGATCCGCCTTTAAGTGAAGGGTCAGTTTCAACAATTTCAAGGTCAACATTCAAAGGAAGGTCAAGGGCTACGGGTTGTTCGTCAATAATGACCACTAACAAACCTTCAGTGTCTTCATTAATAAACTGCAATTCGTCTTCTATGCGTTCTTTATTGAATGTGTAGGATGTGTAGTCTTCGTTATCCATAAACACATATTCGTCACCGTCAGAATAAGAGAATTTAGCCGGGCGACGTGTTAAGTCAGCAAGATTCAATACGTCTGAATCTTTAAAGGACTGGTCAATTTTATTACCGGTTGCTGCATCGTACATGCGAATACGGTAGATGCTGCCACCTGCACGCCCTTGAGGAACAGAGCGTTCCATTGTTTTTATAACATATACGTTACCGTTAAACTCGACGGCTGTTCCTTTTTTTATCTCGCTTACTTTAGGCATTATTCTTATCTCTAAAATCAAAAATTAAAGAGTACTATAATCAGCGACGAATCAATAGGCTTTAACTGACGGTTTCGTGTACGCTAGTTAGCAGAATATCATTCAGAGTGACGTAAACCGTGAAATATTGTAACTCCTGTGGGAAGTGCTGCATTAAATATGGCGATGGAGGCTTATCTGCCTCAGAGAGCGATATTGAAATGTGGGAAATATTTCGCCCAGAGATATATCGTTATGTTCGTAATAATGAAATCTGGTTTGACCCTGATAGTGGGTTGCCACTTACTCGCTGCCCCTGGTTACGAGAAATGCCCCAAGAGGGGAAGAATAAGATTCGCTATAGCTGTGATATCTATTTAGACCGGCCGGAAGACTGTCGGCATTACCCCACCCACCTTGATGAAATGCATCAAGATGAATGTGAAATGCTTGAGTTGCATGATTTAGTGAAGCCCAAACAGGCTCAGAAAAAATTAGATCGGCTCATGTCAGACAGTCGCCCCGCTTATTTATAAGTAATCGTTTCTATTAACAGGAAAATAGTTGTGCCTAAGCATTCTACTCAAGCCGATACGGTTATCGTCTTAGATTTTGAAACCACTGGGCTATCACCCGATATGGGGGATCGTGCGATTGAAATTGGTGCTGTTCTTATTGAGCAAGGTGAGATCACTGCAAGCTTTCAGGAGTTAATGAACCCTGGCATGAAAGTAAGTGCTTTTATTGAAGACTACACGGGCATCACCAATACGATGCTGCGTGATGCAGCACCTTGTGAGGACGTAATGGAGCGCTTCTCCGACTTTATTGCAGGTCATAACCTGGTTGCCCATAATGCTTCCTTTGATAAACGCTTTCTAGATGCTGAGTTTGCACGAATGTCTTGCGCGTATTCGGGGGACTTTGCTTGCTCCCTGCTTGCGGCGCGGCGCATCTTTCAAAACGCCCCTAATCATCAATTGGGCACCTTGGTTAAATACACAAATATACCTTCTGTAGGTAGTTTTCACCGAGCGTTGTATGATGCAGAAATGACGGCCAAATTATGGATGGCGATGCTGGAAAACATTGGTGAACGTTATGGTCTATTTGACCTGTCTTTTTCTTTAATCCAAAAGCTAAGTAAAGTCCCTAAAAAATCAGTACATGCTTTTCTGGAAAAGTGCTGAACTTAATCTTATGTATGCCTTTCACCCTCTACATTACGATTAGGTGCTAGTATTGAAAGTATTCATGTGAATACTTTTTTGTTTCCGAAACAAATATAACTCGATTGTGGGATTAGCAGTATGAATACCTCCTCATCTTTACCAGAAGATAAAAAGTTGTGTGTCATCTATCGAGTTGAACCTGGATGCCTTGGGCCAGAGGGGAAAAACCATATTTCCAAGTTTTGCAGTTTTGCTCAGTCAGAACTCCGTTCTCTTGATTCAGAATATGTTGTTTGGCATATTATTCCTAGAGAAGATAAAGCATTACCGGAAATGCAATACAATTTCGTGGGTAAGCTAATAACGCATTCTCAAGCCGAAAAATATTTGGCGCTATTCGATAAAAAACTCGATGAGTTCGAGGGCCATTTATGTGAAAAGTTGGCAACCTTAATCAATGAATTTATGGGGCATGAGTGAGTGTAAATAATATGCTAAGTTTTTTTAATGCTAAACCATTGATAGCAACGTCGAGTGCTGACTGGATATTTGAGGCCTATGAATGGGCGTTGACTCATTTTGATAACGAAGAATTCTTTACTCGCAGCCGCTTAATACAGCCTACTAATGAATTTTTTTCGGGTAGGGTTGATAGTGTTCATGAAAAGGCCGAGATGGTATTTAAGTATACACTTAACTATGCGGGTTTAGCTCACTGGCCATTTCAGTTACAACCGCCTGAGGAGTATCAACACCGACCTTCTCCTCAATTGTCCCTGAATAGCACAGACAGCGATAATAGTGTTAGGCGGGATTCTGCCTTAGAAAGCGTGCCGGCTATTTTAAGTTATGATCCACTTTATCTAACTTATAACCCTCAGCAGACACTTAAACCTGAAGATCTATCGTCTAGTTTTGCTCATGTCATGGCTCAATACTTGGTTATTCAGTCACAACACTTTCCTCCTGGTGGGCCAGACTATTTTGCAGAGGGTACAGAGCTATTAGCGATTTTTATGGGGTTTGGTGTTATGTTTTCGAACTCTGCTTATACGTTTAGAGGCGGGTGTGGCAGTTGTTATAATGGACAATCTAACCGACAAGCGACGTTGTCAGAAAACGAAGTTATTTTTTCCTTAGCACTCTATTGCAAGCTGAAACAAATACCCACATCAGAAGCGACGCGTTATTTGAAAAAGCACTTAAAAGCGAGTTTTAAGCAGGCACTTAAGCAAATAAATGGCGAGCCAGAGAAGTTAGGTTCGTTATTAACTTATCGTCACACGTAGGGATTTATTGCCACGAATAGGCAGCACCGATGCCTAAGGCTATTTATTGATGAGCAACCTGAGGATGCAAAAAAGACCCTTTTACCAGAAAATGACGTATTTGTTGCTGTATTTCATCTTGGTAGCGCATGGTTGCATGGCCGCTATTTATCAGGATTAAATCATCCATTTCTGTTAATTGCATGCTTTCTACTGAAACGGTGCCATCATTAGGGGAAGGTAACCAGCCTTCTGGCCAAAGGCTCCACTCTCTGTAAGCCGCAATGATACCGATGGGTTCATCAACTGCTTGTAAATGATTAATGATGCCGTCTTCTTTTTGCGTTAGAGAGCTGGCGGCAGGGCCCGTCATCCATTGGTACCACCAATATTCACCAAACTTCTCACTCAATTTAGAGCCCTGATTTGGCGGGCTGAGCATAACGACTCTACTGCCTTCGGGAAGCGTATTAGATTGCAGATACTGACGGGCCAGTATGCCTCCCATAGAGTGGGTGACCAAATGAATCTGTTGAGCCCCTGTTTCCTTACAGTGTTGAATACCATCAGGCAAATATTGTTTAGTTAACTCGGGTATTTCCATTTCGGTGGATGGATAGTCAATGCTTACTGTATGAAATCCATAATCCTCAAGGTCGCTGGCGATGCTTCGCATAGCAAAGCCACTACGCCACAAACCATGAACTAAAACGACGCACTCACTTCCATTAGATATGAGGGATGCTTCTGTGGGGGCAATAGGTTTGGCGCTGCAAGCAATGAGGGATGCTAGCAAAGCAAAAACAATGGTGGTGTACAAACTCTGTTTCATAGCGACTATACATACAATAAAGGGGTTCAGTCTTATTCTTAATGACTGGTAGTCACCTGTCAATATTTACACATTACAAATGAGTTAGTTTATTGCAATAATTGATGATATAAATGACCGTATTTATCACCCTATAAATAACGGAACGTTATGTCTGCGCATCAACTTGCATCAATTATTAACCTTATTCTGAACGAATCAAGTTCTGCTGAATGTTTACATGATGCACTCGATCAGTTTGCTGAGATCTGCAGTGAGGTTAGCGGAATAGTACCTGATTCAAGCTTTGACGGCTGGGCGGAAGATACCTTTCTTGACAGTGGCATGGCGATTAATCCACAAGCGGCTGCGTACTGCATTAAAGATTATCAGCGCAGTGTGATATTTATTCGTGGTGTTTATGCCGCAATAAAATCTGCGCAGGAAAGGTTTGAAAATACACCGATTACAATCCTTTATGCGGGGTGTGGGCCCTTTGCAACGCTGTTGTTACCGTTGCTGTGCAAGTTTAAATCTGGTGAGCTGGATATTCACCTCTTGGATATCCATCAACAATCTCTTAATAGTGTTAAGCAGTTGATTACTTATTTTGACTTTAATCATCACACGGTTAAATTACTTCAAGGTGATGCCTGTAAGTATCAGCACTCTACTACTCTGCATGTAATTATTGCCGAAACAATGCAAAAGTCCCTTGAGCAAGAGCCACAATTTGCGGTGACGGCCAATTTAGCACCTCAGCTAGTGCCTCAGGGAATATTTATCCCACAAAAAATTGAAGTAGAGCTATGCTTGGCTCACTTGGAGAACGAAAAAGAGTGGTTTAAGTTGTGTGGTCATATTGATTCAGGTGAGTTAATAAAAGCAGGTAAGCGACACTCCCTAGGCACTATTTTTACACTCTTGCCTGATCAAGCGTCTATACAGATGAGCGAAGCAAGCCGTAACAAAGATACCTCAGCGTTAGAGTTAGGTTCTCAAATCGTTCGTATTCCCTCTGTCGATAAGCTTGAAAGTTATGATGTGCTGATGTTTACGCGTATTCAGGTTTTCGAACAATACCATTTAAAAGACTACGAGGCAGATCTTACATTACCGCATAAGTGTCATGACCTTTCGCCCTTGAAATGCGGGGCAGCATACCGAGTATGTTACCAGCTGGGCAATTATCCCCGATTCGATCTTAGCGAAGTATAAATGTCATAAGTTGTTATAAGTTCAACACCTGCGCTTTGTTATAAGTGTTTTATGGTACAATTGTGCATTAAATTCATTCCGGTCATGCTAAAAAATTTTGCTTTAATGTATATCAGATCCTAAATTTAAGGGACTGCTTGCTGTACTTATATCCTCGGAGGATAGTAATGCCCCAGCTACTAATTGAGTGGGTCTTAGCAAAGCCTAAACAGGTTTTGTTATGGACGCTTATTGTTACCGTAATGGCCAGTATTGGCTATAAAAATGTGAGCCTTAATACCTCTTATAAATCTTTTTTTGATAGTGATGATACCCTGCTTATCGCCATGAATGAGCAGGAGGCTACGTACTCCAAATATGACAATATGGTGATTATTGTCGGCGTTAATGAGGGGGATGTTTTCACGCCTTCAGCCTTGCAGGCATTACATGAGCTAACTGAGGGGGGCTGGTTAGCACCGTACTCATCGCGTGTAGATTCTATTATCAACTACAACCATACCGAAGGCCTGGAAGATGAACTGCTGGTTTCACAAATTCTAGAAAAACCTTCTCAACTCTCCAGTAAAGAAATTAATAAAGCTAAAAATACGGTGATGTCTACACCTGCACTGGTAGGAAACTACGTCGCCAAAGATGCAACGGCCGCCACTGTCTTTATGACATTTGAGATATCTGATAACCCTATCGGTGAGACCGCTGAAATATCTAAATATATACATCAGTTAGTAGGGGAGGTTCAGTTGAACCACCCTGAGCTGGAGTTATATGTGACGGGTACCGTAGAAAATGCAGAGGCCTTCGCCAATGCCACTATTCAAGATGTAATAACGCTGATCCCTATTGGTTACGGGATTATGGTATTGCTGCTAATTACCTTAATGCGCAGTGTTTGGGGTACCTTGATTACCCTGACCATTGTGACCTTTTCTACTGTGATCGCGATGGGTTTAAAAACATGGGGTAGCGGTGATATTAACTCGGTAAACTCTTTTGCTCCCACCATGATCATGACCATAGCAGTCGCTGATTGCGTACACTTATTTGTGAGTTTCTTTCAGCATTATCGCGCAGGGCAACCCAAAGTTAGCGCAATGCGTTTGGCGCTGAATCATAATTTCAAATCTATTTTTCTAACCAGTCTCACTACCGCTATCGGTTTTGCTTGTTTAAATTTTCATGAGTCTCCTATGTACCGCGAGTTAGGTAATGTTGTTGCGGTAGGGGTCATGGTTGCTTTTGCATTATGCGTCACTTTATTACCCGCATTTGTTTTGGTATTGCCTGTAAAAGCGGGCAGGGCACAGGTTAAGTCAAAACGTTTTATGCTTGCCTGGAGCAACTTCGTCATTACTCAACGTAAGAAAATTCTGACTGTTGCAGTCACCCTTATGACGGTATTGATCGTGTTTGGTTTACCGCGCAATGAGCTGAACGAAATGTTTACTGAGTATATGGATGAAACCTTTAGCTTTCGCCAAGCCAATGATTTTCTTAATGAGCGAGTAGGTGGTTTGCATCGTTTGTTATATTCCATTGATTCAGGCTCAGAAAATGGCGTTCATACGCAAGAATATCTTGCTGTACTTGAAGACTACACGAATTGGCTACGACTGCAGCCCGAAGTCGCTTACGTGGGCAGTTATACCGATATTCAGAAACGCATTAATAAGGCGATGCATGAAAATCAGGAAAGCTATTACCGAGTACCTGATGATCTAGCGTTAGCATCACAATATGCCTTGTTATATGAGTTATCTTTGCCATTCGGGCAAGGTCTGACGAATGTGGTGAGTATCGATAAGCGCAGCACTTTACTCATTGCAATTCTATTTGAATCAGATTCCAACAGCATGATTCGATTTAATGATCGGGCAGAACAGTGGCTTAAAGATAATGCGCCTGAGTCAATGCATAGCCGTGGAGCGGGTCTGGATTTGATGTTTTCCAAGATGGCGCAACAAAATATTCCTTCAATGGTCTACGGCACCTTTTTTACTATGTTGCTTATTTCGGTCATTTTGATTATTGCTTTGCGTTCCTGGAGTTTAGGTTTTGTTAGTGTGTTAACCAATATCTTCCCCGCCTTACTGGCATTTAGCTTTTGGGGATTTGTAGATGGACGCATTGGCATTGGTGTCGCCGCTGTTGCTACGCTTACGTTAGGTTTAGTGGTAGATGACACTATCCACTTCTTACACCGATTTAATGAGTCCAGACGAGCAGGTAAGTCTGTAGAAGATGCGGTTCGTGAGACCTTATCAACCACTGGCATGGCGATGATTACCATCACCCTTGTATTTGCGGGTGGCTTTGGTGCATTAAGTTTTTCTCATTATAGCGCCAATGCCGATTTAGGTTTAATGACGGCTGTTACTATTTTAATCGCATTAGTCATGGACTTAGTGGTGCTGCCTGCATGGCTTATTACACGTTATGCGACAAAGGACGCTAGTGATCTTGAGTTAGCTGAAGGTAAGTCTATTCCAATGCCTGCAAAAGGTTTGTTAGGTCATCTTCCTTTGATGACGAACGGAGAGCATGGCTGTATGTATGATGCCATGTTGAGCTTGCGTGATGCGCATGGTGATATTTTTCAGTTAGAGATTTTAAATAAGCCTTGGGTGGTAGTGTCTGATAAAGACATGATTCAACAGATTCTTGTTAAAGACCGAGAGCGTTTCCCAAAGGCGGGTGATGCAGTGGATGAAATGAAATCCATTGGGGGAGAGTTAGGTATCCTTGTTACCGAAGGCAAGCAATGGTTAAGGCAGAGGCAATTAGTGATGCCTGCTTTTAGGCCTGCTCAGCTTAAAGCCATGATGGCAGACATGAATGAAATTTCTCATCGTGCGGTTGCCGAGCTAGGAAAGAGTGCAGAGACTGAAATTGAAGCCAAAGATTTTCTAAACCGAGTGGCGCTTGCCATTATCTGCCACGTAGGCTTTGATTATCGCATTGATTCATTTCAGCCAGATGACAAAACAGACCCACTGCTAGAAGCGCAAGACATTCAGAGTAAAGAGCTGATGAAGCGTATTCAGCGAACAAAGTACTGGAAGAAATTGCCTCTACCCTCTAATTATCGCTTAGACAAAATGATGCAGGTACAGCGCAGAATATTTGAAGACATCATTAAAGAGCACCGAGAAGGACGAGCAGAATCAAAAGTATTAATAGATCAGATGATCACCGCCACGGATGAAAATGGTGAGCACGTGTCTGATGATGAGCTAGTTCAATTAGTCCATAGCTTTATTGCAGCCGGTCATGAAACCTCTGGCGCATTTCTTCAGTGGACATTGTATTACCTTGCCACTCATCCTGAGCTACAGGAGCAGTTAAGGGATGAATTAAACACTGTACTGGGTGATGAAGAAGACATTACTTACGAGCACTATCAAAACCTTACCTTGATGGATCAGGTGTTGAAAGAGAGCCTACGTTTGCGGCCTCCAATCCCTATTATGCTTCGTTCCACCTCTGAAGATTTAACTCTCCAAGGTTACCGTGTAAAGAAAGACACACCGATCTTGATTATGCTGGGGGCAATGCAAAAAGACCCTAAATATTGGGGGGATAACGCTAATTTCTTTGATGTTGCTCACTTTGATAAAGAGGCAGAATCTAACCGTGAACGATTTGTTTATGCCCCTTTTGGTTTAGGGCCCCGAATTTGTGTTGGGCATCGTTTTACGATGATTGAGGCTGCGGTAATTATTGGACAGTTAGTACGTAACTACCGATTTACATGGCCAGAGGGGCAAAAGGTAGAACCGATTTTGGCATTGGTTTGGACAACGAAACAATCAATGCGTTTTAAGATTGAGCCCATTACATCAGGAGGGTCTAAATAATGGAAAATATTATGAGACCCCTTAGTGTTCATGAAGCAAGTTTTCCTGTTTATGCAGCGCTTTCACCCGGTGGCGGCAACATTGTTGTGTGTTTGCGCTTACAGGGTGAGTTATCTTCTGAGCAGGCAGAAGAAGGTTTAAATAAGTTGATGAAGGCAGAGGCTTCGCTTCGAGCGGCTTGTCAGTGGCTGCATCCAGAAGGCGAACCTGAAGGTTATTACTTTGTGACGCCGAATGAGACAACATTACCTTTTGAGGTACACACTGTTGAAAGTGAAAAATATGAAGCGGCCATTACAACAGTACGTACCACTCTGCTTAATCAGTCTTTTCAAGCAGGCAAGTTATTATGGCGTGCGCGTTTGGTTTCTAGTGCTCAGCAACATTGCTTAGTCTTCTGCATTAATCATTGTGTATCTGATGGCACGTCTGTTTATTACTTTATGAATCGCTGGCTGGAAGCCTTACATAGTGAAAAACACTTAGCCGCTACCCGTGATGAGCTTGAGCGTCCACTTTGGCATTATATGCCTCAGAAAATCTCGGGCTTTCTGGGCGCGTTTCGATCTATGGGTATTCTTTCTACCTTTATGAAGGCTCAGAAGCTGGCTGATCAAGGTTTATCGTTTGAGGTTACTGCCAATGTGCCAATTATGGAACATCGTTGTCGCTCCACATTTCGAACCTTAGATCAGGCACACTTTACGGGCTTGCTTAAGCTAGTAAAGGAAAATGGTAAAAGTATTCATGGTTTAATGTCTGCGGCCATGCTCAATACCTTATTGCATGACTGTGAAAAAAATGGTCGTCTTGAAAAGACTAAGCGTGTGTTCTCAATTCCCTTTGTGACCACCGTGAATGTGAGGGATAAAATATCCCCGCCTGTGGATGATTCTGTAGCAGGCTGCTTGTCTTCTGGTGTAACCAGTATGGTACGCGTTGATAAAGCACGTATCGAAAGTGACTATCAGCAATCCCCTTGGGGTTTAGGTGATCAGGTAGCTTCAGGTGTAACAGATGCATTAGATGAGGATCAGCATTGGAAAGTACTACGTATCTATAAGTTAGCAGGCCTTAAAGGGCTGAAAAAAATGTTTATAGATAGCAGTGAAAAAGCACTTGCGACGCCTTTAAGCTTTGCTAATTTGGGGCGAGTTGTTTTCAATGGTGAAGGTAAGGGGGGGGCGTGTTCAGTGACAGGCTATGAAGTTTATGCCGCTTTTCATGCGTCGGGTGCTGGGGTTAATATTGTAGCCAGCAGTTTAAAGGGTGCTTTAACGATTTGTTTTACTTGCCCTGACCCGGTAATGAGTCAGGAGACACTCGATGTTTATGCTGACTCAGTGATAGAGCAACTGAAGCAGTGGGCAAAATAGGGGAGTAATTAAATCCCTATTTTGCTAGCGACTTTTTTCAGCTTGGCGCTTAAACGGTGTAACACTTTGTGTTTGCCTTTAGCCGCCTCGCTGGTCACGTAATTTGTCTGAATAGATTTACGCACGCCGGTACAGGGGCTATGACCATGCCAGCAGTTGTCTGTTACTTCAAATACAACCAAAGTACCTGCTGAGGGTATAATCTCTTCAACGTAGTTCTCTAAACTGTCTCCATTGTCCAGTACGCGCAGACGACCACCTAGCTGTGTCCAACTGTCGTTAAAGTAGACCAGAATCGTCATGACTTTAGTCTTTGAATCGGTATGAATTCGCCCGTCTTTTTGGCGCATCTGCCCTCTTACTGTCGTCATAACAGGGTATTCATCTAATTCTTTATTAAACTTCTTTGCTATGGCGTGGCGGAATGCATTGCCTTCAATCTCTTCAATTAACTTAGTAAACTTCTCTCCACCTTGGACTTCTGCAAGAGGGATGCTCCCGCCATGCTCTATGTCTGGAAAATCATCCAGAACACCCGCTAACGCATCGGGTAAAATAAAATTCTTTACCACCACATAAGGGTAAGGCTGAGTTCTAAGTTCTTCCTTGTTAAATGCCTCAAGATTGAGCATAGGGATTCCCTTTTTAATTATTAATTCTCATTATTATTTAACCTTCTACTTTGTAAGGTATTATCTCATAAAAGATGAAATAACCTAATTTAAATGCAGTATTGATTTAAGAGGGCTAATGAGCGCTAATCAGTCAGGCTAGCTGAAGGTAGCATGAGGTGTTTGTGATGGTAGCAAGTTTGTATTCTGTTATTATGCACTGACTTAGCTAACGAACCCCTAAAACACGTACCTATAGAACTCAAATTTATGCAGTTGCAATCAATAGATAAATCTACTTATCGAAAAAACCTTAACCGCGTTATTGTGGCCATCATTATTATCTTGTTCACTTCGGCGTTAGGGAGTTCAACACTTCTAATTCAATTGTTTGGTGAGCCTAGTGGTTCAAATTTCGTTTTGAATGTAATTGGTGTCGTTATTGCTGCGGGTATTATTGGGTTTCTTTTTTTTCGCTATAACGAACACCCTTATCTCTATGAGGTGATGTATGTGTGGCGATTGAAGCAGGAATTAAATCGTATATATAGAAAGACAGCGAAGCTAACGTTAGCGATAGAAAAAAATAACCCTGATGCGCTAGTCATTAAATACTTCAGTTTGAAAGGCTCAGAGCAGCTATATGAGTTAGATGATAATGATTTAACACTGAGTGACTTGAGAATAGAGATTAAAGCGCTGGATCGTAAAATCGACGCACTGGGTTTGAATATTAGTACCGATGATTATCACAAAAACTTATTAAATCAGCTCGATTAATAGCTTCTTTATCAACTAAAAATTAAGGGATATTGTACGGGTGTCTGTAAATACACAATCAGAAAAAATAGAAATCATGAGTAAGCCTAAAAAGAAACTAAGCATGTCTACTGTTGTACTGCTTTCGTTTGCTGTTGGTATTGTGTGCGGTCTCATTTTTGGTGAAACGGTTGCCTGGATGTCTGTTATTGGTGACGCCTTCATCAAGCTCTTACAGATGACGGTTATTCCTTATATTATCGTATCGCTGATTTCCAGTTTAGGTACGTTGAGTTATGAGCAAGCTAAATCATTAGGCATTAATGTAGGTAAGTTGATGCTGATTATATGGCTGTTTGGTCTAGTAGTTATGTACTCAATTAAATGGACTTTTCCTGAATGGGAAGCGGGAGAGTTTTTCAGCCTGACTATTCTTGATGGCCCTAGTTCAGTCAACATGCTTGACCTGTATATTCCCTCAAACCCCTTTTTCTCAATGTCTAACAGTTATATACCTGCCATTGTACTTTTTTGTATTGCTACGGGCATTGCACTAATTTCAATTAAAGATAAAGACCCTTTAATTAAGCCTTTGCTATTGCTTGGCGAAGCGTTTAACAAAATAACGCAGTACATTGTTAAATTAATGCCTTTAGGTATTTTTGCAATGACAGCGGCAACCGCAGGAACAATGGAGTTTGATGAATTTCAAAAACTACAGGTCTATTTTGCTGCACATATAGTCATGACTATACTGCTTACCTATTGGGTTTTGCCTGCTATCGTGGCTACGTTTACTCCGTTTTCTTATCGAGATATTGTAGGTATCGCTAATGATGCAATGGTGACGGCCTTTGCGGCAGGTAATATTTTTATTATTTTACCCTTATTAATTGAACGCACTAAAGAGCTATTTCATAAGTACAATTTGGGTGATAAAGACACGGATAATTATGCAAATATAATTATTCCCGTTGTGTTTAGCTTTCCTAATTTGGGTAAACTTTTGACGATCGTTTTTGTTTTATTTGCGGCATGGTTCTCAGGGGAGGAACTCGACTTTTTTAGTTATTTTCCGATGGCGATAAACGGGCTTGTTAGCTTGTTTGGTAGCGTGTATTTAACCATTCCCATGTTACTTGACTCGTTGGAATTATCATCTGATCTATTTCAGCTTTATATGGTTTCAAGTTTGTTTACTAGCCGGTTTACGTCTCTTTTGGCTGCTATGAATATTTTTATATTAGCAGTGGGTGGAACGGCAATGCTCGCGGGTGTTGCTAAAATAAGCATGAGACGATTAGTGATTTATAGTGCATTAAGCCCCGTTGTATTTGGTGGTGTATTATTGGCCACGACGCTATTGTTAAACACCTTAGTTAATACCGAATATAAAATGGGTGAAGTGGTGGCCGATATGACGACGGCTTCAGAGGTTCCTGAGCAAGTGAGCACTTATAGTTGGGATGATCAACAAAGCTCTGGGCAGCCACGCAGTATTGTTGAAATAAAGAAAAGTGGTGTATTACGTGTGGGATATAACCCCGTACAGATACCATTTTCTTATTTTAATAGTAAAGGTGTGTTAGTCGGTTTTGATATCGACATGATGACAAAGCTAGCGGCAGAACTAGAGGTTGAGCTTGTGTTTGTGCCGTATGAGGCTAAAACGGTGATCAGTGCGATTAACCAAGGCCAGTTTGATATAGGTATCTCCGGTATTCAAATGACCACTCAGCGGCTACAAGTTGTAGACTTTACGACGCCCGTATTATCACTTCATTATACGTTTGTAGTTAAGGATTATCGTGCAGATGCAATTGTGGCTCAAGATACGACCGCAGCTAAAAGCCTCAGAGTGGCCTCAGTCGGTGATTATGCTATAACGCCGTTATTAAAGAAGAAATACCCTAGTTGGACATTTGATAGAATTGAATCTGATGGGCTCTTTTTTGGTGATGATGGTGAAACATGGGATGCCTTATTGATTAGTCTGGAGGCAGGCAAAACGTGGACAATGTTATATCCAGACTACACAACGCTTTATAACCGTGACGAAATTAAGTCATTTCCAGCGTCTTATGTTGTAGCTTTAGGAAATACGCCCTTGCTAAAGTTCATGAACAGCTGGTTAGCTATCCAAACTTCATCGGGTAAAATTGACAGCTTATATAAGTATTGGATTTTAGGCGAAAATGCCAAGCCTAAAAAAGCCCGTTGGTCTGTAATTAAAGATGTACTACATTGGGGTAGTGATAAATAAGGTTCTACTGAGTGTTTTAAGTGAGGTTGGCTTATTATAAAAATAGGTCGACTTCACTAAATACCTGTTTAGTAATATCACCCCTCACAATACCGTGCATGTGAAAGTCTATTTCTTTGTATCGTTTGTTGTTTGAGCCAATACGTTTAAAGAGGTCACGCCCGCTTTGAACGTCTATTTTTGGGTCTCCACTGGCATGGATAATCAACGTGGGAATCTCTATAGACGAAATATCTTCACACACTTCTTTCATCATTAATTTTATTTGAACAATGCTGCTCACTGGGCAGCGTAAATAATTAATGTGAGGGTTGTCTGCATGGTTAGTCACAAACTCTTTTTTCCAAGACTTTATGCTAACTAGATTATTCCAATGGTTTACAGGTTCTGCAAAGTGCGATGAAAATTTCTTAAACTTAAGGGGGGCACTAATACTAATAAGCTTATCAAAGGCATTGGGCTTATTGATCACCTGATGAAGTGCCACCGCACCACCGGTTGAGAACCCCGCAATCGTAACCGTGTCGCAGCATGCTTTTAGAATTTCATGACCTCGATCAACAGAATCTATCCACTCATGCTTTTTACGCTTAGACAGATCATCTGCCGATGTGCCATGGCCGGCCATGCGGGGCGCGTATACGGTGTAGCCCTTGGTAAATAAAAACTCTGCCCACTCTCTTACTTCTTCAGGCGCAGCCATTAGGCCATGTATTAGAAGCACGCCACGAGTTGATTTCGGGTTATGCAGTAAGTAAGGCTCACCAATATTTTTAGTCTTGGTTTCGCCTTCTAAATAGTGATGTAGGTACTCTTCGTCAAATAGCGCTTGTTCATTATTGAGCAAGCGCTGGCACTGATCTGAAAGGCTAAGTGTGTTTGATGTCATTATCAAACAGCAACGGAGGCTGCAGAGAATGCGCTATAGATTAATGCGTAATGGCAAGCGCCACCTACGAGAACCATTACATGAAAGAGCTCATGAAAGCTGAATATTCCAGGCAGCATAAGTGGTCGTTTAAGGGCGTAAAAAAGAGCACCTAGTGTAAACGCTATACCGCCAGCAAATAATAAGGTGGCTTGTTGTTCTGTCATTGCTTCAAGCACTTGTTGCATAGGGAATACTAAAGACCAACCCATTATTAAAAAGATAAGAGCATAGATCATTCTTGGTGCGCGAGGAAAGAATATTTGTGAGCAAACCCCAAAAGCGACAAGGCCCCATTGGAGCGCTATCATAGGTAGGCGCCAATCGTCATTCAGAAAGAAGTAACAGATCGGGGTGTAAGAGCCTGCAATCATAAAGAATATGGCTAAACGATCCATCTTTCGCCAAAAGGAAAGCTCGTTTTCTTGTTTCTTGAACATGTGATAAAGCGAACTGGCAGAGAATAAAAAGGTGATGGATAAACCGTAAATTAATGCGGTAGCGATCATTGAGGCTGAGCCTGTTGCCACACTTACTAAGAAAATAGTACCGATCACCGACGCAATCATGCCTGCCAGATGAGAGTAGAAATTAAATGCTTCATGAGACTTTACCACCTTGAACCCCTCGCGTTAGCCTTGCTAAACTTTATTATCATGTTTTTATAAAGTGTCTAATAGGGTGCTATTCTCTCACAAAGCGTATATGTTGCATCTTGATCAATGCTTGTATCAGCCTGCTTTTACAAAACTTTTACATAAGTGCTCATAAATGGCGGTGCTTATATTTCAGGGGAAACATGAAACGAATTAAGTTAATGCCTAATGCGATATTTATTTTTATCTTCTCTCTTGTTGCACTTGTTTCTTCATTTGTTCTTTATATTTATTGGTATATCGAGATTACGGTTGGCTTGGATGATGTGGTTGATAAGTTTGATATAGACCCTCGTCAGGTATTTGAGTCTCAGCCTGCTCTGGTTATTGTGGTGTTGTCTTTATTGGTGGGTTTGATATTAACAGGTCTTTCAATGACCTTTGTTTATAACCTGAAAATGCAGCAACTTTACCGTCTTCAAAATAACTTTATTAATAACTTTACCCATGAATTAAAAACCCCTGTTACTTCTTTAAAATTGTATCTTGAGACTTTTCTTAAGCATGAATTGAGCAAAGAAGAACAAGACAAGTTTGTGAACTATATGCTTCAGGATGTTCATCGATTATCCGATAACATCAGTAATATTCTCGATTTAGGCCAAATTGAAAGTAGTCACTTCACTGGGGAGTTTGTTGAACTTGATTTGCCCGGCTTTGTGTCTTCTTTTTATGCCGATAATGCCTACCTGTTTCCAGGGGCTAAGATTAGTGTTGAAACTCCCGAAGGCTTAAGCCGTAAAGTGGCCATTAACACTTCATTATTTGAAATGCTGTTAATTAATCTAGCGACGAATGCGGTTAAATATAATCACTCTGATAAGCCCGAGTTACTGGTTGAATTTGAAACCACTCAGCGAAATATGATGATTAATTTTAGCGATAACGGTATTGGTATTGATCGCTCTCAGAGTAAAAAGATTTTTAAAAAGTTCTATCAAATTGGTCGCTCAAATATAATGTCAGCGAAAGGCAGTGGGCTTGGGCTTTATCTGGTTCAGAATATTGTTAATGCGCATCATGGAAAAATTAAAATGAGTAGTGATGGTGTTGGTTGTGGCTCTCTGTTTATAGTTTCTTTGCCATGGTCTAATAAAACTGCCTAATAAATCGCTTAATAAAAAAATGAGTTCACGCTAATGAGTATGCCCAGTAAACGTATTTTAGTGATTGAGGATGAGCTGCATATTGCCGAAGGTATTAGGCTTAACCTTCAATTACAAGGTTACGAAGTTCAAGTCGCAGAGAGCGGTACTGCAGGCTTAGCTGCTTGGAAACAATGGGAGCCCGACCTAGTAGTGTTGGATATTATGCTACCGGGCATTGATGGCATTTCTGTTTTAAAAAGTATTCGGCTCGAAGACGAACGTTTACCCGTGTTGATTTTATCAGCCAAAAGCTCAGCTGAAGATCGTGTTAAAGGCTTAGCCTTAGGGGTTGATGATTACTTATCAAAACCCTTCAACCTCGATGAATTTTTACTTAGGGTTGAACGCTTGCTTAAAAGAGATAGCTGGATGAAAGAAGAGTCTGATGTGGTGACCCCGACCATACCTGACCTTTATGTGTTTGGTAATAATAAAATAGACTTCAGCAATGCTTTGGCTATTTGCAAAGGTGAAGATATTTCCCTCACTGAGCAGGAAGTGCGCTTGCTCAGGCTATTTATAGCTAACCGTGGCAAAGCGCTCAGTCGAGGTGATATTCTAGAACTTGCCTGGGGGTTCTCGAAAAGCCTGAGTACAAGAACCGTTGATAACTTTGTAGTGCGTTTTAGAAAATACTTTGAAGAAGATCCTAAATCTCCCGTATATTTCAAAAGCCGTCGGTCAGTGGGTTACGTCTTTGACTATGAAGAGTGACTATGAACAGATGTCATTAGGCTGGAAGCCAAATGGTGACACATAGACCGCCTTCATCAGGTGTATGAAGCGTGATCTCTCCTTTATGTAAATCCACTACACGTTTAACAATGGCAAGTCCAAGACCATAACCGCCCGTATTTTGAGTGCGGGAGTTATCTGCCCTATAAAATGGAGTGAATGCCTTCTTAATTTCATCGTCACTAAGCCCTAATCCTTGATCGCTTATTTTGATAGTAAAGCCTGATGTCTGCTGTGACGAGTCTTCATCCATAACCACCTCAATAGTTATCGCTGCATTTATTGGGCTGTATTTAAGTGCATTACCTACTACATTCTCAAAGGCTCTTCCAAGTAAAACTGAATTGCCATGTATACTCGTTGTTTCAGAGCAACGTAACTGAAGATCAATGTCTTTGGTATTAGCTTCAAGTTCTGCATCTTCAACAAGTGCTTTGAGCAGTTCGAATAAATTAACAGGCTCAATGGTGACATTTTTGGCCTCCTCACCTAAACGATTCAGGGTGAGTAAGTTTTCAATCAATTCATTTAGCTTGTTATTTTGTGATTCTATTTTTTCTAATAATTCTTTAGTAAATGCATCATCTTCACCAAGTTGCTCGCGTATCAGGTCTATAGCAATTCGCTGTCGGGTTAATGGTGTTCTTATTTCATGAGAGATATCGCGTAGCAGCTGTTTTTGCCCTGTAATGGTTCTTTCCAGTTGCTCTGCCATATTATCAAACGAGTTACCTAATTCTCCCAGCTCATCTTTACGGCGGCCAATGCTCTGGCTAACGCGGGTTGAAAGTTGCCCTGATGCCATTTTTTGACTGGCACTTTTTAAAATAACGACCGGTTTAACCACATGTCTACTAAGCCAGAATGAAGCTATTGAAATAATAATCAGCGTAACCAGAAAGCGTAACCAGCGATATTCAGAGGGGGAGCCTAGTTTTTTATGAATGTAGGGGGAGGGGAGCACTTTGAAAACATAATGCTGACCACTGGATGATATAACGGATACACGAGGGTTAATCATAGGGCGGCGAAAGTTAATTATCTTTTCTGATCTGTGCTTGTCGTTATCTTCAAAAAAATCATCTAGATCGTCGTGCTCGTCATGAGATTTACGTACAGAGCGGCCTAAGCGCTCTTTATTCTGACTGATTAAGATAGCTCTGATTTCGTAGCGTTTGTAGATCCTTTTATACCATTTTGTAAGTGCTTTTTCGCCTGAGGTTTCATAAATGCTTACCGCATCATTCGCCAGATTTTCTATCTGACTTCTGATCTTATCGGCTTTGTGCTCAATGTTGCTTATTTGCATCGTAATCGTAATATTGGCGCCTGTGGAAACAATAATGGTGAGCCAGAAGACGGCCATGACCTTCCAGAATAATTTACTCATGACGGTGTGTTATCTGTATTGTCTGCACTCATTATTAAGTAGCCTACGCCGCGAATGGTTTTTATATAGGGTTGATCTTTGGTTACATTCCCCAGTTTTTTTCTAAGGTTGCTTACATGCATATCTATTGCGCGATCATAAAGTGTTAGTTTTCTGCCTAGGGCGCGTTGTGTGAGGTCTGATTTATTAATTACTTCGCCAGGATGGTTGAGCAGTTCTACAAGAATATTAAACTCAGCGTTAGTTAGTTCTACTTCATTCCCTGCAAGGAATGCTTGATGGCGCTGGGGTTTAACTTCAATGTTTCCGTTTTTTAGTATTAGCTCTTGGTTGGTAGTGGGTACTGACTGATCTAAACCGACTCTTCTTAAAATAGCTTTTATTCGAGCAATAAGTTCTCTTGGATTGAAGGGTTTTGGAAGGTAGTCATCGGCGCCCATTTCAAAGCCAACAATTCGATCAATATCATCCCCTCTAGCGGTTAACATGAGCACTGGCGTATTCTTTATTTTTCTAAGCTCTCTTAGTACTTCCAGGCCATCTCTGCCTGGCAGCATAATATCTAGAATTAGCAGGTCAAAGTCATTAGTAGAGGCTTTATGTAAGCCGTCATCGCCATTAAATGAGCATGTTATGTCAAACCCTTCGTTAGATAAAAGAGTAACCAGTAATTCGCTGATTTCGGCATCGTCTTCAACAAGTAATAAGTGAGCTGAGTTCATCGTATTTTTCTAAATAGTTAAAAGGTGAGTCTTTATTAAGCTAATTCTAGCATAGCGGAGGTAATGTAAATGGTGTCTTCCTTATCTTTACATCCTCTTTACACAGACAATACCTTCCTTTACACCCAATTTAGTAAACTGGGTTTGTATTCAGAACTTACCTAAATAAGGAATAAAGCAATGAAGAAGTTAATCGCTAATAAAAGAAGCAGAATCGCATTAATTATTCCAGCCACGATTGCGGCTGGTTTGTTCACTATGGGGGCGGCTAATGCTGAGGCGGGCTGGTTTGGTAAAGGGAATCATGACCGAGGTGGTGATCAATATGAGCGAATGGAGCACCTGGCCGATAAGTTAGACATGACTGATGCGCAAGAGCAGCAACTCAACGTTATTTTAGATACAGCGAAGGAAAAAGCAGAGCAAGCAGGCCTCGGAAACAAAGCAAAGCGCCATGAAATGCGCAAAATGATGATTAACCTGAACCCTGAAGACCCAGAGTATATAACCAAGGTAGAAGCCCAAGCTGATAGCATGGCTGTTCATATGAAAGTACGTATGGTGGAATTTGCTAAGGTTAGGCAGGAGGTTTATGGCATTTTAACGAATGAACAGAAGTTGGAAATGAAAGAGATGAAAGAAAAGCGTATGAAGAAAATGGAGAAACGCTGGAAAGATGATTAGGTCTTGGTGAGGCCAGATTATGAAGAGATTTATGCCATTAGTTGGTTGATCTCTTCCACTGTACCTTTGAAGTATTGTTGTAGTTGTTCCAAGTCGGCTTCCCAGTTTGTAATATCTCCGCTGTTATAGCGAGCTTCAATATCCGCTGCGAGTTGAGATATTTTATTAGCACCCAGTGTTGCGCTAGTAGACTTTAGACTATGAGCCATACGGCTCATAGTCTCAATGTCGTCTTTCATTCCTGCTTGCTTGAAGCTTTCTATCATTGAACTACATTCTTCAAAATAGGCATCTATGATGAGCTGAAAACGCCTAATCAATATCTCACGTGTTGACTTAAAGTGCGCTTCATCTACATACATTAGCAATTTATCCTTTAATGATTGCTTTAGAAAAATAGCGCTTTTAGTTTGTCACCAGGGTTGTCTGCACGCATAAATGATTCGCCAACTAAAAATGCATTAACCTTATGTTGTTGCATTTGATTAACATCATCAATGCTGTTGATGCCACTTTCGGTTACGACGATTCGGTTGTCAGGAATATGGTCAAGCAAATCAAATGTGTTATTAAGAGATACTTCAAAGGAATGTAAATCTCTATTATTAATGCCTAGTAGCTTGGTGTTGAGTGTGAGTGCGTCTTCCAGTTCTTGTGCGTTGTGCACTTCTACCAATACATCTAACCCCGTTTCTTTGGCTACCCCTGCAAGGTCTTGCATTTGACCTCTGCTCAAACAAGCCGCAATTAACAAAATACAGTCTCCACCCACAACGCGACTCTCAAAAATTTGGTAAGGATCAACCATAAAATCTTTACGAATAACGGGTAATGAGCAAGCATCTCTTGCTTGTTTTAGATAGTCTTCGTGACCTTGGAAGAAATCATGATCAGTTAACACAGAAAGGCAGGCAGCCCCTGCAGCCTCATAACTCTCGGCAATGTCAGACGGCACAAAGTTTTCTCTGATAACCCCTTTACTCGGTGAGGCTTTTTTTATTTCTGCAATAACCGCGGGTAAACCACTCTTTACTTTAGTACTAATTGCATCAACAAACCCCCGTGTAGGGGCTTGGTCAAACGCCATCGCTTTGCAGTTCGCTAAAGATAAAATCTTCTTACGCTCTTTAACTTCCTGATGTTTACGGGCAACAATTTTCTTTAAAATGGTTGGCGTTGAATCAAGTACTTGCGTGGTATCAGATGTCGTCATTGCTACTGTAAACCCTTAAATAATAAAAATTAGTCTTTAAAAACAGCTGTAAAGCTGGCCAAGTCATTTATTTTGGCCAGAGCTAATCCGCTGCCAATGGCGTCAGCCGCCATGTCGATACCTTGTTGCATTGAGTCTGCAAGATTAGCGGCATAAATAGCGGCGCCTGCATTTAATGTGATTATATCACGTGCTTTCATTGCATTCTCTGAGGTGTCTTTGCCGAGGGCGCTCTTGATTAAAGTAAGGCTTTCTTGTGCACTTTCTACACTCAAGCCAACTAGACTTTTGCTTTCGATATCAAAGTCTTCTGGCTTGATTGTATACTCAGATATTTCACCATTTTTAAGCTCAGCTATATGTGTGTTATTCGCTATGCTTATTTCATCTAGGCCGTCAGCAGAATGGACTATAAGTACATGCTCGCTACCCAGGCGTTTTAATACTTCTGCCATAGGCTTACACAAGGCTTGGCTGAATACGCCAATGACTTGATTTTTAACGCCAGCCGGATTCGTCATTGGCCCAAGCATGTTGAAGATTGTTCTGAGCCCCATTTCTTTGCGTGGACCAATAGCGTGTTTCATTGCACTATGATGAGCCGGAGCAAACATAAAGCCCACGCCTATTTCATCAACACAGCGGGCAACTTGTTCAGCAGAAATACCTAGGTTAATGCCGGCTGCTTCAAGTACATCAGCGCTTCCGGTGCTACTACTGACACTTCGGTTTCCGTGCTTGGCCACTTGACCACCCGCAGCCGCTACCACAAAGGCGCTAGCGGTTGATACATTAAACAGATTAGAGCCGTCGCCGCCTGTTCCGCAGGTGTCTACCAAATTATCACCCACTACATTAACCTTGGTGGCTAACGCCCGCATCACCTGAGCTGCACCTGTTATTTCATCAATACTTTCGCCCTTCATACGAAGGCCTATCAGAAAACCACCGATTTGTGAGTCAGTAGCCTGGCCTGTCATAATTTGTTGCATGACGGCTTTCATTTCTTCAGTTGATAGGTCGCGAAATTCAACAACGGCGTTCAGTGCAGCTTTGATATCCATGGGTATATATTCCTGTCGCTATTTTTCTAAAAAGTTTCTAAGTAGATCGTGACCATGCTGGGTCAGTATAGATTCAGGGTGAAATTGAACCCCTTCTATATCAAGCGTCTTGTGTCGTACTCCCATTATTTCCTCCATGCTCCCGTCTTGATTTTCTGTCCAGGCGGTTACTTCAAGGCAGTCAGGGATGTGGTTCTTACAGATCACCAATGAATGGTAACGTGTCGCTTCAAAAGGGTTGCTTAGCCCTTTAAATACGCCTGCATCAGCATGCTGAATCATGGATGTTTTACCATGCATTACTTGGCCTGCGCGAACAATCTTTGCGCCAAACACTTGTCCAATACTTTGATGGCCAAGGCATATCCCTAGAATGGGTAGTTTACCTGCGTAGGCCTTAATGACCTCCATCGATACACCGGCTTCGTTGGGTGTGCAAGGACCAGGAGAGATAACTATTTTCTCAGGGTTTAACTGTTTAATTTGTTCAAGGGTGATTTCATCATTACGATGAACTTGCACATCAGCGCCCAGTTCACCCAGGTATTGTACGACGTTATAAGTAAATGAGTCGTAATTGTCGATCATGAGAAGCATGAAGGGCTCCGGTATAATTTAGATGTTAAAACAGGGTGCGCAATGCGCACCATTAACTATCAAGCCCTTCTGTTGCCATAGCAACGGCTCTGAATATAGCCCGACCTTTGTTCATTGTTTCTTTCCACTCAAGCTTTGGTATAGAGTCAGCAACAACCCCAGCGCCGGCTTGAATGTGCAATACTTTATCTTTTATAACCGCTGTTCGGATGGCAATAGCGGTATCCATATTGCCATTCCATGAGAGGTATCCTACCGCGCCGCCGTATACACCACGTTTAACGGGTTCAAGCTCGTCAATAATTTCCATAGCTCTTATTTTGGGTGCGCCACTGAGTGTACCCGCTGGAAACGTTGCTCTCAGTACATCAATCGCTGAGGTGTCGTCTTTCAATTGACCTTTTACATTAGACACAATATGCATAACATGGGAATAACGCTCAACCACCATTTTATCGGTAAGTCTTACTGTGCCTGTTTTGCTCACTCTACCTGCGTCATTTCTACCCAGATCAATAAGCATAAGGTGCTCTGCAATTTCTTTAGGATCTGCTAGCAGTTCTTCTTCTAACGCTAAATCTTGCTCTTCTGTTTCACCGCGTTTTCGGGTGCCTGCAATAGGTCGAACGGTGACTTCTCCGTCTTCAACTCTTGCCAAAATTTCAGGCGATGAACCTACAATATGAAAATCATCAAGATTTAGAAAATACATATAAGGCGACGGATTCAGACAACGTAAGGCTCGGTAAAGATCAAGAGGCTCTGCTTCAAAGGGAATAGACATGCGTTGAGCAATAACGGTCTGCATGATGTCACCCGCCAAGATATACTTTTTTATCTTGTCGACAGATGCTTCAAACCGATCTTGAGTAAATCCGGAAACAAAGTCTTCTTCCGTTACTTTTGTATCTGATACTAGTTTTTCTTGAGACGAAGTAGAAACGGTTCTTAGTTTATGAACCAGTTGGTCTAGCGCCTTTTGAGCTTGGTTATAAGCATCAGGCTCTGAGGGATCGGCATGATGAATTAATATTAGCTTGCCACTGAGGTTGTCGAATACGACAACTTGCTCCGATACCATCAGCAATATGTCAGGGGTGTTTATTGGGTCATCCGGTGCACCACCCGCTAATCTAGGTTCAATATATCGAACGGTATCATAGCCAAAGTAACCCACTAACCCGCCATTAAATCGTGGCAGCTCGGGTAAGTCTGCTGCGCGGTACCGAGTCTGAAATGCTTCTATAAACGCTAATGGATCATCAACATCACAAGACTCAACCACTTCGCCATCTTGATATATAGCAATGTGTTGACCGGTAACTTTAAGAATTTTTCGACAAGGGAGCCCAATGATAGAATAACGCCCCCATTTTTCTCCGCCTTGAACAGACTCTAATAGATAAGAATAAGGGCCACTTGCTAGTTTTAAGTAGCTACTTAAGGGTGTATCAAGATCTGCAAGGACTTCTCGGGTAACGGGAATACGGTTGAAACCGTCTTTGGCTAGACGGTCAAATTGTTCAGGTGTCATGGTGCTTCCTATTGCTTTCGCATAAAAATGGTTAGAAAAATATCAAACTTTATTTATTAACTACGCCAACGAGAGTGGTGACTTTCTTCTCGTAGATTAAAGTTGTTATTTCTTATGCGTAACACTTCGGAACACTCCATATTATTTAGTTAAACGTTCTAGTCTTTGTAGATTACAGCAGCTCAATGAGCGAATCAATAACTGCATCAGGCGATGCGTCATGAATGCTTTCTCCATGATTATAGCCGTAGCTCACACAGATGACCGGAACATTAATCGCTTTGGCGGCAATAACATCACTTTTAGAGTCACCAATCATTAGCGTTTCGGCCGCTGTACAGTTGGCTTCTTGCATACAGTACGTTAACTGGTCTGGGTCGGGTTTTTTCTTATCAAGGGTATCTCCACTAATTACATAGTTAAAATGAATACCTAACTTGTTAAGAATTTGGTCAGTAAATCGCCCTGGCTTATTCGTTACAATCGCTACAATGCACTCATCCACAGCGAGCTTAGTGAGTACTTCTATTACGCCAGGGTAAAGCGTCGTTTTTTCACCGTTCACTTTATTATATTGAATGAGAAAATGCTTGTAGCCTTCTTCATACACATCAGCCGGTACGGTGTCTAAATCTGTTTCATGTAAACTATCAGCCAATGCACGTTTAACAAGAGTTGATGCGCCATTCCCCACCCAAATCCGTACTTTATCTACACCTGCCGCTGGGCGGTCAAGGTGGTGAAGCATTGCATCGATGGCTGTCGCCAGGTCCGGAACGCTATCAACTAGCGTACCGTCGAGGTCAAACATCACCAGCTTTGGCGGGTTATTTGGGAATAAAGTATCAATGGCTGTCATGTGTTTTCCTGAAAAGTTAAATCTTAGCAAGTGCTAGTTGTGCTCTCATTTTATCAATGGTTGCTTTGTAATCATCGGTTTTAAAAATAGCAGAACCTGCAACAAATGTGTCAGCACCGGCTTCTGCAATATCTTTAATATTATCGATCGTAACGCCGCCATCAATTTCTAGTCGTATCGAATGCTCGCACTGATCAATTTTCTGTCTAGCTTCTCTTAACTTATCGAGTGTGCCTGGAATAAATTTTTGTCCACCAAACCCCGGGTTAACTGACATGAGTAGAACCATATCGAGTTTATCCATTACATAATCCATATAATGAAGTGGTGTTGCAGGGTTAAAAACCAAGCCTGCTTTACAGCCGCCATCACGTATTAGTTGCAATGAGCGGTCAACATGGTCAGATGCTTCAGGATGAAAGGTAATATAGGTGGCGCCTGCATCAATAAATGAACGGATCATATCATCAACGGGCTTTACCATAAGGTGTGCATCTATCGGCGCGGTTATGCCATGTTTTCTTAATGCTTCACAGACCATTGGGCCAATGGTGAGGTTTGGAACGTAGTGATTGTCCATTACATCAAAGTGCACTATGTCAGCGCCTGCACTCAGTACTGATTCAACTTCTTCTCCAAGTTTTGCAAAATCAGCCGATAATATAGAAGGTGCAATTTTAAAGTCAGTCATGAGCGTCTCTTTTAGGGTGCTAAATGCTTTGGGGTAAAATGATAATTTGCGCTATTCTAACGTGAAAGGAGGATAATAGTAATCCTCTATATTGTCAGTTATGGGATCAGGGGAATAAGTTAGTTGAAGGACTCAAAAATTTTAACAGCACCGACCATTATTTTTTTAGTGTTATTCTTACTTTCTTGGTTGTTACCTGCTTTGCAGCAGAATCTGTATGCAGCAGAAGAGGAAAGTGTTGCTGGTGAGCCCGATCCTGGTGTAGTAGAAAAGTCAATGAGAGTTCATCTGTTGCCTGAGGTAATAGAGCAGGCGGCTTTAGCTGATGAAAGTATTAAAAAACAAATAGTTTGGTTAGATACGCCTGAGGGTAAAGAAAGGAGCAATATTAAGTTTCTTGGCTTAGAAATGCTTGAGCAAACCAGTGAGCCTCAAGGCGCTGTCATATTTTTGCATGGTGTTGACCAGCACCCTGATTGGCCGCAAGTGATAAAACCCCTGCGAAGCATTTTACCTGAAAGTGGCTGGTATACTTTTTCTATTCTACTTCCTTACGAAAGCTATAAAAAACCTCCTGCAAGAGAGCTTGAAGCAAAGACTGCAGAGTCAGTGGCAGTGACTGATGGCATGCCTTTATTTTCTGGACGTTACTCAAGGCTTGGCTTAGAAGATGAGGATAAGACGCTTGAAGGAAGTGAGCAGGTAGAAGAGGTCGAGGATGGGAGTGTTGAAACAGTAGAGGGAGAGCCAACTGAAACCGCTTCAGAGTTGACCTCGACTGATGATGTAAATAACAACGAAGGTGTTATTGATATTTCATCGGATGATAAAGAGCAAGTTAAGGCTGATTCCCCCGCTTTAAGCTTTGACGATAAGGTGAGTTTAAGACTTGCTGCGGCTCTGGGGCACGTTGCAGAGCGAGGTCAGCAGAATATAGTGTTAGTGGGTTATCAACAGGGGGCAGAAAGTGTGATGAATTATCTTTCTGATAATAAGGGGATGCTACCCGAAAAAGGTTTCACTGTTATTTGGATTGATGCCTCGTTTAGTGAGCGTGCACAAGGTGAAATGGGGGCTTTTTTAGAGAAGGACTCGCCCTTGTTGATTTTGGATATTGTTGACTCTTCTTCGAGTGCGAAAAAACTAGAAGCTAAACGTCGTGCAAGTGATGCTAAACGTCAAAATTACATTGGTTATTCTCAAGTAAAATTGCCCGTCTCAATATCTGCATCTTTAATGCAAAGTAGCTTAACGCAACGCATAAAGGGCTGGTTGAAAGTTAATGCCGAAGGAATGTCAGCAGAGATGCTGATTGAATAATAGGTGATTTGATTATATCCGTAGCCTTGATGCAGTAGCACGGAATCAGGGTTTAATAGACGCATTAAGTTAATTGATAGAACCCTGATTCCGCTGCGCTGCATCAAGGCTACAAGATTATGTAATTATTCTTTTAGATGTTTTTCCAGTAAAGAGAGTCGCTCCGGAGTGCCAATATCCATCCATGTGCATGAAGCCCTGTGACCGGTTACTTGATTTGTTTTCATGGCCTTCCTCAAGAGAGGGGCTAAGGGCGCCGCTCCATCACCGCAGGTGCTGAACAACTTTTTATTCAAAAGACTGATGCCGCTAAAGGTCAATCGTTCGCTGTTGGTGCTCTCTGACTCTGAAACTTCCCCATTTTCCAAAAGATAGAAATCACCCGTAGGGTGCTGTGGTGGGTTATCTACCATTACTAAGTGAGCAAGTGTCGGTGTTTCTGCCTCAGAGACGAGATCAATGTTATTAGCTATATTTATCAGTTCAAGATAGTTAAAATCAGTCCATACATCGCCATTTACAACAATAAAAAACTCATTATCATTTTTAAGGTGTTTGTTATTGCTTGTTAATAAGGGCAGTGCTTTAACAATTCCACCCGCTGTTTCGAGCGGGGATTCTTCATGTGATAGAGCAATTTCCGCACCAAATTTAGAGCCATCCCCTAGGTAGTCTGTCATCTGAGAGCCTAGCCAAGAAGTGTTTACCACGATATCGTTAATGCCTGCGGCAACCAATCCTTCGATGTGGTACTTAATGAGCGGCTTACCTGCCGCCTTTAGCAAAGGTTTGGGAGTATGATCTGTGAGTGGGCGCATTCGCGTGCCGAGACCTGCAGCCAGAATCATTGCTTTCATTAGTGTTCACAAGCCTCAGCAACTAACTTATCTTGAATTGCAGGAATAACCTTGGAATTTAGCCATTGGTTGAATAGCTGTAGTTGAGGGTAGTTAGCAGAAACCTGTTTAATATAATTTACGGTTCTTGGAATATCATTCAAATAGCTATGCTTACCATCTCTTAGTGATAAACGTGCAAATATACCTGCCGCTTTTAAGTGACGCTGAATACCCATTAGATCAAACCATTGTTTGAATTGAGGGTAGGTTGCATCATGTAGTTTTATTGCTAGGGTTGCCTGATGAAATTCATGCAAGCGTCGGTCAACAAATTCGGGGGGCAAAACAATATAGCAGTCTCTTAATAGTGAAACTAAATCGTAGGTGATTGGCCCCATTACCGCATCTTGAAAATCTAGCACGCCAATACCTGGGTTGTTGGAGTCTGGGTCGTTTATCTCCATCAGGTTTCGGGAATGATAATCTCTATGCACGCAAACGGTAGGCTGGCTTAATGCCTCGTCAATCAGGAACTGGAATGCCTCATCTATTAGTGTTTTTTCGCTAGCGTTTAATTCGATCTCTAATTTCTTGCAGACAAGCCAGTCTCTGAATAGCTCCACTTCACGAGAGAGCAACTCTGTGTCGTACGGAGGAATTGCGTAGTCATCTGGTTGGCTGCATTGTTGAATTTGTATGAGTGTCTGTAATGCAGATTTATAAAGCGTTTCAGCTTTTGTTTCAACAAATGAAGGCGCCAAGCTGTTAAGCATTAACTCATCCCCAAAATCCCCTAGTAGCATAAACCCCTGACTTAAATCGACGGCCTGAATATGAGGGACTTGAATACCTTGAGATTCCCAGTGTCGAGCAATGGCAACAAAGGGTAAGCTGTTTTCTTTTTCAGGGGGCGCATCCATCGCTATCCAGCAAGACGATGAGGCTTTTTGTTCAACTCTAAAATATCGTCGGAAGCTCGCATCGCCTGAAACAGGGCTTACTGTAAACTCATTATTACTAAACTGTTTAGCCAACCATTTGTTAAGTTGTTGTAATCTCTGATCCATAAATAAACGACGCACTCATTTGGGGTAAAAATCATTATGCCTTGCAATGAAGCCTGATGGAACCGCTGGGGCAGGCTAAATATAGTATTTTGGATGATAGTTTAATGGTTAAACTATGGTGACTCGTGGAATAACCGTTTATCATATAGCGCCCACTTACTTAGCAGAGTAGTCAGCATACAATGACGAAAAAGGTTTATCGATTCGCACAGACTCTCGTGTTGCCGATGGCTCTTTGTCCGGCTTTATCGATAGCTGACGAGGCTAACGTTGATAACAATGTTGCAAAAACGGTTGCAAACACAGCCGCAGAAATTGATTGGAGACCCGTTGCTCAGATGACAGATGAGCAACGAAAAGGTGTGCCAAGCTACTGCGAGGGCGGTTACGTTGTACCTTCCTATTTATCACCAGACGCTAGTAATGCTTCAGCTACTCCTTCAGAAGTCCCCATTAATGCATCTGCCCAAAATGCGACCTATGATGCTGATCAAACTATTCGTTTGGAGGGGGATATTGAAATTATCCAAGCGCCTTATAAGTTGACCGGTAAGTCTGCGACCCTTAATCAAGGGACTCAACAGGCGAATGTTGGCGGTGGGATTGAATTACGAAGTCCAGGCCTGTTGCTGACGGGAAGTGAGGCTCGCTATGACATGTCTAGCGGTACGTTTGAAGTAGACAATGCTTCTTATTTGGCTCATGAACAAGGTTTACGAGGGGACTCTGAGAAAATATCGCGCCCTTCTGAGCAGGTTATGGTTATTGAAACGGGAACAATTACTCGCTGTGACCCCAATGACAAGGCATGGTCAATCGCCGCTAGTGAGATAAAACTAGATCATGAGACAGGCGTGGGTACCGCAGAGCATGTTCGTTTTAGAATTCAGGATGTCCCTGTTTTTTATATTCCCTGGATGACCTTTCCGATAGATGATCGGCGTAAAAGTGGTTTTCTATACCCTTCATTTGGTTCTTCTAATGTAGGGAGGGGCATCAGCATGTCGACCCCTTATTACTTTAACCTCGCGCCAAATTATGATGCCACGTTAACCCCTCAATATATTCATGGTCGGGGTCTTTATACAGAGTTAGAGGCGCGGTATTTAAATTCTTTTGGAACGTCGACACTTGATCTTGGGTATATAAATGAAGATGAAGAGTACGTTAAAGATTTCCCTAATAAAGATGGCGAACGGTGGGGCTTAAGTTTTGAAAATAGTTCAAGGCTTGCGCCGGGCTGGTCTTCATTTATAGATTACAATGTGGTTAGTGATGATGACTATGTTGATGATTTGGTACGTACGCTGAGTATTGCAAGTTCTACCCATATCGATAAAAAAGGGCAGATTAGTTATGCTGACGATGTATGGCAGTTTGAAGGGCTTGTGCAAGGATATCAAACAATAGACTCAACCATCGCTGAAGCAGATAAACCTTATTCAAGACTGCCAGAGCTGAACTTAATAGGTGAATGGGGTAATGATGATTTTGACTGGGCCTTGGGCTCTCAATACATCTATTTTTATCGAGATGGAGAGCAATTAACCGGTGATGATAAAGTCTATGGTAGTCGATTGAGGATTAAACCTACGTTATCCATGCCTATGGAAGCACTTTGGGGTTATTTAACTCCATCGATTAAAATAGACCATACCGATTACTTGCTAGAAGATCGAGATACTGAAGAAGACCATATTAGCCGTACGGTACCCTTTACTACCTTAGATACCGGCCTTTATTTCGATAGACCCTTTCAATTAGGCGTGCAAGACTATAATCAAACACTGGAACCTCGGCTGTTTTATGTTTATTCACCTGAAGTTGAGCAAGATGATATTCCAGATTTTGATAGCTCATTAACCTCATTTAGATATTCACAGTTATTTTCTGATGACCGGTATAATGGGGGGGACCGAGTTGGTGATAACAACCGTTTAACCTTAGGGCTTACAACTCGCTTTACTGAAGAGTCAACAGGTATAGATCGTGCCGTATTTAGTATTGGTAAAATTTACTACTTTGAAGATAGAGTCGTAACACTCGATGGAGAGGGTGACTCTACGGAAAGTGAGTCTCCTTATGCGGGTGAATTTACGCTTCAGCCATTGCCTGGGTTAGACCTGGCCGTCTCCGGATTATGGGATGACCAAGAGTATAAAACCATAGAAGGTAGTAGTAGGGTAAGTTTCCACACAGAAGATTATGGTTATGTGTTAAACCTTGGGCATCGGTATAAAAAGCAAGACTCTCCTCTAGAGCAAACAGATATATCGACCATATTCCCACTTACGGACCAAATTAGCCTGTTTGGACGCTGGTTATACGATAAAAAATATACTCGAACCGCGGGAACCTTGGCTGGAGTAGAGTATCGCAGCTGCTGTTGGCGAGCTCAGTTATTATCTAGCAGTTATTTAAACGATAATGATGCCGCAAACGGTACGCTAGACCACACGATTATGTTCAGAATTGAGCTTAAAGGCCTTGCAGGCTTTGGTGAAAGTGCTGATGACCTAGATGAACAAGTGCCAGGCTATATAAGCCGTGAAAGCTTGTATCATTAAATAGATTTTGTATTAAATGCAATAATATTGGGTAGTATTGATTTATGTTTGTAAGAAGTGCATTAGCTCGTTTATTAACCATCGTAACCTTGGTTGTTCTTTCGACATCAACTGTTTATGGAAAAGTTAAACCTCTGGATCAGGTGTTAGTTATCGTGGATGACGATATTGTGATGGAGTCTGAGCTACATGCTCGAATTAGGTCTATATCTGCGAGATTAGCGGCTCAGGGTACGGGGTTGCCGTCACAAGGTGTGATGGAAAAACGAGTGCTTGACCAGTTGATACTTGAAAGCATTCAACTGCAGATGGCAGATCGGACAGGGCTGCGAATTAGTGATAACCAGCTTAATGAAACCATGCAAAATATTGCGAAAAGGAATGGCCTTACACTAGACCAGTTTCAGGATCAGATAAAGAGTGAAGGTGTGACCTATAGTGAAGCCCGAGACCAAATTCGCAGAGAGCTGTTGATTAGTCGTATCCAGCAACGACAGGTTGATAGAAAGGTACGAGTGACTGATAAAGAAATTGAAACGTTCTTAGCGTCGAGTGAAGGAAAAAAACGAACGGCATCAGAGTATTATTTGGGTCATATTCTTATTTCAATCTCCGAACCCGCAAACCCTATTATAGTTGATGCCGCTAGAGCGCGTGCTGAGAGTATAGTTGCTGAATTAAACGGTGGTGCTGATTTTAAGCAAACGGCCGTAGCTAAGTCTGATGGAAGAAATGCTCTGCAAGGTGGTGTTATTGGGTGGCGTAAAGAAAATGAAGTGCCTTCTATCGCGGCTGATATCATACAAACACTTAAAGTGGGCGTGCCTTCTGAAGTGTTAAGAACGACAGGTGGCTTTCATATAATGCAAGTATTGGATCGCCGTGGTGGTAAAGAACAGCTAGTTAAACAATATAATACGCGACATATACTGATGAAAGCCACAGAAGTAAGAACACTAGACGAGTCAAAGAAAGCTATTATTCAACTTAGAGAGCGTATTGTTCTTGGTGATGATTTTGCTGCGATTGCTAAAGCGAACTCAGATGACCCTATATCAGCCGCCAGTGGTGGGGGGCTAGGTTGGGTAAGTGTGGGTGAAATGGTACCTGCATTTGATGATGTCATGAAAAATAGCCCTGTAGGCGCGATCAGTCAGCCTTTATTAACGGATTTTGGCTGGCATATCCTTCAGGTTGAAGAAACCAGAATGGAAGATTTGGGGAGCCAGATTCAAGCTAACCAGGCACGACAAGTTATTCATCGCCGTAAATATGAAGAAGAGTTAAGTTTGTGGCTACATGAAATTCGCGGGGAGGCCTACGTAGAAATTAAAGACCGAACGCCACCTGAAGAAAGCACCGAAGACTAACTATGCCATTACAAATAGCGTCGATATACCCTGTTGCTCCTTTAGTTATAACGGCAGGAGAACCTGCGGGAATAGGCCCTGATTTGTGTGTTCAGCTAGCGCAACAGGGGTTTGTTGAGCCTGTTGTTATTGCCTGTGATCCGGCTCTTTTAGAGCAGCGTGCAAAAACTCTAGGCATGCCTATCAATATTACACTTTGGCAGCCTGGCGCCTCGGTAATAGCCGCACCCGGTTGTGTTTCAGTATACCCTGTTGAATTGAGTGTGCCGGTACATGCAGGGGTGTTATCAGCGAGCAATGCCCCGTATGTATTAAAAACGCTTACGCTTGCTGCAAACGGATGTATGGATGGGGTTTTTTCAGGTATGGTCACGGCCCCTGTCCATAAAGGTATTATTAATGATGCCGGTATAGCCTTTTCTGGACATACCGAGTTTCTTCAGGCGCTTTGCGGGGTTGACCTGGTTGTAATGATGCTTGCAACCGAGTCGTTAAGAGTGGCTTTGGTTACAACGCACCTTCCTTTGTCTGCTGTGCCTACGGCCATAACTAAGCCCTTGTTGCGTAAAATAATCACCATACTCCATAAAGATTTAAGCGAAAAGTTTGGTTTGGATACCCCTTCCATTTTAGTGGCAGGCCTGAATCCTCACGCAGGAGAGGGTGGTCACATGGGGATGGAAGAAATAGATGTTATTGAGCCGGTGCTTAATGAGTTCCGGGATAAAGGTATGAAACTAATTGGGCCATTACCTGCTGATACTCTATTTACCCCGCGACACCTAGAAAAGGCTGATGCGGTCTTGGCTATGTATCATGATCAGGGCTTACCTGTGTTAAAATATCAGGGCTTTGGCTCTGCAGTAAACATTACCTTGGGTTTACCTATTGTAAGAACCTCGGTTGACCACGGAACTGCTTTGGATTTAGCCGGAACAGGCAAAGCAGAAACGGGCAGCCTTCAAGAAGCAATTAAGTGCGCAGCCATTATGGCGCGTAGCTGTAAATAAATAGAGCAAAGAGAACGAGAAATGGCAAAGCAACCGTCAAACCCTTCCCATTTAGGACACCAGGCTAGAAAACGGTTTGGCCAGAATTTTTTGCATGATCATGGTGTTATCGACCGTATTGTTCGAAGTATACACCCTAAATCAGATGAGTCATTGGTAGAGATTGGCCCAGGACTGGGAGCCATTACTGAAGAGCTGTTGGCTGCGACCGAAGGTAAGCTTCAGGTCGTTGAGTTAGACCGTGATTTAATTCCTATTCTCCGAACAAAGTTCTTTAATTATCCTGACTTTGTAATACATGAAGCGGATGCATTGAAATTTGACTTCAACCAGCTAGCGGCACCAGAAAAACCACTACGGTTAGTGGGTAATTTACCCTATAACATATCAACCCCTCTGATTTTTCACTTGCTAAAACATGTCAATGATATGAAAGACATGCACTTTATGCTGCAAAATGAAGTGGTTAAACGTCTTGCTGCACAACCGGGTGAGCCTAATTACGGGCGCTTGGGTATTATGGTGCAGTATTATTGCAGGGTTCAGCCATTATTTATGGTTTCGCCTGAATCCTTTAGCCCTCGCCCCAAGGTTGACTCCGCTATTGTTCGGCTTACACCTTATAAAGAATTACCACATCCGGTTAAAGATATTAAAACACTTGAAGCAGTGGTTAGAACGGCATTTACTATGCGACGGAAGACCTTACGTAATGCTTTGTCATCATTAATTGATGCCGAGCCGCTTGAGGCGTTGGGCATTAACCCGAAATTACGCCCAGAGAATCTTTCGTTGGCTGACTATGTGAAAATTAGTGATTCACTTTCAAGTTCGACTGAAGCAGCAAAGTAATGCCTGCTAAACAATAAAAGAGGTTAATGATGGCAGTTTATGCCGTGGGTGATATTCAGGGTTGCTACTATAGTCTTCGTTGCTTATTAGACAAGGTCGCGTTTAATCCCGCAGAAGATACATTATGGGTAGCGGGAGACCTCGTTAACAGAGGTCCTGAATCACTGAAAACACTCCGCTTTATAAAGTCGCTCAAACAATCTGCAAAAGTGGTGTTGGGTAATCATGACTTGCACCTGCTTGCGGTAGCTAGGGGAGCTCAGAGTAAAAAAAGAAAAGATACTTTTACCGATATTTTAAGTGCGCCAGACCTTGATGAATTAATGGACTGGTTGCGTCATCAGAAGATAATGGTTCGCGATAAAACACGACAAATCGCCATGACTCATGCTGGGATTCCACATATTTGGTCGATTAAACAGGCAAAAGAATACGCTTGTGAGCTTGAAACACTATTAAAAAGTGATAACTGTGATGAATTCTTAAGTGCAATGTATGGCAATGAGCCACAGCAGTGGAGCGATTCATTGACTGGGTATGATCGATATAGAACGATTGCCAACTACTTTACCCGTATGCGTTTTATTGGCGATGAAGGGGCTTTGGATTTTAATAATAAGTTAGGCCCTCTTGATGCCCCTGAAGGCTATAAACCTTGGTTTTCGCATACAAGGCCAGGCCGAACCAAAATAATATTTGGTCATTGGGCTGCATTAGAAGGTCGGGTATCAAACCCTCAAATGGTGGTAGTCGATACTGGTTGTGTATGGGGCGGGGCGTTAACCCTTCTTAATTTAGATACATGGGTGAAAACGAGCTGTGATTGTAGCCACTAACAGGAGTCTGCATTGAACGTAATTTTAAATGGTGAGACAAAAACCATCAAAACAGATTCAAGTATTTTAGATCTAATTCAATTAATGGACTTAGGTGACGCGCGCATTGCGGTGGAATTAAACCTTGAAATAGTGCCTCGTAGCGAACATGCCGCAACCATATTAAAAACAGGGGATACCCTAGAGGTTGTTCATGCTATTGGTGGTGGTTAATAATTGATTAACGTTCAGATACTAATAAAATTGAAAATAAACAGACATACAGAATAGTGAAAAACAAAATGACGAATCCAGGCAGCGACAATACCTTAGTAGATAAGCCTTTAGTGATTGATGGGAAAACATACCAGTCAAGATTGTTAGTAGGGACCGGTAAATATAAAAATCTTGATGAGACCCGTGAAGCTATAGCCGTCAGTGGTGCAGAAATTGTAACGGTGGCGGTTAGACGAACTAACATTGGTCAAAACCCTGCTGAGCCGAACTTACTTGACGTAATTTCACCCGATAAATATACCATTTTACCGAATACTGCAGGCTGTTATACCGCAAAAGATGCGGTTAGAACATGTAAGTTAGCTAGAGAATTATTAGGTGGACACGAACTGGTTAAACTTGAAGTATTAGGTGACCAAAAAACGCTCTACCCTGACATCACCGAAACGTTGATTGCGGCTGAAGAGCTCATAAAAGATGGCTTTAAGGTGATGGTGTATACCACTGACGATCCTATTATTGCCAAGCGGCTAGAAGAAATGGGGTGTGTTGCTGTTATGCCATTAGGCGCACCTATTGGTTCGGGCCTAGGGATTAGAAATCCTTATAACATTCGTATGATTTTAGAAAATGCAACGGTACCTATATTGGTAGATGCCGGTGTAGGGACGGCCTCTGATGCGACGATTGCGATGGAACTGGGTTGTGATGGTGTATTAATGAATACAGCCATTGCAGCTGCTCAGAACCCTGTCATGATGGCCAGAGCAATGAAAGGTGCGGTTGAATGTGGTCGTGATGCATATCTTGCAGGTAGAATGCCTCGAAAACTGTATGCATCGGCTTCGTCGCCCATTGATGGAACATTTTTTTAACATTCACTCGTCCTAAATAAAAGGAGGCACCATGGCTGCTACACAAAAAAAAGATCGCAATAACCGCCGCCAGCAAATTCTGGAAGCATTAGCGAGAATGCTTGAGCAGAGTCCTGGTGCTCGTATAACCACCGCAAAGCTAGCAAAAGAAGTCGGTGTGACCGAGGCTGCACTATATCGTCATTTTCCTAGCAAAGGGAAAATGTTCGAGGGTTTAATTGAGTTTGTAGAAGAGAGTCTATTTAGTCGCATTAACCGAATATTAAAAGACGCCCCTACCGCAGAAGAAAAAATTGAATCAATTCTTACTTTGGTATTAGCCTTTGCTGATAAAAACCCCGGAATATGTCGAATCCTGATGGGAGATGCTCTTGCCGGTGAAAAAGAAACTTTGCGTACAAGAGTATCGCAAATATTTGAACGATTAGATGTGCAAATAAAAAAAATATTAAGGGAAGCGGCCATAAAAGAAGGAAAACGCTCGGCTCTTGTGGCAAGTAAAGCGTCAAACCTTATGGTGGTGCTTGTTGAAGGTCGCATTCACCAATATGTCAGAACAGATTTTAAACAATCCCCTCTTGATGGCTGGAATGAGCAATGGTTGTACCTTTCATCCGGTCTGCTAATATAAAAAGGGTGAAGTGTTGTTACTCCTTAGTCTGTGGAATATATCTAGATGAGAGCTATGCCCGTATTTAAAAATAGAGCTAAAGTGAAGATATTTTCTTATACCGTATCGGCATTACTTGTTTTGTTAGCCTTGAGTGTGAGCGCTGCTGAAAAAATCAGAGTAGCTACGGGTGAGTGGGTTCCTTATGTGTCTAAAGCTTACCAGCATCACGGAGCCATTGGCCATGTGATTGAAAAAATTTATCAATCAGAAGGTATAGAGGTGGAGTTTGGTTACTTTCCTTGGGCGCGCGGCTATCAGATGGTTAAAGATGGCGTATGGGATACCACTATGCCTTATTACTGCTCACCAGAAAGAGAAAAATTATTTTACTGCAGCGACCCTATTGCGGAAGGGCAGCAAGTTTACTTCCACAGAACTGATTACTCTTTTGATTGGGAAACTATTGCTGATCTAAAAGGACTTAAAGTGGGAGCAACTCTAGGCTATTACTATGGTGAAGCGTTTGAAAAGGCCGAGCGAGATGGTTTTTTCTATGTTCAGCGAATTGCCAGTGATGAAACCAACTTTATGGTCTTAATGAAAGAGAGAATTAATATTTTCCCGCAAGATAAAGATGTTGGTTATGCGATGATTCGTCGTTTATTCAATGAAGATGAAAGAAAGCTGATTACTCACCATAAGACCCCCATTCATACAAAGTCGCTTCATTTGCTGTTTGCCCGTAATAATGAAAAAAGTAAGCACCATCTTGATGTCTTTAATCGAGGCCTAAAGCGAATGAGAAGTAGCGGTGAGCTTCAAGGTTATTTACAGGCGATGAGTGATGGCGTTTATATTGAAGGCGGTGCTTATGAAGGAGTAAAGAAGTAACAAAATTATGCTTCTGAAACCTTTGATAACATTACTCTTAATGCGATAAAGGTACCTTCTACAAAAACTCTACTAGAGAGCCTCCTGTTCATACTGCCTCAGTCAACGGCACACACTAAACTTTTCTAAATCCTCCTAAACACTGCTGTTAGTCATATGAATCTTTATTTTTTAAGTATCAGGTTGCTGGGTTACTTTATATTTATGTAGCAACTCCTAAAGAGCAATGTCTGTAATGGGCTATATATAATTCCAAAATCCACTTGACTTAAATCTTAATAAGAATCATTATCGTCTACACGGCTTTTAGCTAATATCTAGTAAATAAAGCTTTAAGTAAATGGAGTTTCTTATGTTTGGATTTAATCGCTTGCTAAATAAATACTGGGTCACTGTTTCAACACTAATAGTGGCGGCTCCTTTGGTGGCAGTTGCATTGATAAGCACGCCTATCATCGGTGTTTGATGTTAATAATGGTCATTTTTTATTTATAGCTTAAGAGGGGTGCGCATGTTTGATCATAAATGGAAGTGTTTGATTGTTAAGGGTGATACTGCGTTAAGGTTGCACAGTATTAATGAAGCAGAAGCGTTATATAGCCGGTCTATTTTAGAGTCTGATCGTTTGCTGAAGTCATTTCGCTCTCCATTATGTAAAGACCAATGGACAGTGGAAAATTGTTTAAAGATGATATCAATGATGATCTTCTCTCATCATAATATGGCGGAGTTGTGGGTTCGATATGGTGTGAGAGTATCGCAAACGTATTATTTGGAAATGGCTCATCAAAAACTTATCGATACGGTACGTGATACACGGTTCTCTGAAGCGCTTAGATTAGCGTCTTTATCAGAATTAAACAGAACTTATGTCCCCTTACTTTCCCATTATAAAACTAACAATTTAGTTGATAATATTCAGGTACTTGTAGAACAGTATAGCCAAGTGCGAGAAACCTTTGATTCAGCACTTAGGGTTAACGATAAAAGAACTAAATTAATTCACTAGAACAACACTATTTTGATTGAATTTAAACGTCAAACATTGACACCCGTATTGAGACGCTTAGACTGATAGTAATAATTTTAAATCAGACTATTAGCTGGGTTTATCTGCTTATATGGTTCATCAATCAAATGCTTTGCCTAATACTCAAGACACGCTTGAATGCCCCTCTCATCAAGAATCTTGTGAAATTATTACCGAGTTGCTTGGGCTGCGGGAGCAGGTCTCCGAGCTTTCAGGATTAGTCCATACCGATACGTTAACGGGGCTTTCTAATTTCCGTTACTTTATGCTTGCGCTCGAGCAAGAGATGGAGCGTACTCGCCGTACGGGTCAGGATACTGGCTTGATAATGATCGATTTAGATTTCTTTAAAAAGGTTAATGATCAGTGGGGGCATGATGCCGGTAATAAGGCGTTAATTTTGGCTGCACAGCAAATTCGTGCTGCAGTACGAAAGATGGATGCACCTTGCCGATATGGTGGCGAAGAATTTGCCGTTATCCTTCCTGCAACCAATGCAAACTACACTCTCCAGGTTGCTGAACGAATTAGGTCCATGATTGAGGCGACTCCACTGGTAATCGAGGCGCAGGAAATACAGTTAACGGCGAGCTTTGGTGTTGATGTTTACTCTGCAAGCGAGCAGGGTGGGGTTGAAGATATGATTAAGCGAGCCGACGGTTATTTGTACCAGGCAAAGGAGGAAGGCAGGAATCGAGTTTGTTACGCCCCGGTCGAGATTAAAGAAGATATATCCTCAGTGAGCCAAGATGAAAAAGATGCTTTATTTGGATTGTTTAGAGGCTCTAGTGATTTAGAGCAGATTAACGACTAAACATTACTTATAGAGATGAAAAAATGCCTAATGCCCGACCATCAATATTCTATATAGATTTATTGCGTTTCATCGCTGCAATAGCTGTGGTGATAATACATGTATTAGGGCCTTTTAGATTTCTTTATGGGGATATTGCCGAATCTGATTGGCTAGCGGCTATGGGGTTTAATAGTATTAGTCGCTGGGCTGTTCCTGTCTTTATGATGATTAGTGGCGCGTTGCTCTTATCGGATAACCGCCCATTTAATTGCCAGCATTATATTTCACGAAGACTTGGAAAGGTGCTTGTCCCCTTTATTGCCTGGACGATAATCTATGCGTTTGTTGGTGGTTTTGAAGGCCTGGTTTGGAATGGGCAGGTAACAAGCCAATTACTCGTTGAATCTAGCAATGAGCCTGTTTGGTATCACCTTTGGTTTTTCTATGACTTTCTTCCACTTTATTTTGTGATACCGCTACTTGCTCCCTTGCTTCATAAAATGGGAGAAGAGCGGGTTAAGCTATTGTTAGCTGCCTGGGCATTCTTAACATTAATGCACATGCTAAAAGTTGAGACGCCACTGAGGCAAAATATAATATTATATTCTGGTTACCTAGTGCTGGGGTGGTATTTATTTAATAGAGATAACCGGTCAGAACTAAAATTATGGGTTATGGCTGGTGTAAGTACTCTGGTCTTAAACTTTATTGGTAGCTGGTATTTTACTACCTTAAGTGGAGAGTACAGTGTTTTCTTTATGGGTTATAAATCCATAAATACGGTGATTATTGCTGGCATGCTCTTTGTGGTAATGCAGGCTTATGCTGAGAAAATTCAGGGGCGTTTGCGAACGGTCGTCAGTGTTATATCAAAATATAGCCTTGGTATTTACCTTATACATCCACTTATATTGATTCCCATAAGAGAATTAGATAATGGCTTTTATTCGTTCTTTGGGAGTAATTGGGTCGCGATCCCTGTTATTAGTTTAGTCACGTTAGGCCTTGCGTTAGCATGTTCAGTATTGCTAGTTAAGATTCCTTTTGTAAGGCGTATTGTTCCTTAGAAAAGTCTGGTAAGTATTTACGAGTTCTTACATCAGGTGCTAAAGATGTCGATAAAGTTATTGAGTTTGAGTGCAAATGTTTAAACTAGGGTGGCTATACAGATCTTTCGTCATGACATTCATATGAGCCCATTTCGAATTCTCGACAAATCCAAGGGCGACTTTCGTAAATC
>JADGDV010000031.1 GCA_016744695.1 Hahellaceae bacterium
TGCTGAGAGCGTTGAGGATATTGAGGCATTGTTGCCGTGGAATTATAAAGCTCAAATTACCGAGAAATAAAACCACGTAGCTTCATTAAGCGCTTACCTCCCTTTTCACGCCAGTAAAGACGTTCAACCTGAAGCTTTTCTATTGTCCTAGGGTCACTATATGCTTTTGTTGTTTTTACCTGAATGGCAAACCGAGGCTTGTCTTTTTCACTAGAATCTACGACAAAGTCACTGCTCATGTATTGATCCACACCATGATGGTTTGGATGCTCTATGCCTAGCCGTTCACTTATCTCCTTCGTTACCGCTCGTTCTAATGGGAATTGTTCTCGAATATCGGTCGTTGTGGTGCGCCATTGAAGCAAAAGAAATGTTGCAAGTTCTAGATCGGAGAGCAGATGATGAGTGCGCTGACTTAAGTGGCCGAAGACGCGATGAGAACGGCCCTCAGAAGGGACATCACGAACAGTAATCCATGGTTTATAGCTTGATCCCGTGCCTTGACCGCGACCTTCTTTGATCCAGCGCCTATTTTTGGCTTCTGAGTTCCAGTATTGCTTCTTGCCCATAGTAAATTGCCACCCGAACTGACTTATTTATAAAGTAGCTCAGATGGCAAAAATTAACAACTTTATTGTTTTGTTAACAACTATATTGTTTTATTAACAACTTTATTGTTCACCCACAGGTGGGAAGTAAGCAAGTACTTACCTACTCTACAGTAACTGATTTAGCTAAGTTTCTAGGCTGATCAACATCAGTACCTTTAATTAAAGCTACATGATAACTCAGTAACTGAAGCGGTACAGTATATAGAATAGGCGCTACAATTTTCTCACACTGTGGTACATCTAATACCTTCATTGTATCGTCGCTTTTGAAGTGCGCACCACGGTCTGCGAATACATACATCAAACCACCACGCGCTCTTACTTCTTCTACATTTGAGTGTAGTTTTTCAAGCAATTCATTATTGGGTGCGACTACAATAACAGGCATATCAGCGTCAATGAGTGCTAATGGGCCGTGCTTTAGTTCACCCGCTGCGTAAGCTTCTGCATGAATATAGGAGATCTCTTTTAGCTTTAGTGCACCTTCCATTGCGATAGGGTATTGATCACCTCGCCCTAAGAACAAACTATGATGTTTGTCTGCAAAGTCTTCAGCCAACTCAATGATCGCATCATTCATATCCAAAGCTTGCTCAATTTTAGCAGGCAAAGAAAGTAGCGCATTCACAATAGATGTTTCAGTCTCGTCACTCATTGCATTGTGCTTACCAATGGCTGTTACAAGCAATAGTAACCCTGTTAACTGCACAGTAAAGGCTTTAGTCGATGCAACACCTATCTCTGCCCCTGCATTCATCATATAGGCAAGATCAGATTCACGCACCATTGATGAACCTGGCACGTTACAAATAGTTAGACTTGATTTAAAACCTAATTCTTTCGCTAGCCTAAGTGCTGCTAATGTATCTGCGGTTTCACCAGACTGTGAAATGGTGACCAACAATGAATTAGCATGAACGATAGGTTTTCTATAACGAAACTCTGATGCGATTTCTACATTACAAGAAACACCGGCCAATTCTTCAAACCAATAACGAGCCGTCATTCCAGCATTGTAGCTAGTACCACAAGCAATAATTTGAACATGCTTTATATCTTTTAAGATATCTTCAGCATTTTCACCAAAGGCAGTGCTTAGCACCTTTCCATTGGCTAAACGGCCTTCCAGTGTATTCTTAATCGATATAGGCTGCTCATAGATTTCTTTAAGCATGTAATGCTTATAAGGGCCTTTATCGCCCGCATCATGAGTAACATCTGACTCTTTTATCTGACGCTCTACTTTATCGCCGTTGGTATCGTAAATAGTCACTTCAGTGCGTGTTAGCTCAGCAATATCCCCTTCTTCAAGGAAAGCAAAACGACGTGTTACTGGTAGTAATGCTAGTTGGTCTGAGGCTAGGAAGTTTTCACCTATGCCGTAACCAATAACAAGTGGGCTACCTGAACGCGCTGCGATTAATCGATCAGGGTCTGTATTGTCCATTACAACAGCACCGTAAGCGCCTTCAAGTTGCTTGATTGTTGCCTGAAAAGCAGCCAAAAGTGTGTCATGACGCTGTAATTCAAAATGTACCAGGTGAGCAATGACTTCAGTATCGGTATCAGACTCAAACTTATAGCCTTGTTTGGTCAACATCTCGCGTAGCACATGGTGATTTTCAATAATGCCGTTGTGAACAACGGCTATACGGTCGCTTGACGCGTGCGGGTGTGCATTGGTCTCGTTTGGTTCACCGTGTGTCGCCCAGCGTGTGTGAGCAATACCTATAGATCCAGGACAAGGTGCTTCTTCTAAAGCATCTGCAAGTGCTTTTACTTTACCCACTCGACGTACACGATTGAAATCACAATCCTTAGTCAGCAACGCGACACCTGCAGAGTCATACCCTCTGTATTCAAGTCTTTTAAGCCCTTCTAAAAGTATTTCTGCCACATCCCTTTGTGCTACAGCACCGACGATTCCACACATGTCTTTGTTCCTGTCTCTTTGTTTATCTGATATTTGGTATATCTAATATTTATTTGTTTTTTACCGGACGCTGCCAGCCATCAATATTTCTTTGCTTGCTTCGTGCAACGGCTAGTTGTTCTTGCTCTATATCTTTTGTCACTGTTGAGCCTGCTCCAACCGTTGCCTTGCTACCCACTTTTACTGGAGCAACTAAGGATGTATTAGAGCCAACAAATACATCATTACCAATTTCAGTCTTGAACTTGTTTACGCCATCATAGTTACACGTAATAGTACCTGCACCTACATTCACGTTTGAACCTAGTTCGGCATCACCGATATAACTTAGGTGGTTAATTTTACTACCTTCGCCTAAGATTGTTTTTTTCGTTTCTACAAAGTTACCCACTTTTGAACGGTCAGATAACTTAGTACCTGGGCGAAGTCTGGCAAAAGGACCGACATTTACACTTTCACCAATCTCTGTATCTTCAACGATTGAGTTAGCATGTATTTGGGTATTAGCACCAATTTTAGCATTCTTGATAATGCAGTTAGGACCAATAACAACCCCCTCAGCTAATTCAACCTCACCTTCAAGAATAACATTGATATCTAAAAAGACATCTTTTCCAACACTGACCTTACCTCGAACATCTAATCTTGCTGGGTCTATAACAGTTGCGCCTTCAATCATTAGGCGCTCGGCTTGTTGAGCCTGATACCAACGCTCTAAAGTAGCGAGTTGCACCCGGTTATTAACACCTTGCACTTCTTCTTCACAAGCAGGATGTGCTACAGCGACTTCCATTTGATCATTAACCGCCATGGCAATGATGTCTGTAAGGTAATACTCACCCTGAGCATTTGAATTTGATAGTTTAGGTAACCACTCTTTAAGTTTAGAAGCCGATGCAGCCAAAATGCCTGTATTAACTTCTTTAATCGCTAATTGCTCTGGTGTTGCATCTTTCTGTTCAACAATGGCCTGTACAAAACCACTAGCATCACGCACGATTCGGCCATACCCCATAGGGTCATCAAGCTCTACCGTTAACAATGCAATACTCTTCTCACTAACATGCTTCAATAATGTGCTGAGTGTTTCTGTATTGGTGAGTGGAACATCCCCATACAATATCAACACAGTCGCATCGTCAGGGACACTGGGGAGTGCTTGATCAACCGCATGACCCGTACCCAATTGCTGCTCTTGAGTAGACCAGTGAATTTGAGTATCTGTCGTTAATTTATCAAATGATGAACGAACCAAGTCTGCACCATGGCCAATTACAATATGAGTGCCGTCAGCACCTAATGCACGAGCATTATCTACCACATGGTGAAGTAATGGTTTAGCGGCTAATGTATGTAACACTTTCGGAAGATTGGATCTCATACGCGAGCCTTGTCCGGCCGCAAGAATGACTACATGAACACTCATCAAGACGTTTCCTTACTAGATTGTTCTTCAAATTAAATATAGAAATTAATTATACGGTAAAAACAAATAAATGGTGTAGCTTAGACGACCATTAAGTCCCCTATTACAGCTTTTGGCGCCTATCTTTTGTGAAACCTTGTTAAATTGATACTTTAGATTACTTTCTAAAAACAAAAAAGGGCAACCACTTAACGTGATCACCCTTTTTTGAAATAAATTACAAATTAACGTAATTTATTTCGTAAGCTCTGAATCGTACGGAGTCTAGCTGCTGCTTCTGCAAGCTGTGATGCTGCTCTCGAATAATCGAAATCACCACTTTGATTAGCAAGTTCCTTCTCGGCTGCTTGCTTCGCTTCCATCGCTGCTGCTTCGTCCATATCAGCCGCACGCTGTGCGCTGTCAGACAGTATAGTCACGACATTCGGCTGAACTTCCAGATATCCTCCAGATACATAGAAGACCTCTTCTTCTCCACCTTGCTTGATCACTCGGACCGGGCCAGGTTTTAAAGCAGAAAGAAGTGGAGCGTGGCCAGGAGCCACACCCAAATCACCTTCTTGACCTGCAGCGATTACCATCTCTACACGTCCAGAAAAGATTTCTTCTTCAGCACTTACAATATCGCAATGCACGGAAATACCCATATGCTTTGCCTCTTATCCACTCTTATCCACTTTTACAGGGGATAATTATTTCATAGTCTTGGCTTTTTCTACAGCTTCGTCGATTGAACCGACCATGTAGAAAGCCTGCTCTGGAAGGTCATCGTAATCACCCGCCAAAATGCCTGTAAAGCCACGAAGCGTATCTTTAAGAGATACATACTTACCAGGTGAACCAGTAAATACTTCCGCAACATGGAAAGGCTGAGACAAATAACGCTCAATTTTACGAGCACGTACAACAACTTGCTTATCTTCTTCAGATAGCTCGTCCATACCCAAGATCGCAATAATGTCTTTCAGTTCAGCATAACGCTGTAGGACTGTCTGAACGCCACGAGCAATATCATAATGCTCTTGACCAATTATCAGAGGGTCCAACTGACGACTAGTAGAATCAAGTGGATCAATCGCTGGGTAAATACCCTTTGCTGCGATATCACGACTCAATACAACCGTTGCATCAAGGTGAGAGAACGTGGTTGCAGGAGATGGATCAGTCAAATCATCCGCAGGTACGTATACCGCTTGGATAGATGTGATAGAACCGGCCTTCGTGGACGTAATACGCTCCTGAAGGACACCCATTTCCTCAGCCAATGTAGGCTGGTAACCAACCGCAGAAGGCATACGACCTAGCAGTGCAGATACTTCTGTTCCTGCTAGTGTGTAACGGTAGATGTTGTCAACAAACAACAGTACGTCACGACCTTCGTCACGGAACTTCTCAGCCATAGTCAAACCCGTTAGCGCTACACGCAGACGGTTTCCTGGAGGCTCGTTCATCTGACCGTAAACCATGGCTACTTTATCAAGAACGTTAGATTCCTTCATTTCGTAGTAGAAATCGTTACCCTCTCGAGTACGCTCTCCAACACCAGCGAATACAGAGAGACCGGAGTGCTCTTTCGCAATGTTGTTGATAAGTTCCATCATGTTTACAGTTTTACCAACACCGGCACCACCGAATAGTCCAACCTTACCGCCTTTAGCGAAAGGACAAACCAAATCGATTACCTTAATACCTGTTTCAAGTAAGTCCGAGCTAGCTGATTGCTCTGCATAGCTTGGTGGCTTACGGTGAATAGGCATTGCGTCTTGTGCACCGATTGGGCCCTGTTCATCAATAGGATTACCCAGAACGTCCATAATACGTCCTAGAGTTTCAGTTCCTACTGGTACAGTAATTGGCTTGTGAGTGTCAGACACTTCCAAGCCTCTTTTTAAGCCTTCTGTACTTCCCATTGCGATAGTACGAACAATACCATCGCCTAACTGCTGCTGAACTTCTAAGGTAGTTTCTTTACCTTCGACTTTCAGAGCATCATATACTTTTGGCACTGAATCACGTGGGAATTCCACGTCGATAACCGCGCCAATGATCTGTACGATACTTCCGCTACTCATGCTCGGTTCCTCGTTAATCTAAATTCTGTTCAGCCACTTATACTGCTGCTGCACCGCTAACAATTTCAGAAAGTTCCTGAGTAATCGCTGCCTGACGTGCCTTATTATAAATTAGCTGCAGTTCGTCAATCATGTCACCTGCGTTATCGGTTGCGCTCTTCATTGCAATCATACGAGCGGCTTGCTCACATGCTGCGTTTTCAACAACGCCCTGATAAACCTGAGATTCAATAAAACGAGTAAGAAGGCCATCTAATAACTGTTTGGCATCTGGCTCGTAAAGGTAATCCCAGTGGTGCTTGAAATCATTCTCTTCTGCAGCTTGCAAAGGCAGAAGTTGAGAAACAGTAGGTTCTTGTGTCATTGTGTTTACAAAGTGGTTGTGAACGACGTATAAACGATCGATCTTTCCTTCATCATAAGCATCTAGCATCACTTTAACTGAACCAATCAACTCGTGAGCTGATGGTTGGTCACCTAAGTGAGCTAGTGCTGCTACAACGTTACCGCCGTAGTTTTTGAAGAAACCAACTGCTTTTTGTCCAATAGCACAGATGTCAATTTCGACACCTTGTTCATTCCACTCTTTCATGTTTTTTATGGTTTTCTTGAACAGGTTACCGTTCAAGCCACCACATAAACCACGATCAGTTGAAACGACAATATAGCCTACACGCTTAACTTCACGCTCTTGCAGATACAAGTGGTTGTATTCTGGATTTGCATTAGCAAGGTGTCCAATTACGCCACGAATTCGATCGGCGTAAGGTCTACCTTTACTCATACGTTCCTGAGCTTTGCGCATTTTACTAGCAGCAACCATTTGCATAGCGCTGGTAATTTTCTGCGTGCCCTGAATACTTGAAATCTGGTTACGTATTTCTTTTCCGACGGCCATAGTATCACTGCCTTTAAAGCGTTTTTACTCAATTGGGTTTACGATGCCTGCGACTAAATTGTATTAGCTCAGCAGCAGGCTATTCGTGACTACCAGGTTTGAGTAGCTTTGAATTTCTCAATAGCAGCTTTGAAAGCACCAGCGATATCATTGTTATAATCGCCTTTTTCGTTGACCTTAGCTAACAGATCCGCTTCTTCAGCGTTCATGTAAGAAATCAACGCAGCTTCAAAATCTACCACCTTGTTCACATCTATATCATCTAAGAAGCCTTCGTTAGCAGCGTACAAAGAGATTGCCATTTCAGCAACACTCATTGGGCTATACTGCTTCTGCTTCATAAGCTCTGTAACACGTTGACCGTGCTCCAACTGCTTACGAGTAGCTTCATCAAGATCAGAAGCGAACTGGGCAAATGCTGCCAATTCACGATACTGTGCTAACGCCATACGAATACCGCCACCTAACTTCTTGATGACTTTAGTCTGGGCGGCACCACCAACACGAGAAACCGAAATACCTGCGTTCATCGATGGACGTATGCCAGCGTTAAACAAGCTCGATTCAAGGAAGATCTGACCGTCAGTAATCGAAATAACGTTAGTCGGTACGAATGCAGATACATCGCCCGCTTGTGTTTCGATTATTGGTAGTGCGGTTAAAGAACCTGTTTTGCCTTTAACTTCACCATTAGTGAACTTCTCTACGTAATCAGCATTTACGCGTGATGCACGCTCAAGTAATCTTGAGTGTAGATAGAAAACGTCACCTGGGTATGCTTCACGACCTGGCGGACGACGTAACAATAGAGAGATCTGACGGTATGCCCAAGCTTGCTTGGTCAAATCATCAAATACGATCAATGCGTCTTCACCGCGATCACGGAAGTATTCACCCATTGTACAACCAGCATAAGGTGCAAGAAACTGCATTGCTGCAGCATCCGCAGCGCCCGCTGCAACAACGATGGTGTGATCCATTGCGCCATGCTCTTCGAGCTTACGCACAACAGCAGCGATAGAAGATTGCTTCTGACCAATCGCTACATAGATACACTTAATACCTGTGTTCTTCTGGTTGATGATCGCATCGATTGCAATTGCAGTCTTACCGATCTGACGGTCACCGATGATCAACTCACGCTGACCACGACCAATTGGAACCATTGCATCGATCGCTTTTAGACCGATCTGTACAGGTTCATCAACTGATTGACGTTCGATTACGCCTGGAGCAACTTTTTCGATAGCATCTACAAGATCTGTATTAACAGGACCTTTACCATCAATTGGGTTACCTAGTGTGTCTACAACACGACCCAAAAGTGCTTCACCAACAGGTACTTCTAGAATTCGGCCAGTACACTTAGCTTTTTGACCTTCGGCCAAGCTATTGTATTCACCTAATACTACGACACCAACAGAATCACGCTCTAAGTTAAGCGCCATACCATATGTGCCGGCTTCAAATTCAACCATCTCACCGTACATTACGTCGGCAAGACCATGGACTAGAACGATACCATCAGAAACACTGACGATTGTGCCCTCATTACGGGCTTCAGAAGATACATCGAGCTTCTCAATGCGCTTCTTGATGATTTCGCTAATCTCAGCAGGATTTAATTGCTGCATGCAAATGTCCTCAATTAAGTACTACCGCTTACGAATTAATCGCTTCGGCCAATTTCGCAAGTTTTCCACGAACAGAAGCATCAATAACCAGATCTTCAGCTCTCATTATCACACCACCCAGAAGTTCTGGATTTGTGGTAGAGCTAATGTTTACTTTACGATCTAGTTTCTTTGCTAATATCTGTGCCAGTTTTTCTTCCTGCTCTACATTCAATTCGAATGCACTTTCAACTTCAACATCAACAGATTTTTCTAGTTGAGCTTTATAAAGTTCAAATAATGCAGCAATTTCTGGAAGCAAAACTAATCGATCATTTTCAGCAAGAACAAATATAAAGTTCTTACCATAATCTGACAGTTTACCTTCACACACATCAACAAATGTTTGAGCCTTCTCTTCACTAGTTAGTGAAGGATGGTCCAAAATTGTCTTCATGTTCTCATCAGCGGCTACCAATGCACTAAAATCAAGCATTGCAGACCACTCTGCTAATGCATTTTGATCTTGTGCTTCATGGTAAGCCGCCTTTGCGTATGGCCGGGCTACCGTTGTTAACTCTGCCATAACAAACCTCTCTTATAGTTCCGTAGCGAGCTTGTTAAGCAAGTCGCTATGTACACTGGAATCAATCGAGGTTTGCAGAATCTTCTCAGCACCGGCTACCGCGATAGCAGCGACTTCAGCACGAAGTGCTTCTTTCGCTCGATTGCTTTCCTGATCGATTTCAGCTTTCGCTGCTACAATCAAACGTTCACCTTCGTCACGAGCTTGTTCTTTAGCTTCGTCAACGATTTGAGCAGAACGCTTATTTGCTTGTTCGATCAGTTCAGCCGCTTGTACTTTAGCTTCACGCAATTCTTGCTTAGCCTTTTCTTGGGCTAAATCAAGGTCGCGAGATGCACGATCCGCAGCGTCTAAACCATCAGCAATTTTCTTCTGTCTTTCTTTTAGCGCTTCCATAATGGGAGGCCAGACGTATTTCATACAAAATACGACAAAGAGGAAGAATGCGATAGCTTGACCAATCATTGTCAAGTTAATGTTCACGTCAACACCTCTCGCCTGTTTTAAGTAAAACTATTAAATGTAAAAATTACTTATAACAGCGAATTAACCAGCTAACTGAGCAACAAACGGGTTAGCGAAAGTGAAGAATAACGCAATACCAACACCAATCATTGTTACCGCATCAAGAAGACCAGCAACGATGAACATTTTAACTTGAAGCATTGGTACCATTTCAGGCTGACGAGCAGCACCTTCAAGGAACTTTCCGCCCAATAAACCGAATCCAATCGCAGTACCAAGGGCACCAAGTCCGATCAAAAGCGCTACAGCAATCGCTGTTAAGCCAACTACAGTTTCCATTTTCACTCCTAAATTTTAAGTGAGTTAAAGTTAAAGTTAAAGTTAAAGCTAAGGTTGAAACTATTTACTAAATGTCTATTTACGAACTATTTATTAAGTAAGCAACAGATCGTCTAGTGGTCTTCGTGTGCCATACTTAGGTATACGATTGTCAGCATCATAAAGATGAATGCCTGCAATACAATAACCAAGATATGGAATATAGCCCAGGGCACTGACATAGCCCACTGAATCCAGAATGGCATTAATGCAATCAGGATAAAGATCAATTCACCAGCATACAGATTACCAAATAATCGTAATGCTAATGAGATAGGCTTGGCGATAAGTCCAACACCTTCTAACAATAAGTTAAAAGGAATCATCCACTTACCAAACGGCTGTAAAGTAAGCTCGCCAATAAAACCACTAACGCCTTTTACCTTGATACTGTAATAGACAATTAGGGCAAATACTGAGAATGCCATACCTAGTGTTGCATTAAGGTCAGTTGTTGGTACAACCTTAAAGTACAAGTGCTCATTACCGGTAACGATTTGAGCTAATCTAGGTAAGAAGTCTACTGGGATTAAATCCATGAAATTCATCAGGAAAACCCAGCAAAATACTGTTAGCGCTAAAGGTGCAATAACTTTATTTCGACCATGAAACGTTTCTTTGACACTGTTATCAACAAACTCGATCATGATTTCTACAAAGTTTTGCAAACCACCAGGAACACCGGTAGTTGCCTTTTTTGCAGCTGAACGGAACAACCCAAGGAAAATTAAGCCCAAAACAATGGACCAGCCCATGGTGTCTACGTGAATGGCCCAAAAACCCATTTCTTTGGCTTCTTGCGCTGTATGAGCAAACATCCAGCCGCCTTCAGGGTGATTACCATAGGTAAGGTTCTGAAGATGGTGCTGTATATAGGATGATGCGGTGATTTCGCCTGCCATATTATGCTCTCAAACTCTATTTCCGCAATGGCTTATGACTCAACATAAGTGGAGCCAGCCAATTCGTCGTTAATACAATAATAAAGGTTACAAACAGTGCTAAAACGTTTAACGGCTTTACTGATACAAAAACAACTGTAAATAATACAGCAGTTAATGCCAATTTCACTGCTTCCCCTTTATAAAAGGAGTTAACTATCTGACGCGCAGCTCTGGCACCCGTATGAGCGAAGGCTTTTTTAGCAAAATAAATATTAGGTAACACAAAAATCATCCCGCCCAGCAATGCTGAATAGGCTGCTACCTGATCTTTTAGCAAAAAACCGAGACTTATTATTAGGGTTGCTCCCGCTTGAACCCCAATGAGTCGATATATTGCTGGACGTTGAATGCCAGAAGTTATCTTTTTATCGTTCATGCATGCTCACCAAAATAAGATGCATTCTCGTTAAATTAATCCACTCTAATAAAATACACCCTTTTATAGGTTTATTTTATTACAGTGCTTCTACAATCTCACGATTCCGCTTTTAACCTTCGCCAGACATGGTGATATTCATAGCTGCCACCTCAGGCGTGCAGATTATATTGATTTACGGCTTAGCATTCAAGAAAAAAGGAGGGATAATCGCGGATTTAGCATAAATAATTGATTATTTTTTAATCTAATATTGTGTTCGCAAACGCTTCAGTTTCATAACTTGTATAGAGGCATTGCCCTGACACCTATATATAGTAGAACGTATGTTTAAAACACTTGTTTTAGACTTAGTAAGTCTACTTTGGTTTTTTTTTGTAATTTTTAATAACTATTATTTAATATGCTCAAGTATTCCATCTAGCTCATCTAGACTGCTGTACTGAATGGTCAGTTTACCTTTACCTTTAGCAGAATGCTTTATATCTACATTGGCGCCAATTCTTTCAGATAGACTTTCTTGTAAGCGGTATATATCAGGATCTACTTTTTTTGGCTCTTTAGGGTGCTCTTTCTCTTCTTGTAAGCGTCTAACCAATGCCTCGGTCTGCCTAACTGAAAGTGATTTTGCCTCAACCTGGCGCGCTGTTTGAAGCTGTAATTCAGGAGGTAATGACAACATTGCACGACCATGACCCATTTCAAGATCGCCATGCTCCAACATAATTTTTACTTCGCTGGATAAACCCATTAAACGCAGTAAATTAGTAACCGTTGAACGAGATTTACCTACCGCAGTGGCTACTTCTTGCTGGGTTAACTCAAACTCTTCCTGGAGACGTTGCAGCGCAATCGCCTCCTCCATAGCATTTAGGTTTTCTCGTTGAATATTCTCAATCAAAGCCATGGCAATCGCAGCATCATCAGCTACGTCACGAATAATAGTAGGTACGCGATCAAGACCTGCTATCTGAGTCGCCCGCCAGCGCCGCTCACCCGCTATTATTTCATAGCGTCCCTCAGCAATAGGTCTCACAATAATAGGCTGCATTACACCTTGCTGGCGAATAGAATCGGCTAGTTCTTCTAATGCATCAGGGTCCATATCGCGGCGGGGTTGATATTTACCTCGTTGCACCAAGTCAACGGGTAGGTCACGCAGCTCACCATCCTGTGTTGCTTCCGTCTGGAGTTTAACTTTTGAGCCAGCCAATAATGCACCTAACCCTCGCTCTCCTAACCCACGCTTTTTCGTTGCCATGATCTACCTTAATTGTTATTTATCAAACGTCTTTAAAGCTCTATGCCGGTTCTGCAGCTTTTGCCTTTGCTCTAGCTTTTGCCTTGCTCTTACGCACAACCTCTCCAGCTAATGCCAAATAAGATAACGCGCCTTTTGAACCTTTATCGTACTTTAATGCAGGCAAGCCATAACTAGGCGCTTCTGCCAGACGAATATTTCTGGGGATAACCGTGCCATATAGCTGATCACCAAAATACTCTTTAAGCTGAGAAGACACATCGCGAGTTAAACTATTGCGAGGGTCATACATCGTGCGCAGTATACCTTCAACTTCAAGAGCTGAATTAATAGTCTCTCTAATTTGCTCAATCGTATTCATCAACGCTGCCAAACCTTCTAATGCATAATATTCACATTGCATTGGAATAATCACGCTGTCAGAGGCAGACAATGCATTAACCGTCAGCATGTTCAGCGAAGGGGGGCAGTCGATTAGAATAAAGTCGTAATGATCTCTCACTTTATTCAACGCTAATCGTAAGCGGTGCTCGCGACCGATTTCATTCAGCAACTCTACTTCTGCCGCGGTAACATCACCATTGGCTGGAATAACATCAAAACCTGCTGCCTCTGAAGAAATGATAACTTCGTCGATAGTGGCTTTTTTAGTCAACACATCATAAGCGGTTTTTGAGACATCATTTTTATCAACACCGCAACCCATGGTCGCATTGCCCTGAGGATCTAAGTCAACCAATAAAATTTTTCGTTTGGTTGCAGCCAGTGAAGCGGCCAAGTTAACACAAGTTGTTGTTTTACCTACGCCGCCTTTTTGATTGGTAACGGCAAATATACGTGCCATACCTGTGTCTCCTTTAACCTATAGATGCTTATAGTAACCTGATATTCATTCTGATGTTTTAAAAATCAGACTTTACGAATAATTATTAAATGTCGTTCACCATCACAACCTGGCACATCAAGTACATGGCTTTTTTCTACCTTATAACCTTCTGGCAAACTTGATAACTCTTCTTCAGGGAACAAGCCTTTCATAGCCAAAAATTGCCCCTGTTCATCAACTAAGTGACCACACCAGCTGACCATATTTTCAATCGCACTAAAGGCTCTGGATATCACTTGATCAAAAGGCTTTTCTGGCTGAAATTCCTCAGCACGACCATGCACCACCGTAATATTACTCAAGCCTAGCTCTAATTTACTCTGAGTAAGGAAGCGGGTTTTCTTACCGTTGCTATCTAATAACGTAAAATGAGTATCTGGAAATAGTATAGCGAGAGGAATGCCTGGTAAACCCGGCCCCGTACCTACATCAATAATTTGCTCTCCCTTTACCCAAGGAACCACACTCAAAGAATCTACTAAATGACGATAAAGCATATCTTCAGGGTTTCTAACCGCCGTTAAATTGTACGCTTTATTCCACTTATTAAGTAATTCCAAGTAGCGCAATAATAACGATATTTGTTGCTCTGTTAATGCCACACCTAAACGCTGAGCACTATCCACTAACGGGGCTTTAAAACTCTCTTGCATTAAATTATTCCGATTATGCTATTTGATTAGTCGCTTTAGTAGCCATTGCACGTTTCTTAAGATAAATAATTAACAACGAAACTGCTGCAGGCGTTACTCCTGGTATACGCGATGCCTGAGCGATGGTTTCAGGCCGAACATCCTTTAATTTGAGGGTTAACTCATTAGATAAGCCTGAAATGCCGTCGTAATCAAAATCAGCAGGTAACACAGTGTTTTCATGTCGACGTAGTTTATCAATATCGTTTTGCTGTCGGCTAATATAACCTTCATATTTAATTTGTACTTCTAATTGTTCAGCAACCCGTTCATCATCGATGGTATGGCCGCTTATTTCAGCAATTTTAGTATAATCCAATTCTGGGCGACGCATTAAATCAGATAAACTGTATTCACGATTTAATGGATGCTCAAGATGTTGATTAGCCATTTTTGCTTTTTCTGAATCCGGTTGTATCCAAGTTTTATCAAAATATGTTCTTTCTGCTGCTAATGATTCTTTCTTTTTAGAGAAAGCAGCCCAGCGCTCATCATCAACCAAACCTAATTCACGCCCTTTTTCAGTTAAACGAAGGTCGGCATTATCTTCTCTTAAAATAAGACGATATTCTGCACGGCTAGTAAACATCCGATACGGTTCAGTCGTGCCTAAGGTAACAAGATCATCAACTAATACACCAATATAGGCTTCATCACGTCTTGGACACCAGGATTCCTCCCCTTTTGCTCTAAGCCCTGCATTCAAACCGGCTAATAAACCCTGAGCGCCTGCCTCTTCGTAACCGGTCGTGCCGTTTATCTGACCTGCAAAAAAGAGATTTTTGATAAACTTGGTTTCTAATGAATGTTTTAAGTCTTGTGGGTTGAAGTAATCATACTCAATGGCATAACCCGGGCGTGTAATATGTGCATTTTCAAAGCCTTTCATCGAGTGAACTAATGCTAACTGAACATCAAACGGCAAACTGGTTGAAATGCCATTAGGGTATAACTCATGAGTCGTTAAACCTTCGGGTTCTACAAAAATTTGATGTGAATTTTTATCAGCAAAGCGATGAACTTTATCTTCAATCGAAGGACAATAACGAGGCCCTACGCCTTCAATAACACCTGAATACATAGGCGACCGGTCTAACCCTGCACGAATAATATCGTGGGTTCGTTCATTGGTATGCGTGACATAACAACTAATCTGCTCGGGGTGATCTGCAAGGCTTCCCATATATGACATGATAGGCAAAGGTGTATCGCCCGGTTGCTCAGCCATTACTGAAAAATCGACTGACCTGGCATCAATGCGTGGAGGTGTGCCTGTTTTTAAACGTCCCACTCTAAAAGGTAGCTCTCTAAGACGCTTAGCCAATGCGATGGATGGTGGGTCACCCGCTCGGCCACCTGAATGATTATCTAAACCTATATGAATAACCCCACCTAAAAAGGTACCGACAGTTATTACAACCGTCTCAGCATGAAAACGCACGCCCATATTGGTCACAACACCTTTTACCTGATCACCTTCCATGATCAAGTCATCGGCAGACTGCTGAAATATATCGAGGTTTTTTTGATTCTCAAGTATCGAACGAATAGCGGCTTTATAAAGAACGCGGTCGGCTTGTGCACGGGTTGCTCTTACAGCCGGGCCTTTGCGTGAGTTCAATACACGAAATTGAATGCCACCTTTATCGGTAGCCAGTGCCATAGCACCACCTAAGGCATCAATCTCTTTTACAAGATGACTTTTACCAATACCACCAATAGCTGGATTACAGGACATTTGCCCTAATGTTTCGATGTTATGGGTAAGCAATAATGTTGCACAACCCATTCTAGCGGCAGCTAAAGCGGCCTCTGTACCGGCGTGACCTCCGCCAATGACAATTACATCAAAACGTTTGTTAAAATCCACAACTATACCTCTAATAAACTTAAATCCTTAAAACAGCCGCGTAGTATAATCTTAATACTGTTCTGTTTCAGCATAAACTGTGTGAAATTTGATCAAATTTAGACAATTTTAAATTATTGATCTAAACTGTCTAAAAAATTAGAGCAAACAACCTAATTTTAAATACTTTCAATAACTTATAACAACTACTTAATAAAAGTTATTACTATGTTTATCCACACGGTTATTTTATGATCTTTTAGAACTATATCAATATAACTAACTGTAATTTAAGTATTTTTTATTTACATTAAATATGAACATGAAGGGCAGTGAAAAAGTTATCCACAGATAATGTCGTAAAAACAATCAATATTTCTATTTATTCACATATTAAGTTTATATGTCATAATACCCACGGAATTTATATTTTATAAAATACACGCTCATGGATGAGATGTTATGGAACCCCTTTTTGAAGTCATGGATGAACTTCAGTTGCTGTCATTCTCAATGGCTCAGCAAAACTCGCAAGCAAACCACCTATATGCCGTTATTGAAGGGGCCAAAGCGCCAGACGGCTATCAAAGCACTGGTGCATTACTTTATACCCTAGAAAATACTCCTTCAGCACACCTTCTACTTTTAGATGATGAACTTATTAAGGTATCTCCTTGGCTGGTTAAAGTAGAGCCTATCAGTCCTTTATTTGATTGGTTAATAAATAATGCAAATAAGCACCCCTTTGTTCTGTTTTGGTCAAGTAACACGATTGAGCAAGTTAAACCCTTTATGGTTAAGCTGTTAAACGCTAGATCTCCTCAGGGTGGCACGTTGTTTTTTCGTTATTACAATCCAGCCGTTTTTAATGTATTTATTGAGCATAGCCCTGATACAGCCTTAATAAATAGACTAGGTGGCGCATCGGCTATTGCCGCCTATTCACCTCATGAGTCAGATCAAAATCAATCATCTTGGCATGTCCGAGAACTCAACCCTGCTGAAGTAGACGCCCACTCAGCCAATGCAATAAAGCCTCCTGACATAGTATTTAACCAACAAGAATGGCAGGCTTTATGTGATTCTAAACGCGATACAAGCCTGAAACAGATGGGGATATATCTAAAGACAAACTACCCTGATCATCTGCAAGATATCGATTCAAGCCAAATACAACGCTTTGTTAGTCAATGTATATCACAAGGAGAAAGCCTTGGTTTCTTCACTCGAAACGAACTAGAACAATGGTTGGATCTCTCGCTCTTTTTTGGTGAGAATTTTGTGGATAACTCTCGTTACTTATGGGCAAAGAAAATTGTAAACAATGCAGAGCTATCTACAAACTATAAGCTACAACAATTAAATCAATATTTGGATTTCTATCAAGCAAGGAGCGCAATATGATAGATGCACCACTGGCCAGACCACTTAATATAATGGCAGTTAAAGCCGCCAATCAACAACTTTATCAACAATACCCACACCTAAAAGACCTAGCACTCAACCCTTCAAACCCTCAACACCAGCCCTATATGGATTATTGGCGTGAGGCTTATATTGAGTCTGGAGGCCCTTTTAAAGCACTGGATGCCAGTTCTAATCAAAAAATTAATGACCCCATACAGCCTTGTGATTGCGTAAGCCCCGACCATATTGTCGATTTAGTATTTGAACCTTCAAGTGGCACAGTTTACCTGCTTGATGCCAATGATTTTAATGCATTAATGGAAGAAACCCGCTTACTGGATGATGTAATGAAGCCCGTAGTGGAATGCAAAAGTGAGGACAAATTACCCGAAGAAAAACAGCAAGCCGTTAAAAAACTAACCGCGCTTGGCATTAACCCACCAAAATCAAAATTTGGTGGTAGTGAGGCAGGCAAGCTAACCGAAATTGTGCGTTTGAAAGGCAATAAAAAATACACCTACGTGCGATCTGAAAAATTAAAAGACCATGTACGCAGTTATAAAATAAAAACGGATAATAAAAAATTTGATTATAAAGCCATGGCCAAAAAGGTGCGGGAAGACCTTAATAAGCCTGAGTACAAAGTTAAATTTTCAAGCGAAAACTTATTAGAAAAACTAGATAGCTTTAATGACCTTAATACGTTTATGAATCAATATGCTGATAGCACAGAGACTATTTATTTGGCTGGTGATAAAAACACGCATTACAACGCCACCGCTGAAGCACAGTTTTTCAGGTTCACCGCCGGCGCGGCTTTTCATTCAGAGTTAGACCCAGCCAATGGCAAGTTATCTATTGCCATGGCGACTCATGCAGAGCTTTCACTGGCAGAAGGAAAGGCGAAATGCCAGCTTCTTATGCCCTCACCAGAAGGTATTCACTGTCAATTTGAACTCAACGAACAACCCTGTGATTTGGGTTTTTTCAGATTGGACTTAAATTTAACCCTTAGTGGAAACGCAGGAGCCAGTGCCAACCTAGGTGCGGCCATTAACTTTGAAATGGTGAATAACAAACCAGCCATAAAAGGGGTTAGTAAAGATTATAAAAACACAGAAAAGCCTGACCGATTTCAGAAAGATCGATTCTTACATGAAAAAGGAAATGTTCAGGGGGTACAAGGCGAAGCTGGATTTTTTGCAGGAGTGTCGGCTGGATGTAAGGTTAATTTGGCCTTGCAGTGGCAGAACCCAGAAGAGGCTAATAAATTTGTTACTTTAGCTGAGGCGGGGGAATCTATTGAAGTGGCTGCTGGAATTGGAGGGGAGGCTTACCTTAAAATTGAATATAATGAAAAATCTCAAAAGTTTATTATTCGATTTGGTGCAGGATTAGTAGCTGGAATTGGAGCTAAAGGAAAATTAGATGCCGTTATTGATGGGGGTAATATACTTAAATTAATACAACTTATTTATCATCAGATTATGAAGACAGAGTTTATCAGGTCTGAAATTATTGACCCTGAAAGTTTTGATTTTCTTCAACAGCTAATAGCTAAAACGTTTATTGCAGGCTCTGACTTAGCTCAAGAAGTCCAATCTAGTCTGCAAGGTATGTCTATCTGGTGGAAAACTCTGAACCAATCAAAACATGAGGCAGAGCAATTAGCAGATAAAATATTAGCTGACGATTCCTTCTATAAATTCTCAGCCCCAATGATAAAAGGGCGTTTTCTAGCCATTTTATGCAGGCAGTTCCTGTTTTCACTTGAAAGCAAACAAGAGCAAGCCATTGTTAAATTATTAAGTTATACACAGGGCATATCTGAGTATCATGAAATACTTAAACATACCTCAGAATCAGGAGAACAGTTAAGCCCAAACGACACACTTAAAGCTGAAAGTATTCTTGATGAAATTTTAGATACAGAAGAACAAATACGTTTTGATGTATGGAAACACAGACTCAAAAAAGAATCCGAAATAGGTAAACCCATCATCGCCTACTCAGAACCATGGCAAATTAAACCTGTTGATAACTCAAGAATTGCCATGCTGCAAGCAGTCGAAAGCCGCTGTTATCATGAACAAATTATGGCTTAGTCCAGCAAGCGAGTATTTTTTATACTCGCTGCTTACTTTATTTCAAAAGCTGTTTTACATTAGCTACGCAGCGCAAGCCCACATAATGCTCCTTTTTAGGCTCAACATAATAACGGCGCATTGTTAAATGGAATCGACTTGAAGATGCGTTGCTTCCCCCCCTGTAAGTTCTCTTAATAGCAGCAACAATGTTCAGTGGATTATTTTCTGGCGAAAGCTTGTAATAGTCTTCTGAGAACCAATCCTTAACATATTCCCCAACATTCCCAGACATATGATGAAGCCCTAAAGGATTGGGCGGGTAATAGTCACCTACCATCGGTTCTTTTTGAGAATCGCTCCAGCCCTTTATATTAGAGCCTTTCAGATCAATCATTCCATCATTCGTCGCAAAAGGAAGATTCTGACCACGACTACGCGCCGCATATTCCCATTGCGCCTCCGTAGGCATATCAAAGGCTAAGCCGCTCTGCTCTGCTAGCCAGTCACAATAGGCTTTAGCTTCATACCAATTAGGCATATAGGCTGGAATATTGGGTAAATGGAACCATTTATTTGGGTAATATATTTCTCGACCTGTCGCCACACTAAAGGCATCAAACTCTTCCCAGGTCACTTCGTATTTATTAATTGAGAAGCTGTCTAATGTCACCTTATGCAGATAATCATCATCTTTATCACTACTCCAATGCAGGAAGTACTTTTCTCCATACTCATCCGTCTCCCACACACCAAAATCGCCCATCATAAAACTACCCCCTTCAACATAAACTATATTATTAATAGTTTGCTGAACAATACGGTTCGTTTCAATTTGAATGGGGTCTAACGGTGTCTGGCAGGCTGACAGTAGAACGGATGTAAAAACAATAACAGGGAGGTGGTAACTAGACATCGCTTCTTCCTTGAAGTGAATAGTGTTTAAAAATGCGTTTAGATTAGGCTATTTTAACAGTTCACTAAATGATTAGCACGCTGCTCAAATAACCTTTATTAAAGCGGTTTATAGTTAAGGATGATCTCCCCTAAGTTCTTTAACTTCTAACTCCAAAGCGGCTGCCGTTACGTCTTCTGGCTTCCACTGTTTACCACCTACAATATTTACTTTCGACCAAAATCGTTTAGGTCGCTGACTAAATGCTGGCCCATCTTTATTACTAAAGAAACTCCCCCATAAACCTTGTAAGGCCAAGGTAATAACAGGCACAGGGCTACGCTCTAAAATAGTATCAACGCCTCCTTTAAACTCATTCATATCCCCTGTTTTAGTTAATTTACCTTCAGGGAAGATACAAACCACCTCACCTTGTTCCAACTCTCTAGCGATCGAATCAAAAGCCTGTTGATACGTTTTTTCATCTTTATGACGAGGAGCAATAGGAATAGCTTTAGCTAAACGGAAAATAGGTCCTAATAGTGGCGACTTAAATATTTGATAATCCATTACAAAACGAAGGGGGCGCTTACAAGCACCCGCAATCAATAAAGCATCAACAAAACTTACATGGTTACAGACCAATACAGCAGGCCCTTCATCTGGAATAACCTTTAAATTTTTATGGCTTACACGATACATAGAATGCGACAGCATCCATACAACAAAACGAAACGCGAATTCTGGTACTTGTGCATAAACATAAGCAGCAATGACCAGATTCATAATGGCAAGCACCAAAAAGAATTCAGGAATGCTTAATTCCAACACACCTAACAACACAATACTTGCAACGGCACTGCCCACCATGAAAATGGCGTTCATAATATTATTAGCAGCAATAATTTGCGCTCTTTGTTCTGGCTTGGCATTTTTCTGAATATAAGCGTACAAAGGAACAATAAATAAACCACCAAATACACCAATAAGCGCTAAATCAACTAACACATGAATATTTGCTGAATAACTAACAAACTCTAACCAGCTGAGTGGCTGCTCTAGTGAGTAAGTAGGAATAGCAAAATATAGATCTATACCAAAAATAGTCAGTCCAAGTGAACCAATGGGCACTATACCTATTTCTACTTTATGCCCAGACAAACGTTCACAAAGCATAGAGCCCGCACCAATTCCAACGGAGAATAACGCTAGCAGCATAGTAACGACTGAAGAGTCTCCCTGAAGTGTCTCTTTTGCAAAATTAGGAAACTGGGTGAGATATGAAGCACCTAAAAACCAAAACCATGAAATAGCCATAATAGATAAATAAACAGACCTATCCGCTCTGGCATATTTAAGCACTTTACCGGTGGTTCTGAATATATTTAAATCTAACTTCATACTTGAATCAGACGCTTTGGCTTTAGGGATAGATCTGCTTGCTAAGTAACCCGCTATAGCAGTCACAACCACTACCCCTGCAGTAATCACTTTTGTACCTTCAAGCCCCATAAGTAGACCTGCACCAATAGTGCCTAATAAAATAGCAACAAAGGTGCCCATTTCTACTAAGGCATTACCACCCACTAGCTCGTCATCTCTTAAATGCTGGGGCAAAATGGCATATTTAACCGGACCAAAAAATGTCGATTGTGTGCCCATTACAAATAGCAGCATTAACAGCAAGGTATAAGACTCTGAAATAAAACAGGCTGCGGCTAATATCATAATGCCAATTTCTGCCAATTTTACTTTTCGAATAATCGAAGATTTTTCATACTTATCAGCTATTTGACCTGCAATCGCAGAAAATAAAAAAAATGGCAATATAAATAGACCGGCCGCTAGATTCATTACTGTATTGGTATCTAGGCCAATAGACTGAGTAGCGGTAAACGCGATTAATAACATCAAAGTATTTTTAAAAATATTGTCGTTAAACGCGCCAAGAAACTGGGTAGAGAAAAAGGGTAAAAAACGTTTTGATGTTAACAGCGTAACCTGACTATGCTCTTCCTTGTTTTGTTCATTCATAGTATGTTTTCCATGCTTAATTAGAATATCTATACCCGCATTGTAGATGACTTATCTAGTTGAGGAGAAAACTATTTACCAATACAGAAACTTGAAAATATACGACCTAACAAATCATCAGGGGTTACTTTACCTGTGATCTCCCCTAATGAGTCTTGAGCAGCTCTAAGGTCTTCTGCTAACAATTCACCGGCCCCCATATTAAGTAACTGTTGTTGACCTGTGTGAAGTACCTTCTCTGCGCTGTCTAGCGCATCTAAATGACGTCTTCTAGCGGTAAAGCCACCTTCCATTGTTGCGTTATAGCCCATGCATTGTTTTAGGTGATCTTTTAACAGGTTAATCCCAGAACCTTCTTTAGCGGATAAATTAATAACAGGTACTTTTGTGTTAGCCGCTAGCATGGCTTGTTCTTTAGTCTGATCAATTTTATTTCGTACAACGGTAATATGTTCCATGCTAGGGAGGTGATGTACAAAATCAGGCCAAATCACTTCAGGGTCCATAGAGTCGCTAGTCGTACCATCTACCATTAATAAAATTCGATCAGCCTGTTGTATTTCATTCCAGGCTCTATCAATACCAATACGCTCTACTTCATCATCACTTTCTCGTAGACCTGCGGTATCAATAATATGTAAAGGCATGCCATCTATGTGGATATGTTCTTTAAGTACGTCTCGAGTTGTGCCTTCAATTGAGGTCACTATTGCGGCTTCCCGACCTGCTAAAGCATTAAGTAAACTGGATTTACCTGCATTAGGGCGACCTGCAATGACCACATTCATGCCTTCCCGAATTAATGTACCCTGATTTGCACGGTCACGTACTGAATGAAGTTGATCAATAATGCCTTGTAGATCATTGGCAACTTTACCATCACCTAGAAAATCAATTTCTTCCTCAGGAAAATCAATAGCCGCTTCAACATAAATGCGTAACGCAATGAGTTGTTCTACTAAAGACTCTATTTCTTTTGAAAAGGCACCTTGTAATGATCTTAATGCACATTTAGCGGCTTGCTCTGAGGCACTATCGATTAAATCTGCAATTGCTTCTGCTTGCACCAAGTCCATTTTATCATTCAAAAAAGCACGTTCAGAAAATTCACCTGGTCGAGCAATTCTTGCACCTAATGACAGGGTAACTTGCAATAACATATCCATAATAACCGGGCCACCATGTCCTTGAAGTTCAAGAACATCTTCGCCGGTAAAAGAATGAGGGTTCGGAAAAAAAAGCGCTATGCCTTCATCAATTTGCTCATTTTGAGTATTTAAAAACGGACCATAATGGGCAAACCTGGGCTTTGGCGTGAGACCCAAAATAGCCTCAGCAATACTTATAGACAGCGGACCAGAAACTCTAATAATACCTACGCCTGCTCGACCAGGTGCCGTTGCCAGTGCCACTATGGTGTCATTTTCGAGTTGAGAAAGAGTAGAAGTCACAATTCATCTGCCTATCGTTGTTATTAAAAAAGGCCCCTGAAAAGGAGCCTTTAAGTTGCAATCATTGCTTAGTTAAACAGTTTAACCTGTTTTTTCAGCCGCTGCATTTTCAATATTTTTAGTAATAACCCACTGCTGAGCAATCGATAATACGTTGTTCACCACCCAGTACAATACAAGACCGGCTGGGAACCATAAGAAGAATACCGTAAACATAATAGGCATTAACTTCATTACTTTTGCCTGAACAGGGTCTGGAGGTGTCGGGTTCAATGACATCTGAATAAACATACTTGCACCCATTATTATCGGTAAGATAAAGAGCGGATCTTTAATCGACAAGTCTGTAATCCAGAAAAAGAAAGGTGCATGACGTAGTTCAACACTCTCTAGTAATACCCAATACAACGAGATAAACACAGGCATTTGAACCAAGACAGGAAGACAACCCCCTAGTGGGTTAATTTTCTCTTTCTTGTATAACTCCATCATACCTTGTGACATTTTCTGGCGATCATCACCATATTGTTCTTTTAAAGAAGCTAGTTTAGGTGCAACACGACGCATATTCGCCATTGAACGATAACTTGCAGCAGATAGCTTAAAGAATGCAGCCTTCACTAAAACAGTAACGAGGATGATAGCCACACCCCAGTTTCCAACAATACCAAAAAGGAAGTCCAATAATAGGTAAAGTGGTGTTGCTATGAAGAATAAGAACCCATAATCAATGGTTAAATCAAGATTCGGATCGGCTAGAACCAGGTTCTTTTTGATTTTTGGTCCAATGTAAAGATTCGCAGTAATTTCTTGTTGCTCACCTGCCGCTACACTGACTTCAGGACCAATAAAGCCCATCAAATAAAGTCCGTTTTTAACTTTGGTTTGATATGTGAATTCAGTATCGGCTGCTGGTATCCATGCACTTAAGAAGTAATGTTGAAGAAAAGCAATCCATCCGCCTTGAACTTTTTGATTGATAGGTGTTTCAGACATATCATCAAAATCAAATTTTTCATAAGGCTCTTTAGGTGTTGAAAGTGCCATACCTAAGTATGACTGCATACCCATGCTATTTTGTTCTGATGGATCAGCGCTCTTATCACGAATTATCTTACCTGAAAAATTGGTATTCCATGTTTCAGATGACTGGTTATTAATAATATATGAAACATGAACTAAATAGCTTTCACGTTCAAATCGATAGCGTTTAGTGATGCTTATATCATTATTATCAACATATTTAAGGTCAACTATTAGCTCATTTTCACCATCACCTAATTCATAATGGTTTGAAGAAACCTGATAAACCGGTGTAGGGCCATTTCTTGATGAATCGAAACCATCTTTTCCATATAAACCGCTTTCAATAGTGTATTTATGGTTTTGATTATTTTCAAGTAATGCAAAAGATTCTTCTGAACCTAATGATGTTTTATATTGAGTTAATAAGGCTTCAGATATGTTGCCGCCATTTAGATCAATAGCGATGTCTAATACATCTGTTTTAATTCGTATTTGCTGACCCGCTGATATTATTGCATTAGCATTAGCGTTATTGATATCAGTATTTGTTGCTTGTTGTTCTGGTGTTACAAAATCATCACCATCACTATTATTAATACTGTTACCCACAGAAAGGGTAGAAGAAGAGTCAGAAATGTTAGCTGATGAGCTATTTAACGTTTCAGTAATTGCTGCTGGTGTTGAAGCAACAGGCTGACTGCCATAGTCATCATTCCAAGCTAATACCATCATATAAGAAACGATAGCTAAGCCAATAAAAATTATTCCGCGTTGTGCATCCATGGGGTTCAAGCCAATTGTTCAGATTCAGGGTTGGTTTTTTCAGAGCTGAATTGAGAATGCTCATGAAGATGTTTTTGTTGATGATCGCAATGTTCGTGAGGAACATGATCTATGCCCCCTTCAGACCAAGGGTGACATCTTAGCAAACGACGTAATCCGATGTAACCGCCTTTAAGCAGCCCGAATCTTTCAATTGCTGTAAGTGTATAACTGGAACAGGAAGGGTAAAAACGACAATGATTACCCAAAAACGGGCTAATACAATACTGATAAAACCTTACAAAAAGGATTGCCAGTTTAGCCATTGTTTTTGACCTTTCGTTGCTTTTAGGGTCGTTTATGCTCTGAATTATTGTTTGATTTATTTTCTATCGCACGTTTATTAAGACGTTGCCAAAGTTTTTCTAATTGCTTAGTAACTGTTTGGTTATCAAGCTCAGAAATACCCGGACGAGATAGAACAACAATATCCAAAGTTTCAAAATTGTGCTGATGTAACCTGAAAGATTCACGAACTAAACGTTTTAGTCTATTGCGTTGAACTGCAAGACGTACGTTTTTCTTAGAAAATATAAGTCCAACTCGTGGGCTTACATCTTCATCTTCACAATTTTCTGCAATGCTACGCTCTCTAGCTAGCAGAAGTATATGTCGATTTGATACTTTACAGGTAACACCATCAAACACATTACGATAATCCTCAGCGGTTAATAATCTTACTTGCCGAGGAAACCCGTAATGGTTCATAGCCAGATCTTATTAAGCGCTAAGACGCTTACGACCTTTTGCACGACGACGGTTAATTACGTGACGACCATTTTTGGTTGCCATACGAGCACGGAAACCGTGGCTACGCTTACGCTTCAGAACGCTAGGTTGGAATGTTCTTTTCATTGCTAATTCTCACAAGCTAACTAATTGGTTTTCTATTACTAAAAAATAGGAGCGGAATTCTATGTAATTTTGAAACTTTATACAATCCCTTTTGATTAAATATTAAGAAATAAAGTACAAAAAATAAACGAATGAATTTAAAAGCTCTTTAAATAGTTATAAATAAATCTTTTAAGGTCTTTTATTATTACTACTATTATTACTGAGCGTGTTTTCTGTTGATAACACTAATTTTACTATAAAAAATATATAGTTAGAACGATGATAAGGCTATTGATATAGCTTTTATAGACTGAATATTAGCTGTTTATAACCTGAGTATAAAAAGTGGGTTTATTCACAGGCATTTTTATACTCAGGTTATCCACAATGATACCCCTATACATATCCTCAGGTTATTTTTGTAAATAATAATTATATTTTTATTGCCTTAAAATTGTTCACAAGGCTGTTATTAAGTTCATAGTCAATTGAATATTATAGTAAAAGATATGCACAGGCTGTATATTTCTTTATTTTAGGGGGGTAGAAGAATTGTGTCTTAAAAGGTAGAATTAATCTCAATAACTAGGGGGGCTAGGTTAAAAATTAACCATATAAGCACCCAATATTGATGATACTTTAATGACTAAAGGCATCGGTTTGGTTAATTGATACGTTAGTTCTGCTTATATACCTTATAGTTTTCTATAAATAAGTCGCAGACTACAGGTACATATATGTATATATATCTATCCCCTACCATTTTTTAAAAAACGAGTTACAGCAGTGTCACAAAACTTATGGGCTGAATGCCTTGAATATTTAAAGGATGAATTTCCTTCTCAACAGTTTAATACCTGGCTTCGACCTTTACAGGCAGAAGCAACAGAGAAAGAAATTTGTTTATATGCACCTAATAAGTTTGTGCTGGATTGGGTTTCTGAAAAATATCTTAATCGTATTCGTGAATTATTAATCGATTTAACAAGTGGTCATGCACCTAGTGTTAAATTGAAAATTGGAACAGCCAGTGCTAGTTCTTCAAATGAAGCGGCACCTTCACGGCTAGAGCCTACTAAGCACAGTCGTACAGCGAGCACTTCTAATAACAACGCAAGAAGTGTAGCTAGCAAGCAAAATGATAACTTCTCTCAGCCAAAGCATAATTTTAATAAAAGAGAGGGGGTTCAAGATAGAAAAGAGCGTTCAGTTGAGGTAGAAGGTGCGATTAAGCATCAGAGTTTTCTTAACTCAACATTTACTTTTGATACCTTTGTTGAAGGTAAGTCTAACCAATTAGCTCGTGCTGCTTCTGTACAAGTAGCTGAAAACCCTGGTAGTGCTTATAACCCATTATTTCTTTATGGCGGTGTGGGCTTAGGTAAAACGCACTTAATGCATGCTGTGGGAAATGAAATATATAAAAAGAACCCTAATGCTAAAATTGTTTATCTTCATTCTGAGCGATTTGTAGCAGATATGGTTAAAGCACTTCAGTTGAATGCGATAAATGAGTTTAAACGCTTCTATCGTTCTGTTGATGCACTGCTTATCGATGATATTCAATTTTTTGCTCGAAAAGAAAGATCTCAGGAAGAATTCTTCCATACTTTCAATGCCTTACTAGAAGGCGGTCAACAAATGATATTGACTAGTGACCGCTATCCAAAAGAAATTGATAATATGGAAGAGCGATTAAAGTCTCGTTTTGGCTGGGGTCTAACCGTTATGGTTGAACCTCCTGAACTTGAAACTCGCGTAGCTATTTTATTGAAAAAGGCAGAGCAAACGAATGTTCGTTTAAATAATGAGTCTGCTTTCTTTATTGCTCAAAAAATCAGGTCAAATGTTCGTGAACTTGAAGGGGCCTTAAAATTAGTCGCCGCTAATGCTCATTTTACAGGTCAGGAAATCACACCTCCCTTCATAAGAGAGTGTCTAAAAGACCTTTTAGCGCTTCATGAGAAACAAGTAAGCATTGATAATATTCAACGGACTGTCGCTGAATATTACAAAATTAAAGTGGCTGATTTATTATCAAAACGTAGAACTCGTTCTATAACTCGCCCAAGACAAGTGGCGATGGCCTTGTCTAAGGAACTCACCAATCATAGTCTTCCTGAAATTGGAGATGCGTTTGGTGGTAGAGATCACACCACTGTTTTACATGCCTGTAGAAAAATAGTCGAATTGAAAGAAACAGAACCTAATATTAGGGAAGACTATCAGAATTTTTTAAGAACACTTACAACGTAAAAAAATATTGTAAAAATGGTATAACCTAATAATAATGTGTTTAATAAAGCGCTATAAAACAACAATGTTAACTAACGATAAAGAGTCGAAAAGAGCCGAGTCACTATGAAGCTGATAATAAGTCGAGAAGCACTCCTTGCACCATTACAATCTATTTCTGGTGTGGTAGAAAAAAAACAGACAATGCCTGTTCTGTCGAACATATTATTGGTGGCTGAACAAGGTGAGCTAACCCTTACTGGTACTAATATGGAGGTTGAGCTGGTTTGCAGAATAGATCAGGTTGACATACAAGTGCCAGGACAAATTACGGTACCTGCCCGTAAATTATCAGATATTTGTCGTTCACTTTCTGATTCAGCGATGCTTGATTTAAGCATAGAGGGAGACAGACTACATGTACGTGCAGGTAAAAGTCATTTTACCTTATCAACATTACCGGCTGATCACTTCCCTAATATAGAAGATAGTCCGCAAGATATCAGTATGACGCTGCCACAAGTAGATTTTAAAAAAATGCTTGATGCAACCTCATTTGCTATGGCTCAACAAGATGTACGTTATTATTTAAATGGTATGTTGTTGGAGATGGGGGCTACGTCAATTCGTGCTGTTGCAACGGATGGCCATCGTCTTGCTATGTCTAGCATCGATATTATTGGAACAACATTCGAGAATGTTCGTCAGGTTATTGTTCCAAGAAAAGGTATATTAGAACTCTCACGTCTTTTAACCGATGTTAATGGCACTATTCAAATATCATTCAGTGATAGTCATGTTCGTTCTGAGATTGGCGCTTATACTTTCACTTCAAAACTGATTGAAGGAAAGTTCCCTGATTACAATCGAGTTATTCCTCGAGGCGGGGATAAGATTATCATTGCCGATCGCCTTGAGTTAAAAAGCATGTTTATGCGTGCAGGTATTCTTTCACACGAAAATATACGTGGTGTGAGATTACAATTATCAGACAATCAACTACAGGTATTTGCAAACAACCCAGAGCATGAGCAAGCAGAAGATAGCTTGTCTGTTGCTTATCATGGAGAGTCACTAGAGGTTGGTTTTAATGTAGGTTATCTCATTGATGTAATGGGTGTTATTAGCAGTGACCAGGTAAAACTGACGCTCTCTAATCCAAACGCAAGTGCTTTAATTGAGTCTACAGAAGAAAGTAATAGTGTTTATGTTGTTATGCCAATGAGACTGTAGAACTATAGGTGTAGTGTCTAAATATTATTAAATGATTAATTAGAATTTAAAGGGATAAAGGTTAGGACGATGAAGGATACTTTTCTAAATACAGTAAAAGGGGCGTTTCGAATTGGACAAACGGCCGCTGTAATTTCAAAAACCGGTGTTAACTGGTTGTGCGGAGATCGTCCTCCTACTCCAAAATTATTAAGACAAACCTTTGAAGAACTCGGTGCTACTTATATTAAGTTAGGTCAGTTTATAGCAAGTTCACCTACTTTTTTTCCGAAAGAGTATGTAGAAGAATTTCAGTTCTGCCTTGATCAAACAAAATCATTACCTTTTAGTGTAATGAAGAAAATTTTGTTAGAGGAATTTGATAGACCTTTAAATGAAATATATAAGGAAATCGACCCAAAGCCTCTAGCCTCTGCTTCTATAGCACAAGTACATGCAGCTACATTAATAACAGGTGAAGATGTTGTTATTAAAATACAAAAACCTGGTGTTTCTAATGTGCTTCTAACCGATCTTAATTTTCTTTATGTTTCTGCTAGGGTGTTGGAATACTTGGCGCCTAAGCTCTCCTGGACGTCTTTATCAGGCATAGTACAAGAGATTCAGCGTACTATGTTGGAAGAATGTGATTTTATTAAAGAGTCGAATAACATTAAGGAATTTAAAGAGTTTCTTATAAGGTCTAATAATACTGAGGCTGTAGTGCCTGAAGTATATGATCAATTTAGTACGCGTCGAGTATTAACTATGGAACGATTTCATGGTGTACCGCTTACTGATTTAGAGACTATAAGACGCTACTGCAGTGACCCTGAAAAAACATTGATAACAGCGATGAATACTTGGTTTGCCAGTCTTACAAAATGTGATTTCTTTCATGCTGATGTTCATGCGGGTAATTTAATGGTACTGAAAGATGGACGTATTGGATTCATTGATTTTGGTATTGTTGGTCGAATAGGTTCAGGTACTTGGGAAGCTATATCCGATTTTATTTCATCTGTAATGGTAGGTGATTTTGAAGGCATGGCAGATGCTATGGTACGTATTGGTGTTACTGACTCTGATATTGATACTATGAGTTTAGCTGATGACATACGCACACTTTATCAGCGAATGGATACTATGGCGCCTGACTATACTGTCTTGGAAGACCCTGATAAAAATGAAGATGAAATTAATAATATATTAATGGATATGGTTAAAGTAGGTGAACAGCATGGGATTCACTTCCCTAGAGAGTTTGCTTTATTAATGAAGCAGTTTTTATACTTCGATCGGTATGTGCATATCCTTGCACCAGAAATGGATATGTTTGTTGATACCCGATTGAATATGCTTCATTAAAATAACTTGGCTAATTAATATTATAATTTACAGAACCGATCAAGTGATCGGTTTTTTTTCGCGCTTAATAACGGTTCTCAGTCCTCAATAATTACCCCATTGTGTTCATGATCGGTTAGAATGTTTTGATAATAAGATTTACCTTATCAGATCAGGGAAAGCTAACAATTATGTTGTCATTTGCTCGGGCTACTCTTTCTTCTTCTATTGCTTTATGGAGAGGTACAAAAACATCACGATTAGGCAAGCGTCCTCAAAAGAGATTACATCTTTATGATATTGAGGGTTGCCCTTATTGCAAATTAGTTCGTGAAGCAATGACTGAACTTGATATTAATGTTGTTATTTATCCTTGCCCTAAAGGTGGCGTTCGATTCAGAAATAGCGCCATAAAAATTGGTGGTAAAGAACAGTTTCCTTATCTGATAGATCCTAATACTTCTATTTCGCTTTATGAGTCTTATGACATTATTAGTTATCTTTTTCGATATTATGGAAAAGGACACCTACCTAATCGTTGGAGACGAAGATACTTTAATATTACAACATCTTTAGTCTCTACTGCTGTTCGTCTTGGATCTGGAATTTACTATAAGCCTTCAAAACCACCGACTATGATGTTGGAGTTATATAGTTTCGAGTCGAGTCCGTTTTCCCGTCCTGTCCGTGAGTTGCTTTGTGAATTAGAGGTACCTTATGTTCTGCATAATGTAGGAAGAAACCAAGTTCTTGATTTTGTACTGCCATCAATCAGAGAAAGAATTTTTCCTTTTTATAATGTGAAAGGAAAAAATAGAAAAGATATGGTGACTAGAACTGGCCGAATGATGGTACCGTATTTAATCGATCCAAATACCTCAACAGAATTATTTGAGTCAGAAGAAATTCTCAAATATCTAAATAACAAATACTCCGTTTGAAATTCATAAATGTCTCATCAGTATATAACGCTTAAAAATTTCAGAAACTTGGTAGACCAAAAAGTTTCATTTTCACCATTTATTAACATAGTAAATGGAAAAAATGGGAGCGGAAAATCAAGTCTTATTGAGTCTCTTTATTACCTGTCTGTGGGTAAGTCTTTTAGAAGTGCAAAATTAGATACTATTGTTCAGCACACTACTTCTGCTTTTACTCTATTTTCTTTATCTGCCTCTAGTGCTTCAAATAGCACTTTAGCAAGTCATCAAAATCGTGTGGGTATTGAGCGAGCTAGAAATACCAATGCCCTTATTAAGGTTAATGGTGACTTTATACGCAGTGCTACTCAGCTTGCTAATATATCCCCTACCCTACTTGTTGAACCAGAAACATTTGAGTTGTTAGATGGTGGCCCTAATAATAGAAGACGTTACATGGATTGGGGAGTGTTCCACGTGGAACATAACTTCTCACGAGCCTGGAAGCACTATACAAAGAGTTTAAAACAGCGGAATACATTGTTACGACGTGGTAGAATAGATCGTGCTGAGATAGCCCCGTGGGATGCTCAGATGATTAAGTCTTCAAAGTGGATAGATGAATATCGAAGTGAGTATATAGTATCTCTTGTTCCGGTTATAAATGAGATACTTTCGTTACTTAATCAGTCTATGGATGTAGATATAAGTTACTATCGTGGCTGGGATAAAAAGACAGATTACGCTACAGTATTAGATAATACATTTAAGCGAGATTGTAAGTCTGGTTATTCTCATCAGGGTCCACATCGTGCTGATATTCGAATTAAAACTGGAGGCCGCTATGCTGATGAAACACTGTCACGTGGCCAAAAGAAGATCCTTATATTTGCCATGATTCTTGCTCAAGGTAAAATATTAAAAGATAGATTGAATAGAAACTCCATCTATTTAATTGACGATATTAGTGCTGAGTTAGATACTGATCATCGTAAGAATTTGTGTACCTACTTAGAGGGCTTAAAAACACAAGTAATCTTGACCGTTGTAGATAGCGCATCAATATCTTCTTATTTTAGTGAAGGCATTGAAAAAAGAATGTTCCACGTGGAACATGGTAAAGTTTCACAAGTGAATTAGTTTTCATTCAAAATTATTTACTCGCTTTATTTAACACACTTAGGTTGATTAAATAGAGAAGATAATAATAATTCTGAATGGGAACTAGCCAATAACAGAATAGTTATAAGTAATAAGAAAATACGCCTAGGAGCGTTATAGATGACAGATAATAATACATACGATTCCTCAAGTATTAAAGTTCTTAAAGGATTAGACGCAGTACGTAAAAGACCCGGAATGTATATTGGTGATACTGATGATGGCTCCGGTTTACATCACATGGTATTTGAAATTGTTGATAACTCAATTGATGAAGCCTTAGCAGGATTCTGTTCAGAAGTACGAATTGTTATTCATGCCGATGAGTCTATTACAGTTTCTGATGACGGTCGTGGTATACCAACAGACATACATGAAGAAGAAGGTGTGTCTGCAGCAGAAGTTATTATGACTGTCCTACACGCAGGCGGTAAGTTTGATGATAACTCTTACAAAATATCAGGTGGTTTGCACGGAGTAGGTGTTTCAGTAGTAAATGCTTTGTCTACAGAATTGCGTTTGACGGTTCGTCGAGCTGGTAAAGTTCATGAGCAAGTTTATCATCATGGTGTCCCACAAAAGCCATTAGAAATAATTGGTGATACTGAAAAGTCAGGCACAGAAGTTCATTTTATACCTTCTCCTGAGACCTTTAGTAATATTGAATTCCATTACGATATATTAGCAAAACGTATTCGTGAGTTAGCTTTCTTGAATTCCGGTGTACGTATTGTTCTTAAAGATGAGCGTTCAGGAAAAGAAGAAGTATTTGAATATGAAGGTGGCTTGCGATCTTTTGTAGAATATCTGAACACCAATAAAAACCCAATAAACCCTGTTTTTCACTTTATTAAAGAACGTGAAGAAGATGGTGTTACGGTAGAAGTGGCGCTGCAGTGGAACGATAGCTTCCAGGAAAATATATACAGCTTTACCAATAATATTCCACAAAGAGATGGTGGCACACACTTAGCTGGTTTTAGAGGTGCGTTAACACGCACATTAAATACTTATATTGAGCGTGAAAGCTTAGCTAAGAAAGAAAAGATAAGACCTTCAGGTGATGATGCGCGTGAAGGTTTAACCGCTATCGTTTCTGTGAAAGTTCCTGATCCAAAATTCTCTTCTCAAACAAAAGACAAACTTGTTTCTTCTGAAGTAAAGAGCGCAGTAGAACAAGAGATGAATGCTTTATTTGGTGAGTACCTGGTAGAGAACCCATCAGAAGCTAAAGCAATTGTTGGTAAAATGATTGAAGCGGCAAGAGCAAGAGAAGCAGCACGTAAAGCGCGAGATATGACGCGACGTAAAGGCGCTTTAGACATTGCAGGATTGCCAGGTAAATTGGCTGACTGCCAAGAGAAAGACCCTGCCCTATCAGAACTATACATAGTGGAGGGTGACTCGGCTGGTGGTTCTGCCAAGCAAGGCCGAGATCGTAAAACACAGGCTATATTGCCACTGAAAGGTAAGATACTAAACGTAGAAAAAGCACGCTTCGACAAGATGATTTCATCTCAAGAAGTGGGTACGCTAATTACTGCGTTGGGTTGTGGCATAGGCCGTGATGAATACAATATTGATAAGTTGCGTTACCACAGCATCATTATCATGACGGATGCGGATGTGGATGGTTCACACATACGAACATTACTCCTAACGTTTTTCTTCAGACAGATGCGAGAGATCATAGAGCGCGGGCACATTTTCATTGCAATGCCTCCACTATACAAAGTGAAAAAAGGTAAGCAAGAACAGTATTTGAAAGATGAAAGAGCGTTGGAAAACTTCCTTACTCAATCAGCACTTGAAGATACTCGTTTATTTGTAAACCCTAGTGCCCCGCCTGTTACAGGTACGGCTATGGAAACATTGGTAAATGATTACCGCAGAGTCACCTCAATTATTGATCGTTTAGCACGTACTTATCCAAAGTTGGTACTTGAAAAGCTAATTGCTATTAAGCCCATTGAGCTTGAATCACTAAAAGATAAAAGTGCGGTAAGTGCTTGGTGTGAAGCAATGGGCGAGCAGATGCTTGTTGATAGTAAAACCGGTATGAGATACGACTTCACGGTTACAGAAGATGAAGAACGTGGTTTATTCTTACCTAAAGTCGATGTATACGTTCATGGTATTTCTACCGAGTATGTATTTGGGTATGAGTTCTTTGAATCTTCTTCTTATAGAACGGTTGCTAAGTTAGCAGATAGTTTAGCAGGACTAATAGAAGAAGGCGCTTATGTGCAGCGTGGAGAACGTCAGCAGCATGTAAGCAAGTTTTCCGCAGTGCTAGATTGGCTAATGAAAGAAGCGAAGCGTGGGCTTTATATTCAGCGTTACAAAGGGTTGGGTGAGATGAACCCAGATCAGCTATGGGATACCACCATGGACCCTGAGACGCGCCGTATGATGCAAGTGAAAATTGAAGATGCCATTGGTGCAGACCAGATATTCACAACCTTAATGGGTGATGAAGTAGAGCCTCGTAGAGACTTTATTCAGACTAATGCATTAGAAGTAACAAACTTGGATGTTTAATATTTAGTACGGTGTTGGAGCCGTACTAAAATATAAATCAATAACCAGCCTGCATGGCTGGTTATTGTTACTTTAGATTTTTTAGTTGCTTATCGTGTGATTTAGCTAGAACGATTAAAGAACAAATAGCCCCCAATAAGGCTAAACCCATATCAGATTGTGTGTCCCATATATAACCTTGTGTGCCCAAGAACGCCTCTGCATCTTCGCCTGATGCTAGAGCTACCCCCCATTCAATAAGTTCGTAGAAAGCACTAAAAGCTAAGCAAACTGATACCGCTAGAATATTCATCCAAGCATGACCGTTTATGACCTTCTTTCTAATGAATATTTCTCTTGCCAATAAGGCAGGTACAAAACCTTGAAAGAAATGCCCTACTTTGTCGTAGTTGTTCCGCTCTGATCCAAATAGATTATCGAATAAGGGAACCTCAGCGTAGGTGAAGTGGCCCCCAATCATTAGTACTATGCAGTGAGCTAGAATAAAAAAATATAAAATGGGTGTTAGCGGAAAATTTTTGTAGGTGAAAGCCATTAATCCACCGCCTATAAAGACGGGTAACACCTCAAGAAACCATGTGAACTGGTCTTTTGGGTTTATGCCTGACCAAATTAACACAGTTATTAAAATGATAATCCACAGGTATTTAATAATATCGATTTTAGTCATAAGTGCGCTCGTAAAAAATAACCTTGTTAGAAAGGTACGGGTTGTGTGCGTCTAATTTCTTCAATCTCATCGACTACTTCATCGGATAGCGTTACAGAAATTGAATCAATATTGCTGCGCAACTGCTCCATTGTTGTGGCGCCAATTAATGTGGAGCTAACAAATGGCCGACTATTTACATAAGCTAAAGCCATTTGGCAAGGGTCTAGACCATTGCGGTGAGCTAGGTCGATGTATTTTTCAGTTGAATTATCAATAGACTCCCCCACTCTATGCTCAGGACGAGTTTCCATGGTTAGGCGGGCACCATCAGGTCGAGCTCCGTTAAGATACTTACCGCTTAAAATGCCTCGCGCTAAGGGAGACCAAGCGAGTAAGCCACAGTCTTCATGGAGTGCTATTTCACTTAAATCGGGTTCAAAGTGGCGGCACAGCAAAGAGTATTCATTTTGTATTGACGCCATACGGGGTAGGTTGTGTTCTTTGGCTAGCTGTAACCATTTACTCATTCCCCAGGCTGTTTCATTAGACAAGCCTACATGTCGAATCTTACCGTCTTGAATTAAGCCCTGTAGTGTGTGTAAAACCTCCACAAAGTTATCCTCTTCAGCTTTATGGTTAAAATCTGGGATAAACCCCCAGGTTTTTCCAAAGTGGTAAGAGCCTCTGTTAGGCCAGTGTAATTGGTATAGGTCGATATAGTCTGTTTTTAGTCTTGTTAAACTGTCTTCGACGGCCTGAATAATATTTTCTTTGTTAATGACATTATTGCCGTCTCTTATCCATGGCAATCCAGGCCCTGCAATTTTAGAAGCCAGTATAACTTTGTCTCTGTTAGACCTTGATGCAAACCAGTTTCCGATAATGGTTTCTGTTGTGCCATAACGTTCTTCACTGGGTGGTATGGCATACATTTCGGCCGTATCAAAAAAATTAATGCCACGTTCCAAGGCATAATCCATTTGTTCAAACCCTTCATCTTGGGTATTTTGCCAACCCCAAGTCATGGTACCTAGGCCAATCAGGCTGATATCGAGTCCGGTTCTTCCTAGCTTTCGGTATTCCATTTTGTATATCCTTGGCTGTAAGGTAATGGGTCTTCACTAATGTATTTATAATAAATATTAGTATATCAGCGTGTTAAAAAATCGCATAAATGAAAAATTTTATATTCGCTATTGTTTCTTGACGGTATTGAGCTTGGTGTTTCTAGTGGCGTTATTTCTCGCAGATTCTAATGATTATTTTTTGTAATAATGAAATTTATACTCATACTTAAAAAAGAATAGTTTTAGCGAAATTGAATCTAAAAGGGTCATCAGCTTGTGAAGGTATTTTACTACATTATATCTGCACTCATATTGACTGATCAGGTTCATGCAGATGAAAGACTAAGTCTAAAAATCGCTGGATATGATTACCCTCCGCTCTATTATGTGAATAAATCTAAGCAGATAGAGGGTGTATTTTTTAATGTTATAAAGAAGATGTGTGATCTTCAGAATTTTGATTGTCAATTTATTGCTAGTAGTGCTGCCCGTTCGTACAAACAGCTTGAAGATCAATCAATTGATATTCTTATTACCGGTAAAATTGCTCGTTTTAATGATTGCTGTAAAACAACTGATTGGTCTTACCCGTGGACAGGTGGAATATATTCAAGAAATGAGTTATCGAAGCCAGTGGGTTCGTCACTGCTGCTGGACAAGTCTTTAGTTATTCCGCTTGGCTTAGAGCTACCTTTCTTTGTGTTTAAAGAACTTAAAGCACAGCAGGAAAGCAATATAACGAGCGTAATTAATGCGAGGACAGCAAGGCTGACACTAAAAATGTTTGGCAAAGGACGAGGTGATTTTATTTGGAGTTCCATTGAAACAGAGGCGTTATTAAGAGAATACTCCGATGACAAAGCAGCGACCTATTATTTTTATCCACTTATAACAATTCCAGTCGTTGCATGGGTTAATGTATCTAACCCAGAATACGATAAAATTGTTAATGGTTTTAATAATGCGTATATAGAATTAAAGGCGTTAAATAAAGTCGCTCATAACGGCTTATTAATAGATTAATCTTTGACCAGGCCATTACTGGATGGCTTGGATAACACTACCCCGATAAAAATGATGCCACATGCCCCTAACTGCCATATGCTTAACCGTTCATCCAAAATAAAAAATGCAATGATGATAGTAAAAACGGGGATGAAGTTAATATAGGCTGTTGCCTGAGATGCTGGGATTTTACTGACCGCGAAGTTGTAGAGTCCATAGGCCCCTATTGATACAAATACACCTAAGTAGACGATGGCTATTGCGCTTTGCATAGAAAAGATTTCAGGTAGTGGGAGTACCATTGCCGCAGGTAAAAAAAACAATGAACCGCTAATCGATTGAAGTGCAGTAAGAAATAGTGCCGAGTAACGAGCGGTTAAGTGTTTAAGTAAAAGGGTGTAACCACATGCGCAAGCCATGGCTAGAAATTCAAAAAAATTACCCAATACAGGGTTTGGAGCACGTTCGGTTTCAGTGCTTAATAAACTTAAAGTAATGGTACCGCAAACCGCAATAACAAACCCTATTAGTGACTTTTTACTCAAGTGTTCTTTGAGAAATAAATAAGCACCCACTGCGACCATTAAGGGGAGTAATGAAGTAATAACACCGGCTTGTGATGCACTCGTATTTTTAAGGGCAATAGATTCAAAAATAAAGTACAAGCAGGGTTCAAACAGGCACATTCCTGCTAGATATTTCCAGTCCCCTTGTCGGTAATGTATTTTTCCTAAGCGACGAAAAATGAGTAAAAAACAGAAAGAGGCAATGGTCATTCTAAAGAACAACACATGCACAGGGTGAAACTCAACAAACGCTATTT
>JADGDV010000032.1 GCA_016744695.1 Hahellaceae bacterium
TCAGTTTCATCATATTCTCTCCAATCACTTTGTTGTCATCTTTAAATGAGGTTGGGTGTGACATTATGTCGCAGGCTGAAGAAGACTATACGCTCAAGGCAAATGGCTAGAATTGACTAATGTCAATTGGTTGAGTTGATTTATACCTAATAAATTACCTAGGCCATTTGATAGCCAATAGGTGTATATAGACTTGGATATCAATTGATTAATATAGAGCTCAACTTAAAGATCTTAGTAAATTGAATGAGGTTGTATAAATGAATGCGCTAATAGTTACAGAAAATCGTTTTTTATCAAAATTAATCAGTGCACTTCTACACCGAGAAGGTTTTAATGCATCTATTGCCACTAGTCTGAATGGTGCAGAAAAATATTTTGGGGCAGGCATACAACCAAAGTTTCTCTTTGTAGATATTTGTGGTGATGGAAAACAAGAACTTCAATGGATTGAAACAATTCTTAAACAAGCAAATAATACCTGGGTCCCAATTCTTGCCATGTTAGATGATAAAGATGAGGGCTTGTTGCAAAAAGCCTACGACGCAGGTATTAGTGACTACGTTTCTAAGCATGAAAAAAAGTTTATCATACAGTCAAAAATTGCAACATTTAAAAATATGCTAGCAAAAATAGAGCTGCTTGAAGCGAGTAATCAGAAACTTTCTCGTCTAACTACAGTTGATCCCATTACATTGTTGCCAAATAAAGCAGGGTTTTATAGTCTTTCAAATAAAGCGGTTAAGTATTGTTGTCGCCAAAATCAGCCGCTCGCAATACTGAAGATCGAAATAAAGAATTTCGAACGATACAAAGAAGACCGTTATTATGAGTCTGGGTTAGAATGTATAGGGTTAATTGCTACTGCAATTGATAACGCGGTGAGTAGACCTATGGATATTGTTGGCCGTTTAGGCGATAAGGCGTTTGCGGTTGTTCTTCCTGATACCAATTTAATCGGTGCAGAGGCAGTGTCAGACAATATTAAAAATGCGATCAAATTGCTATCTCTAGCGGTTCCACAATCGACAAGAAATAAAATTCTAACCGTTGATATTGATACAGTGCACGTTAATTGGGATGACGATGTCGATATAGAAACGATATTGATGGATACCAATCAGAATCATGAGTATTCAGATATCGATGTGATAACACAATCTAATAATGTCAGTTTACTCCACTCACAAGAAAAACACTCATTAATTCCAACGCTTGCTTTAGTAGCAAACTAATCACTATGCACAAACACCTATGTAGGGAATGGCGCTGCTTTAAGCTCGTCATCCTTGCGAACATGGGGGCTCCGTATATTTGTCACTTTTTCCGTAAAGGGCTGCAAAAAAACCGCTAAACATACTACTCCGTTGAGCAAGGCGGCGTTAACCTCTCAAAACAAATATCCCACTTATTAATCACCTCACCATACCAACAGCGTATCCTATTTTTATATTACAAAGGGGCATGTTTGTCATTATGTATGCCGCCTAGATCGCCCAGATAAAGAATTTGATGAGTTGTTGTGGGTTGTAGATGCGTATTTTTGCCTACCGTGAAGGCCAAATTTCAGTGTTCACAGTTACAGTAATACGCAGTAGAAGCCGAAAATAGAATTGATGCATACGAAATGAGCAAGATTAGAACAGTATCTTTAGGGCAGGTTAAAAAATCGTTCGTAGTTTTGGTGGAATAAGGTAGAGTCTGTATCACTTTTTGGGTGTAGGGAGGTTTCGTTGTTAACCATTACCGATTAGACAGCTAATGCTTTTCTGCTTTTCATAGCCGCTGTACTGCATGTGGTTACATAAAAGTAGTTACTTTATTGTTCGCTTGTTAGTCACAAATTTAAGGCTCGTGATAATAGCCTTAAATTGGGTTTAAGTAATTTTTTTCAATAGTTCTTTTTTTGATTGAGGGCAGTGATAGTGAAAGCCTTGGCTTCGAGTGAACCCCATATGTAGAGCTATATTGTGAACTCTTTGGTTTTCTATACCTTCAATGAGAATTGATATGTCTAATTTTTTAGTTAGGTCAATTAGACACTCTGAAATAGCACGGTATTTCTTGTCTTCTATATTGTCACTAAATACTTTATCCAGCTTAATACCCGCTATTGGCAGCTTCCCTAGTAACGGTAGCGATGTATAACCCGTACCAAAATCATCCAACACTACTTTTACACCTACAGCTTGTAATGCAGTTATATTTTTAATGGTATTGCGCAAATTGGCGATAGGCAATTTTTCAGTAATTTCCAGCACAAGACATTTGCCATGTTTATTATTTTTTACAAGCAATGCAAGCACGTTCTTGACAAAATCTTTTTTAATGATATCGGAAGGAGAGACATTGACCGCTATATGCTCTATTTTATGAACGAGATAAATGCTATCAAAATCTGATAATGCTTTATTGATAATCCAGTAGGTTAGGTATTCTATTCTTCCACTTCGCTCTGTGTTGTTTAATAGTTTATATGGAGCCTCATTTATGGCTTTATCTCCAGCTGAGCGAAGCAGTGCTTCAGCAGAAATAGGGTTGTTAGTTAACAGGTTAAACTGAAGTTGGTAGAAAAGTTGTAGTTCCTTATCATGATGTGCAAAAAACAACGTTTGGATATTAATGGTCGAATTCATAATTTGTGTCACTTATACTGTCTAATCATATTAATAAGTTATTGTGGTTAATTTACTTTCAACAGTTCGCGTAATATCTCGCTTTTCAAAGTCTGATGAAAAATAGAGCGCGTTTATGTCTACACGGTGTAGTTGCATTATCTGTTTATTGCTTTTTTTGAATTTAAAATCCTCATTTAAAATGACAGGTAAGAACTCGCCCTTATTGCGATATTTTTTTTGAAGTAATTTCATTCCTTTTTTCAAGGATATAGATTTTATTTTTCCTGTTTTATTTGATTTGTATGCGAGTCGTAGGCTTTCAGAATGGTTATCGTTAGCCGCTTCAGAAACAAATAAATATACTCCTGTTGGCTTCACTGCATTACAGGGAATATCGTGAAATATTTCGGATTGTGTGTGCAGTCTTGGACGAGCAATAACTTTGTTCTTATATGACGTCACTGAATGTATTTTGAAGTCTGCATACAATTTATTAACAGACCCAGAAAATAAACACAATGAGTCTTCTAAGCACTTTAAAAATCCAACTGTTTTCTCTTCAGTAGAGTTATCAATTTCACAAACTAAATTATTATTAACGGTTTGGTTAAACATGGACTTGTACCTCAAAGCTATTTGTAAATAGTTAAGTAACTTGATTGAGGTTGATCATAGTGGTTTGTAGCGGGGGTTTACAATAGCTTAACCCACTCGGGTTATATCTATGAAAGAGTAGGCTAAACCATCTGGTCGATACCTGTGCAGCAATTTGTTCGTTATAGTTTCGTTATGAAATTACGAATCAAATCAATCTTTGGAAAATAATTATGATGAATTCTTTTATGAGCACTGACACTAACCCATGTATTTCTCGAATGAGTATTGAGTACAATAATGGTTATTTTGAGGTGTTTGAATTAACAACGGTTATTTCTAGGCATGCTTCTCTTCAAGAGGCGCAGTGGATTAAAAATGTATTGGAAAACGAACAACATGAATGATACTCACCACTTTTTTAGAAAAGATAAACATTAGGGAAAATGTTTATCTTTATTAGGTAAATATTTCTTCAATTTTATTTATGCAAGCCTCTCTCTGCTTATATTAACAGAGGGCTTTAGTATGACTCTACGAACAAACTTCTACTCTTTTTTATGCTCACTAGCGCACTTATGACTAAAATTAGCGTCTGATTTCGGCTGTGATGAAGACAGATATTTAAGTATTTGATCATAAAAAACAGCCTAAAAGTGGCTGCTATAGAGTTATATTGAATAAATTTGATGCAACAAGCCTATTCTTAACTCAAGTTTCGGGGTTCAAAACAAACAACAAGCCAAGTGTAACTTTATGATTTAAAAGAGGTTGATGCCTCGTTGTGGTAAAATACTTGTTAACTAGACAAAGTAAAAAACCACAAGAGACATCAAATAAATTCTGACACAAAGCCTTTTAACTTACCAACATTAACCGCTGACTTACTTAGCCAAACAAACCTTAAAATTGATAATACATTTAGCTCAACATGGAATAGTCTGCGTTTTAATACAATGTTACGCAAAGCTAAGTTTTCTAAGCGCTCAGGCATACCAGCCAGTGATGTTGTTTATCTGTTAATGCTTTGGGTTTGGCTAAAAGTAGACTCTGTTGCCATGTTTTCAAAGGATGCTCTATTAAGTTTTTCAGCGGCAAAAAAAGATTCGTTATATGACTTACTGAATCGCGAAGACTTAGATTGGCGAAAGCTACAACGATTGACTGCTAAAAAAGTACTCCAGGCTAATCCTAGAAATAAGATCAGCGCCTTTGTTATTGATGACACAGTAAAAACAAGGCGTGGCAAAAAGATGCCAGGCGTATCGAGCCACTTTGATCACTTAACGGCTCGTTGTGTGATGGGGCAGCAAATAGTGACCCTTGGTGTCGCTAATGATGAACAATTTGTTCCCGTTGATAATGAAATATTTATCAGTGAGGTTAAGGAGCAAGCGTTAGACTATAAATTTAATGATAACCGCAGTATTGCAGCAAAACGCTACAAGAAATCAAAGCAACAAACCAAGCCCGAGATGGTCTGTGACATGATAGCGCGAGCTATACGCGGCGGCATCAATACCGATTACTTTTTAGCCGATGCATGGTTTGCGACCAAGCATATTCTCAGAATGACGATTGAGCACTCACTTGTAGCCATTGTCAGAATGAAAAAGAACAAAATGAAATACCGGCTAATTACAAACGGAAACGCCCACTTACTTTGTGCTCAGGAGCTATACAAGCAACACGTCAAAGGTCGCTGGCAAACGCTTAATCATGCGCCGTATCAAAGTAAGTCTATCGTTGTTGAGTTGAATCTCGCAAGTTCAGCTAAAGAGCCAGCCCAATGGGTTAAAGTGAAATTACTCTTTGTTCGGTCGGTAGATGAAAGCAAGCAACAGGCGAGTAAGCATGATTGGGCGCTATTTTTAACGACGGATAGTCAGCTTGAAGATGAGAAAATACTTGAGGTCTATGCGCTGCGCTGGGGGATTGAAGTTTATTTCAAAGAATCCAAGCAAAAGCCTCCTTTTTTGTTTGCCCAGCGAAGCTGGCAAATCCGTCCACTTGAAAGAAAGTGGAGTCACCCTGACTAAGGGGAAGATAATCTGAATGGCACCAAAAGTAGGCGCCTTGAAGCGAGGGCATCACTGGCCAACGGTGGGGTCTGAAGAAAGCCATAGGAAGTTAGAGGTATACAACTAACCGTAACCTGTTTCGGCGGTGTTGGTGGGTAAGCGTCCAAAATAGCGCGAAGCCCAATACTTAGTCAGACCAATGCTGCGTTTGAGGGTGGGATTTCTAACAGGGCGTCAGTGCATTAACTGGGGAAGCCTGGCACTGTATCCAGTCAAAAAAGATGACTGGACGTATTATTCAAAGGGTGATCTGAGAATGGTATGAGTGTGAAGTGGCAGATGAACCCGTAGTAGTATTGAAGGCTAGGCCTATGAAAGCCAGTAATGGTGTGGAGGACAAAACCAAGCTGATCAACAGCTAAGACTGTTGGGACTAACAAGGCTCAAAAGGTCATGCTAGTTGCGAAGGGGGGAAGTGATCTATAAATCACTAAAAGAGATGTAATTAATAGTACGACTACAAGCTGCATCAATATGCAGAGCATCCCTCAATGGTGAAGAGTGAAATCGGAGCAATTGTTGTGAGCTGGTCACGGGGAGTAATCATTTTTCTTTATTAGAAACAGCAAGGCAGTTAAGCATATTGCATAAAATTGGGTCAAACCAAGCTAGAAGACTTAACGCGATGATGAAACAAACCCAGCACAATTAAGGCAGTCAATGGTTAGTGATATGAGAGAAAATAAGTGTGAGGGTTTACTATAGTCTTTATGGTCGGCTGTTATCGTTACAGTCACTCTATGACGCATTCAAGCGAGTGAAAAAGAATAAAGGCGCTGCCGGTATTGATGGTCAGAGCGTGCAGGACTTTGAGCGAAATTTGGAAAATAACCTCAAGCAATTATTATTCGAACTACAAGAAAAGCGGTATCAACCGCAGCCCGTAAAACGTGTTGAAATCGACAAAGACGATGGAGGTAAACGGCTACTGGGCATTCCTGTGGTTCGAGATCGTGTCGTACAGCAATGTTTATCGAACATCATGACCCCCCATCTTCGATCCAGACTTTCATCCATCCAGTTATGGGTACAGAGTAGGGCGAAGTTGTCATCAAGCCATCAGCAAGGCGACGCTGTTTATACGTAAGTATCATCGTCAGCATGTTGTTGATATGGATCTGTCGAAGTGCTTCGACATGCTCGACCATGATTTAATCATTCAGTCAGTGCGTAAGCGAATCACAGACGGCAGTATTCTGAACTTGATCGACCTGTTTCTAAAAAGTGGGGCGATGGTAGGCTCAAGTTGGCAAAGCAATGAAAAGGGAAGCCCGCAAGGCGGGGTGATTAGTCCGTTGTTAGCGAATATCTACTTAGATGCTTTTGATCAGGAAATGAAGCGACGTCAGCACCGAATAGTGCGATACGCCGATGACATACTGATACTCTGTTGCTCAGAAGCAGCAGCAAAGAGTGCATTGAATGTAGCGAGCCATATTTTAGAAGAAACACTCAAGCTAAAAGTGAATGAGCGTAAAGCGCACATTGCACACAGTGACGATGGGATTAAGTTCTTAGGTGTGGTGATAGGAACAGTCTACACGCGCATCCAAGAAAAGAAACTCAAGACACTGAAAGTAAAAGTGAAGCAAATCACCAAGCGTAATGGAGGAAAGAATTTAGCGATGCTGCTAAAAGAACTAAATCCAGTGCTAAGAGGGTTTGTAAATTATTTTAAAATAGCGAATATAGCAGGTATCTTAAATCAATTGTCACGGTGGATAAGGCGAAGACTGAGAAGTGTGCAACTGAAACTGTGGAAGAAGCCGAGCAAATTGCATCGACGACTAAAGCAACTGGGTTATAAACCTCCGTTTAAGTTTATCCAGATGAACTCATGGCGAAATGCGGCGAGTCCATTGGCAAGCTATGCGATGCCTAATAGTTGGTTCAAAGAAATCGGCTTATATCAGGTAAACGAAGTAAAGACAGGGGTTCTTGTCCCTTGTTCTTAATGGGGATAATAGATTGCATGAGCCGTATACGAGGTCCGTACGTACGGTTCTGTGAGAGGGATGAGATGAAAGCCTCACCCTACTCGATAAAAGAGCAAAGCAGGCATTACAGTGCTTATATTGCCTCAACACACCTAATTGGCCTAAGGTTTTGCTTGCTGTTGTTTGCCAAGCAAGAAGAAGGTTTGGCAAGGCTTGGCGCGGTAAGAAATGATTTTGAAGAGAGCTTGAATTGCCTGAATTTTGCCAGTAAATTGTGGGGCTTATTCAAGGCGTTGATCGCGGGCGCAGTGAATGACACGGTAAGTTTATCAGGTGCTGATAAAACAGACGTTTTAAAAAAAATTGAAGATACAGTTGTCGATTTTTTTACGCAAGTCATGCAAATGGATAGCTTTACCTTACGACAAGAAGCTTTAGAATAAGAGAAAGTTCACTTTTATTGGCTAAAAGTGAACTCCGAAACTTGAGTTATTAATTTGCCATGCTATATTTTCGTAAGTTCACAGTTGACCTTGATGCAATACCGTTGATTGCAAATAAGCTTTGGTTCATGGCTTGGACGGTGGAGGTTTGCCCTACGGGTTCACCCAAAAGGTACAGGCCATATAATGATGTTTCACCAGTGCTTTGACGGGTGACTTTGTTTCCCACGGATACTAAGCTAATGGGGGCTAGTGCTTTATCGATATTTGTTAAGGAGTAATGTTCTGAACAAATGATTAGAGACTTGCATATAATTTTATTTCCATGCTTGAGGTCAATATGGAAGAGCTCATTGTGTTTATCAATTCGAGATATATCTGAGCCACATTCTATGGTCAGTGTGTTACTTTTTATTTTCCCCCCCCAGTAGTTGTAGAATTGTTGCGTGGTAGAGTTATCGAAAAAAGATTGTTGCAGCCGCTTAGGTACTTCAATAGGTAGTTCGTTAGATGCTAAGTGTGTACATAAGACGACGGATTGGTTTTTGTGTGTTGCTTGAATTGCTGCAGTAATACCTATAGGGCTCGCGCCAAATATTGCTATGTCAAAAACCTTGGTGTTTGTCATTTCTAACTGATTCATTTTTAAAATTCATCCTAATATGATTTGTATGTGAGGGATGATATAAACTTATCAGATTGGGTTGTATGGGCCAGATGGTTATTAAAAGAACTAAGCCATATGTAGGCCGTCTGGTGGATATTTGTCACCGTTTACAATTGCTATTGTATCTCCATCTTAAAAAAGGCCTGGAGAGAAGCAATGAAAATAAATCAATTCAACTCAATCTTGTTTGTAAGCGTCCTACTTTCGGGCTGTGGTGCCGGAGGTGAGGGTGTTGATGAGCTAGTAGAAAACGCTAATAAAATTCTAGAGGGGGTTGTTAATGAAACTGACAAACCAGTAGATTTGTTGGGTGTGAACATTTGCGGCGCAGAATCTTCTTCTAGCTGGAAGCTAATTCCTGCTAAAAGTGAACTAAGTTTTATTTCTATAAAAAGCTCACATATTGTTGAGAGTAATGTCTTTACCGATATATCTGGAAGTCTCTCTACCGAAGGAATGGCTGACCTAACTATTGACCTCAGTTCTGTTGATAGTGGCATTGCTATTAGAGATGATCGAATGCAGGAGCATCTTTTCGAAACAAGCCTACTTCCATATGCCAGCGCTCAGGTTCAACTAAGTCAACCTCTATTGGATAGCCTCTCAGTTAGTGGCTCATATTCATCTTCACTTACCTATACAATCGATTTGCATGGTTTTGAAAAACAATTGACTGTTGATACGCAAGTAACTTGCATTTCTGATAAGGGTGTGCTTGTTAAAAGTACTAGACCACTCGTTATAGATGCTGCTGCTTTTGGTTTGGATGCCGGTATTGAAACACTTAGAAGTATCGCAGGCTTGGAAACCATTAGCCCGTTTTCTACTGTTGACTTTACATTGGTGTATGAAAAAGAGGGATTGTAATGAGCTATTTTATTAAAAAAGTAGTTCTAGCCACGGCCATTGTATTGACCTCTTCAAATACCTTGGCCTCAATTTGGAAGCTGGATAAAAGCGTTTCAGAAATGAGTTTTTTAACGGTTAAGAAAGATACGGTTCCTGAAATTCAAAGCTTTGATAATATTGATGCAAGTATTAATGGTTATCGTGCGAAATTGGTGCTTGATACTGCCAGCATTAATACCAATATTGATATTCGTGACCAACGTATTCGCGACTGGGTGCTAAAAACGGGTTTACTGCCTAATATCGTTTTAACAATGGATTTGCCAGAAGATTTAATAGATAGTTTTTTGCCTGGCGATACGCTAGCAACAAGTCTTGCGGCTCAGCTTCAGGTGGGGGGGGCGAAACAAACGATTTCTGTCGATGCTCACATCACGCAGACTGAAGACAATAAGTTGATTGTTAACAGCAAAGAACCGGTGATTATTGATACCAATAAATTCGCATTGACTGGCGGGGTTGAGCAGTTGCGAACGGTTGCTGGTTTGAATGTGATCACGCAACGTATTCCTGTGTTCTTCAGCCTTTCATTTGATAAACAAGCAGAAAATACGCCCTCCCCTGTAAAGGGCTTGTTAGCCATTGCTGACGTAGAACCGATTGCACCCTCACAACCTACTACAGCCGTTAATGGTAAGACGGTATATGTGCAATGGGCTCAATTGGCGGATAACGTCGATCATCACATTGTATCTGTTAAGCATGGTGATGGTGCTTGGAACGTTGTAGGCAAAGTGCCTGCAGACACCATGTCGTATCAATACGAAAGTGTTAAAAATGGTGAGACATCCATTAGAGTACAAAGTGTTTCAATGGGGCGGATTTCAGTGCCGTCTATTGAAAGTAAAGTAACTGTCTCAGGTTCAGTGGTAGAAGATATGCCACCAGTTACAGGGGGGGGCACTTTGCTTGTTGATAAATTTAATGCAGAAATCAATCAGGCTATTATTCAGGAAACGTGTGTGGGCTGCCACAGCGAAGGGGAAATAGCTGGGGGCACTAAATTACGTTTTGCAAAAGGTGCAAGTAAAGGTATTGCTGAAGCTAATGCCGAAGTATTAACAAACTACCCTAATGCACAAAAAATATTAGCAAAAGTATCTTCAACCGAAGTAGTAGATCACTACGGTGCCAGTTTATTTACTTTCAGTGAAAATAGTACTGAATATCAACGAATTAAAGAGTTTCTAGCAGGTGATTCTTTTTTTAATTCAGTGCAGTTGACTGGCGTACTACACCAGGTGTGGAATAACACCCGTACGATGGATGACTTGAAAGCGCATATTATTAATAATGACACACCAGATGCAGTTAACATACAAACTAGTGCTGACGCACCAAGAAATATTGGTAGTAACTTTGTTAGCCGTATGACAACGATTGTTAAGGTGAGCCAGTCAGGCAGCTACCATTTTTATTTAGCCAGTGATGATGATGGTGAGTTATATTTAAATGAAGTGGGGCAAGCGAAACAGAAAATTGCTTATGTTAAAGGTTGGACAAAGCCAGAGCAGTGGACTAAGCAGGCGTCACAGAAGTCGGCGGCGTTTGAATTGGTGGCAGGTAAAAGCTATCGTTTAGAGGCCTTGCATGTTGAAATTGGTGGTAATGATCACGTAAGTATTGCTTGGAGCCGAAATAACGGTGCAATTGAAATATTGTCAGGTCCAAATCTGAGCTATCAAGCTAATGATAATGCTAGTGATATGCCCGCACCACCTGTTGTTATACTTCCAGTATTACCAACCCCAGAGCTCCCGATAATAGAACCCACACCGCCTGTTGTTATCTCACCGCCTGTTATTATTACACCTCCAGTGGTTGAGCCTATTCTACCGGCTGCGGATACCGATGGTGATGGCGTTATTGATGTGTTAGATCAATTCCCTAATGATGCTACTCGTATTGCCGACCAAGGCTTTAAGTATGAACGCTGGAAGACCGTTTTAAAGTCAACGGCTGAGCTAGTTAATCATGGTGCGTTTCAAGAAAAATCGTTGGTGGATGAGCATCGTGTAGGTAGTTTTGATGCGCCTAGAAATGTGGACAATGCATATATTATGCGTATGCGTGCTTATATAACACCTACACAAAGTGGCGATTATATTTTCTACGCAAACGTGGATGACGGGGGGGTTGTTTATCTTTCTGACTCAACGGTAGTAGCGGATAAAAAGAAAATTATAGACGTTGAAACTTGGCAGTCTAAAGGTCAGTTCACCAAATATCCGGAGCAAGCCTCTACGCTTATTAGGCTAAAAGCAGGAAAATCTTATTATTTGGAAGCTCGTGCCTATGAAGGGGGGGGGGGGGATCACCTAGCGGTCGCATGGTCTCGTATAGATAGCGGTCAGGCATCACGTATCACGATTATTCCAGCGGAAAATATACAGAATTATTATATTCCTGAAGGGTTTACCGCTGAAGACTTTTTAGATGGTGATGGTGATGGAGTTGAAAATTACCTTGACCCTGATAAGGATAACGACGGTGTTAATAATGAAATGGATTTATTTCCTTTAAATCCAGCGGAGTCAGCAGACTTTGATAAAGATGGTTTAGGCGATAATGCAGATAACGATGACGACAACGATGGGATTGTGGATAGCAAGGATTTATTTCCATTAGATAGCTCACGAGCGAGTATTAATGATGCAGATAATGTTTCTGTTAACCGTGATGTGTTACAAGCTAAATGTGTTGTGTGCCATAGTGAGACAGGGCCAGCAAAAAACACAAAGTTGGTTTACCGTATAGGTAATACACCTGGCGTTATGGATTACAACGAAACACAGCTAGCTTTTTATATCACTGATACTGCATCCGGTGGGCAAACGATTCTGGACAAATCTCGTGGTTTGCAAAACCATGGTGGCGGGGCTGTACTTCAGTTAAGCTCTGATGAGTACGAATTGTTGGAGATGTTTGTCGGTTTCTTTAATGGCTCAGATGATAACCCAGTGTTGAATACAGGTACCTATATACTAGAAAGCCCAGAGGTAACGTATCGTCGAGCTTCATTGTATTTAACTGGAGAAATACCTAGCCAACAAAAGCTTAACAGTTTAAAAAATGCATCTGATGAGTTACTGCAGGAGGAAGTGTTAAACCTCATGACGGGTGACGGGTTCCATAATTTCATTAAGGATTCTGCTAATGCACGGATTCATAGTCGTCATCTTAAAAATGGTGGAAATGCTGGTTCATTAGATAAATTCTATGAAGGAGATATGGCAAAGCTTAAAAATGATCTTGCCGAAGAGCCTTTAGAGTTAATTGCTTATATTGTTGAAAATGACCGTCCGTATTCAGAAATATTAACTGCTGACTACACTATGGCTGGTCAGGAAAGTGCCGTTTCGTTTCGCTCTGGTGTCGGTGTTGCTGAGGGCTCTTTTGTTCGTGCTATAAATAATGGCCAAGCAGATAAAACAGAGGCTCCTGGCTACACTAACCCTGATGGAACGTTTGTTGAAGACTTTCCTCATGCCGGTATTTTATCTAGCTGGGCATATTTGAGTCAGTACCCGACCACTGCGACTAACCGTAACCGCGCTCGCTCTGCATGGACAATGAAGCATTTTCTTGGTTTTGATATTGAAAATTCATCCGCACGGGTTTTGGATGTGGCTGATGTGGCTGACCAAAATAACCCAACTATGAACAACCCTGCTTGCGTGGCCTGTCATCAAACGATGGACCCTATTGCCGCTGGTTTCCAGAATTTTGAAAGCACTGGTGGTTATAAGCTCTATGGTACGGACTCTCTTGATGTTGACTACCGTAAGAGCCATCCAGATGTTAGCTGGTACCATGATAATCGCCAACTAGGATACCGTGGGATAGACGCGCCTGATGATGTTAACCCTATCCAGTGGTTAGCTGAGCAAATGGTTGCTGACTTTCGTTTTTCTGTGGGGGCAGTTAAGTTTTGGTGGCCATCACTGTTTGGCGGCAATGTGTTAAATGAGAGCGCTAGCCGTATTCACTTTGATAATCAGTCATTATTAATTACGGCTTTATCGAATGACTTCCGTAGCCATTTAAACCTTAAACAGTTGTTAGTTAATATGGTGATGAGTGATGCTTTCCGTGTTGCCAAAAAGTCGGTTGGTTCTTTATCTGACGACCTGGTGGAGTTACATGGTGGAGCACGTCACTTCTTGACCCCTCATGAGCTTTATAACAAAACCTTATCCTTAACTGGTTTTGGCTGGTCACGCTTGCTTGATTCAAGGCAGTACTACGGCTTGTATGGTGGTATTAATGGTGTGGATGTAAAGGATGAAACGGCAGAGCCTTCAGCGATGATGTTCCGAGTAGCTGAACGCCAGGGTATGGAGTTAGCTTGCGCCATCGTCAAAAAGGATTTCGACTCCGAGCAGCAAGACCGTCTCTTGTTTACTGAGGTGGAGCGTGAAAGCAGCGATGCAGCCAGTGTTAAAGCACAAATTGTTGTACTGTATGAGCGTTTACATAATAAAGTGGTAGATATTAATGACTCTATTGTTGTTGAAACCTATGCATTGTTTACTCAGTTGCGTGTTAACCGAATGAAGATAAGTGGAACAAGACTTAATCAAAATCAGCGTTGTGAAATGAGTAATGGTGGATCTGATTATGACCCAGAAAAAGTACTGGGGCCTTGGAAGGATATGTTAATTATGATGATGGCAGATCCTGATTATCTCTTTGAATAGGTAAGCCATTAACCCGTAACTATAAGAGGGGCAGATGCCCCTTTTATAGTTAAATATAAGACCTTCACCACATGGCTTAGCCCATCAAATAACCCATCTGGTCGAAGTTTTTCTTATTAAATACTCCTAAACTACCTCTATCTTAAGTTACATTGAAATGAGGAATAGTCATGAATAGACGTGATTTTTTAAGGAACAGTGCGGTGTTAGGTGCCACTCTAGGCGCCGCCTCAATATTACCAATGACTTCTGTGGCCGACACGGGTGACAATAGCAAATTTTTGTTCACACTTTATGCTCATGGTGGCTGGGATCCTACTAGTTTTTGCGACCCTAAAATGAATATTAAGGGTGAGCCGATTATGAATAATTGGGGTAAAACCGGCGAGACACAAACCGCAGGTAATATTGAGTACGCCCCCTTTGCGGATAACGAAAGATTTTTTAATAAACACTACCGAAAAATGCTTGTGATTAACGGTGTTAATGTTACTACAGGTAGCCATCAGGCTGGGGAACGTTTTAATAAAACAGGTGTTATGGATTTTGGCTACCCTAGTTTGGCGGCCTTGTATGCCAGCATTAAATATAATAATCATTTGATGCCCTGGATTACCGATGGCTGGAGACCAACCAGCGGCGGACTGGTCGCTCAGACTAACGTTAATGGCAACTATTTAAAAGCATTTAAAACACTAACTGAGCCTAATAATTGGCAATATGGTAATAGTGCTCACTATGTTGAATCGGATAATTTAAACTTAATTCGGGATTTCAGAAATAAGCGTGTTCTTGAGCGCGCTAGCAATTCCAGTGAAATGATGAAGCAGCGTAGCCAATATCGCCGCTTTATTGGAGCGATGGCGCAAGGCGATGGCTTACCTCAATTTACTGAGCTTGTTGCCTCGGCTGATTATAATGGACTTAATTCAGGTGATAGCCATTATACAAAAGTAGTCGCTGCCCTTGCAGGCTTTGCTTCAGGTGTTTGTGTGGCCGCTGATATTAAAACCGATAACATGGATACACATAATAATCATGATATTAGAGGCGCAGAAGTACTAACTCGGTTGACTAATCAGGTTGATTTGTTATGGCATGTGGCAGAACAATTTGGTATTGCTGATCGTTTGCTTGTTAATATTGTATCCGATATTGGTAGAACTCCAGGTTACAATGAGAAGAATGGTAAAGATCATTGGAGCACCACTAGTACCATTGTTATGGAGAATAATCCGTCATGGGGCAATCGTGTGGTAGGTTCATCGACTCATAATCATCGTGCACAGGATATTGATTTTGTAAGTATGAAACCAACAGGCAGTGCTAGTGATATAACCTTAAGTCCAAATCATATTCAATCGGCCTTACGGCGTTATATTGGTATTGATAATCATGCCACCAGCAAACAGTTTTCACTAGCGGATAGTCATCTAATACCTAATTTATTTTAAAGAAAAGCCTGGCAACAAAGGCTTTCTTTTTATAATAAAGGTGCTATTAAGTTTAACTGGGTGAATCTTAATAACGCGGGCATGGTGTTTAAAATCATGTTTGCTTTTAAGTTTACCCCGTAATCAATGGCCTAACCCGTCTCTAGCCCATCAGGTCAATATATTTGTCAGCCTCACTTTTATACAGTATGCATAGTGATGTGGAGGTGACTGTTAATGACAAATACTGCAAAAAATAATGTATTAGATATACCAATGGTCGATGTACTAATTATTGGTGCAGGGCCTGCTGGCCTTAGTGCTGCTATGCAGGCAAAAAAACGACAGATTAGTCACCTGGTACTTGAAGCAAGCAAAACCATCGCGCATACCATCCATTCGTTTGCAGGCGGGAAGTGGATCATGGATGAGCCTGTAAAAATCCCTCATAGAAGTGGTTTACTCTTTAATGCGAATACTAAGGAAACGCTTATTGATGCGTGGTCCAGTCAGGTTGATCAATATGCATTAGATATTCAATTTGGGCAACGCGTTGAGTCAATTACTGGTTCAAAAGGGGCTTACTTAGTCCGAACTGAGTCTCAGTGTACTTATCGTGCCAAGTCACTAGTATTGGCATTTGGTGTAGAAGGTAAGCCGGTATTATTACCTGAAGATATCGACCCGAAAGGCATCGCTAATTATTCTATTCCTCAAAAAGAAACGTGGTCTAATCAGCGTATTCTGGTTGTTGGAGCAGGGGACTCAGCTGTTGAAGAGGCCTTATTACTTGCAAAAACTAATCATGTGTTTTTGCTTAACCGGAGAGATAGCTTCGAACGTTGTAAAGCGGCAAATAAAGCGTTAATTAATAAGGCGATAGAACATAAAGAGATAGTGTGTGCTTTTAATAGTGAGCTTATATCCATTTCCCCTAGTGAAAGTACTACATTAGTTGCCAGATTTAAGACGAATAAAACCAATAAGATCGGAAAAGTAGATAAGGTTCTTGTTCGCATTGGTACACAATCTACAAATGATTTTTTCAGTACATTAGGGCTAAATCTTGCTGAAGAAGCAAATGGCCGCCTGCATATCAATGAATATGGTGAGACTTCAGAGCAAGGCGTATATGTTATTGGCTCAGTATCAGGTCAAGCTCTAATAAAACAAGGAATGAATCAAGGGGTGATCTGTGTCGAACACTTAAGCGGTTACCCCGTTATTCCAACAGAGTTAATGGTGTTTCAACAAAGGCTAAAGGCGCAAGGCATTAAAGCCAGTGCTCGTGATGTATTAGATAAAATCAACTTGTCGGGTTTATTTAAATCCGTTTCCAAGGCTTCGTTAAGAGAAGTGTTGATGCACACAGAGGTGCTGGCCTTTGATCAATCAAAAGAAATTGTTGGTAATGATGAGTATTGTGATGATTTGTTTTTTGTATATTCAGGCTATTTGAATGTGCTTACTCAAAGCCAAGACTCACACCGAATTAATTCTGGTGAAACAGTGGGTGAAATTACCTTATTGAGTCAGCAGGCAAGTAAGTATGCTATTAAAGCTGAAAAAGGCTCCTTTATATTTAAGTTCCCCCACTATGTGATTGCAAAGCTGGCCAAACAAAATACAACATTTAGTGATGCTTTATTAAAGCAGTATCTTAAACGCACACTGAAATGGTTGATGCAGACAACCATTCCGGATTACCTGCTTGAACTATTTATTAAGAAATCAAAGGTCGTTGTATTTGAAAAAGGGCAATCAGTTGATAGAAATGGTGACCTTATTTTTCTCATGATTAATGGCTCGGTCGCCGTAGACGAGGGGAATTGTTATTCCTTGAAGCAGGGCGGTGGCCAAATAGGTTTTAGAGAGGCGCTTGAAAAGCAGCCAATCCCTGGTTTTCAGATTAATCAGAACAATACACGGGCATGGGCATTGCCCGTTTCTCTTATCTCAGGTTTTCATACATTAAACCCACAGGTCGTTACCCAGCGAATTGAAGCAGAGCTTGGCCTAGTAGCAGACCCTTTGCCACATAAAATGACCATAGTGGATACTGCTAAGCTGGATTTTTATACGAAAGAGAATTTGGGGAATGCTGGTAATGTGTTGGTCATTGATAGAGATAAGTGTGTTGGTTGTAATCAATGTGAGTCGGCGTGTGCATCTACACACAATGGCGTATCTAGGTTAAACAGGAAGACAGGGGTGTTAAAGGACAATTTATTGGTTGCTAGTGCATGTCGGCATTGTAAGACGCCTGCATGCCTTACCGATTGCCCCGCTGATGCAATTTCACGAACGGCTTCGGGCGAAATTATTATTAGTGACCAGTGTATAGGCTGTGGTAACTGTGCTGTAAATTGCTCTTATGATGTAATTACTATTACCAGTGATACTGGCCTTTCTTGGTTTGAAAAAATAACCCAAGGCTTTGTGAAACCAAAGGAACGAGCATCTAAAGCGGTTAAATGTGACCTGTGTGTTAGTCGTAAAAATGGGCCCGCATGTGTTCAGTCTTGTCCAACGGGGGCAGCGAAAAGGCTTAACCCAACACATTTGATTGAAACTGTAAATATTTGAGGGTGCTGGTATGTATATTTTAACGGGCAGGTTGGTTGGACAAGGTATTTTATTTTTATGTTTTTTATTACTTATACCTTATTTGCTTTACACACCGCTATTTAATCATTCAGGTGATACAACTCTTGGCTTATTTTTTGGTGTGATAGCGGGGTTGATAGTTATTCAGTTAATGTTTCTGGGAATAAAAAAGTCTTTCTGCATAGACCGACTTGGAAGCCAACAACAATGGATATCTGCTCACAATTATACCGGTGCCGGCTTATTAATTGTAACGTTATTGCATGCAGGGTTTCAGGTAGACATGAATATTCATGGTGCGGCGATAGCCTTTTTATTTATTATGGTGGCCTCTGGTCTTCTTGGTGTTATTGCTTACACATTCTTTCCTTCACTCATAAATAAATTTAAACCTTGGTTTTATCAAGATGAAATGCTCAACCAGCTTCAGCTTACTGATAGTAAATTGTTAGCGCTTTCAGCAAAAATTGATCATCAGTTAAATAATTTAGCTTGGGTTATGGTTCAGGGCAATAACTATAGTGTTGTAGTTAATCCTGGCTGGCGGGCTGTTACTGCGCGCCTTATTAAAGTTATATGTGCTCCTGATGTATTGCTTGAAATAAAGCGTCAAAATAAACAAAGAAGTTCTGCTAACAGAAATGAACTAGATGAGTTTATTGAACTGTTTGAAAGTAGAGTTTACGGTTACCGGCGGCTTATTATTGCTGCTAGCTTAGCTTTATTGATGACCGGTTGGCGGCGTTTGCATCGCCTTATTTCAAATCTATTTTTTGTTTTGTTAATTGTGCATGTTGTTGTGAGTTTTCAATATTAGAACTAAGCTCTTAGTATTTATTTATTGAGAGAAAAAATTTTGGTTTTTGAAAATGTTTTTCATATATCAATTATTGATACATCGTTAGACGAAACGATATATAAGAAAGAAGTACTGGGTAATGTATTTACGGCTGGCACTGGTCATGAGTTAGATATTAGTTTTGCCAATATTCCTGCGTTGAGAGTTGTTCGTGACACTAATGACTCGATTACAATACAGCGAGGCTCAAAAACAAAACAGCTGACCTTGCCAGGGCTTAGTCATTTGCCTGATGGCTGGACATTGCTTGCCGATAAAGGAAGCTCAGATGCTATTGTTCTATTATCTTTAAAAGGGCCCTGTAGGTTTACGTCGATACCTCGTGAGGCTACACCTCGTAAAGCGATAAGTCGTAACGCTATAATAAGTCGAAGCTTCTGGCCTTTATTTTTAATTTTTATCTTATCATTGCCTTTTTGGGTCACTGATTTTAATAAGAGCATCATTAAAAATGAGGATACTGGTTTACCCAGTATTACTAATGCTCTACAGAATACCTTGAGCCCCGGCCCTCTCCATCGTGCGCACCAAAACTCTGCAACGCAATGCAATGACTGCCACCAGAATGAATTTGGCTCTATTCAAATAGAGCCTTGTTTGTCGTGTCATACGATGAAACGTCATTTGACTGCAGCTCAAACCGGTAATCACCCTTTATGTATTGGCTGCCACAAAGAGCATGAAGAGCCTTCAAAACTGATTATTAGAGATGAGCGTTTATGTTCGCAATGTCATGTGAACCACGATACATTAAAGGGTGTTTTGGCAGCAGGGATTGAAGTTGAGCTTGATGTGCTTACAAATTTCCCAGAGAGTCATCCAGAATTTAATCAAGAAAAAAATGACAGTTCCAATATCCTTTTTTCACATAAAGCACATTTATCAAGCGATAAGGTTAAGGATAAAAATAACGATAAAATGCTTGAATGTGTTGATTGTCATAGAGTCTCTGATAGAGCAAAAACGTTTGAGCCTATCTCAATGGAGGCAGATTGCGGTACTTGTCATGGGCAAGGCACGAAAGAGGCGTCGATTATTCTAGATACTTTTGAGCATGGAGACTTAGCATCTATTCTATCTTTATATCAAGGCGTTAATATTAAGCATTCATTGCTCAATGTTTATGAAGTAATGAATAAACAGTGTAAATCATGTCATATATTACCTACCGTCGCATTTAATTCAACAAAGGAGTTATTTGCCTGGAAACAAGGTCAGAGCGCAGGGTATGCACGATTCAGTGATCTTAGATTTTCTCATAAACGCCATGAAGGTAGCTTGAAGTGTTTGGATTGCCATAGTAGTGCAAGTGAATCTAAACTAGCCTCCGATAGTATTCTCCCAAGAAAAGCTCAGTGTAGTCGGTGTCATCAAAGTGAATCAGATGATCAGGCTGTACTCGAAACTCGTTGTGCTGATTGTCATTACTTTCATACTATTGACTGGGATTAATGCTCGTTAATTCTGAAGTAATTGATAAAAGACGTGATGGCAATATCTTTGATAAGCCATCACGTGAGGTTTTGTTTATAACTTAAGGTCAGTGGGGTACTGACCTTTTATCAGATAAACTAAGAAAATAAATTTAAATTTTCGACAGGAATCGGATACTTTGAGCTGAGTTCTGACTTCCCCCAACCTAGGTGATTCCGCAACGCTCGATGAACATGCTGGATTGTGATTTGAATCCCATTATCATCAAAAGCTAAAGTTTCAGGGTTTACTCTGCGTGGCCTTAACTGATCGCTTGAACCACCAACCATACGGTTGCCGTTTATATTATCACCAATCACTATAGCACTACCGGTTGACCAATGATCTTTACCTTTTTTACTGTTGTACCACGGTGTCCTGCCAAATTCCGAGCCAACCAGTATGGTGGTTTTGTTTGCAATACCTTGCCGTTGAAGCTCTTTCATTAGATGATCGAGGTTCTCAAATAAATTATTACAAGCCGTAACTGTTCCTTTGTCGCTATCGGCATGTTTATCAAAGCCACCACCACCACCAAACGCCGCAGCAGCGCATTGCCCTGAGGCTAATAAGGCCGCTGCCATTTCAGCTTGAAACTTAGAGCCAGTACTAGGGTTCGCCGGCAGGTAGTCCGTCACAGAAGCAATATCTCGTGAACTAATTCTGGCTTCGCTAAACTTCTTCCATGTTTCGGCTACACTGGGTGTTTCTGGGTTATAGCCCATGTGATCCAACAAGGCTTTCTGCTTATCCTGCAACATCTGTGAGATGTTATTAGGTTGATCTGGGTGAACATTAACCAACTTCTTTATCGATGCACTCGAGCCAATTCGAATGGCAGAGACTTCACCCGCTGTAGCGGTATGCCCACCGGCCGAATAATAGGGCACCGCCATACCGGCTTTATGTGGCACGGCATGTAATGCTGCCAAGGTTGGAAACCCTGCAAAGCTCTGTCCAGAGGCGAGATAATAAGAGCCTTGAGCATGACTGCCTGTAAAGCAATTTAAGCCATTGATGACAACCATCTTTTGTTGATACGTTTCATAAAAATGCTCCATCCAGTCATAGTCTACCGACGCACCAGGTGCGATAGGGGCGTATCGCAAATTGCCCGCCCGACGGATATCTGCCGTTTTATATTTATTCATAAAACCACGCCCTGGGCTATGTTCAACCTCGCCTTTTGGGTCGCAAATAGAGGTTACATCCCAACCTCCACCTGCATTAACGACTATAAGGTATCGGTTTGGAGTGGTACCTTTAGCCCATAAAGGGTTAATGGGTAAGCTCATCATAACGCCCGCAGATGCCATGAGTTTAATAAGTTCTCTTCTATTCATATCCATAACCTTCCCCTTACATGTAAAAATATCGTGGATTCATTAAGACAAACTGCACTACTGCCTGCCAAGCTCGCGTATAATAATTATGATCATAATCCACATAATCTTTGTTCACTGTTGCCGAGTTTTTCTTTACTTTACAATTGTTGGCTATACGTGTAGAAATCGAGCCATCAGCAATGCCTGCTTGTCCAATATCTAAGGCATCTAAATAGACATCATATGCAATAGATACTGCCTCACTATTAATCGTTAACTTAATACCTAGAACATTGTGATACAAGTCGACTATAGCCTGTTTGATTTTCTCAATATTAGTATTAGAGCTTGGTGTTATATTAGGCTCGATCCCCGCTAGAATCGTTCGATCTTTAGGCTTTTTGGCGAAGTTCTTTGCTGTAACATGGCAAGACATATCTTCGGCCATACGCAGTTGAATTGTTGCGGCTGCACCACTGATACTTTGATTGCGTATTGTTACGCTGTTGCTGTTAATGCCACCGTATAAAATACCCCAGGTACCTAGCCAATTATCCCAACCTTCACCCAAGGTCGCTTTTATTTTTTTATTCAGCTGAGATGGCGTAATTAGAAGATTTTCCATCGTGCTATCATGTTGGCCTGTTGAGTATTTCCCTAACACCAAGCGTTTTGCCATGGCTTTAAAGTCATAGTTTTCGGTTTTGAACTTATCGGCCACAACAGAAATATAGGCTTGCTGATTCAAATAGGCCTCTGACTGAAAATTCACACCATCGGTTGTGTTAGGAACTAACGCAGTCCCTGTTATTTGCTTGTATACTGCTTTAACCATAGCACGTGAAAAACGTTTGTCCTGCACAACCTTTGATGCAACCCAGGGTAAAGCATCTACTCCTTTAGGAGCTGTTTGACCATTGAATCCTACTGGTAGGATTGTTGATTCATCCCATTTGGGTTTATCCGTGTAATAAGGGCGAGCTTCCCCCGCAAAGCTAATCCAGTTTTTAAACGAAGATGCCACAGGGTCCATTAGTTGGTGGCAACTGGTACAAGACGGATCAGTTAAGGTAGGTACTTCATGAGACGAATCACCATCTCCTGGGCGCTCCCCACTAATAGCTAGAATATCTGTATCAAGAAATTGCTTAAATAAAGTATAAGCACGATGACGGTTCACGTTCGACGTTGTGGTAGGGTAACGGTGCATATAAACCCCTGTTGTTAATACCCCAGCGCTTGGTACGTTAGGCAAATTCACCGGCAGATAGTGCTCAGGATCTTTATTGAAACCAGGTACATAAACATCTTCTGGTTTAAGATCTCTAAATTTCTTGACACTTTCTAGGCCATAACTTTTTGCGCTATACCAATTGAGCATGGCGTAGTTGGCTGTCAAAATCTCACTGAATGGCAAATTACGTTTGATCACATGGCCAATCAACTCTAAAGGGGCGTTAACATGACCTCGTGATGTATATTGGCGCAAGCGAATATATTGCTTGGCTGTTAAATTAGACCCTGACTGAGGGCTATAATCTTTTACCCATTCAGCACTAGCATTATCAAAGCTTTTCCATGAATAATTTCTTAAAACAGAATGATATGCATCTTTCATTTTTCCCTCAGTTAGTAATAAATCATTAAAGGTATTTTTAATCCGATTGATGAAAGCGTCTGATTCAAGCTGTTCATCAACAATACTTTCTAATGCTACAGAACCTTGATCAATTAAACGTTGTTTTTCTGAATCTGTTGGTTTACGTGCTACCAAATTTAGGGATATTTTATTAAGTAATTCGTAGGCTTTGCTACTGTCTAGTGCAGCAATAGAGTCAGAAATATTAATAATAGGAAGCTCTGTGGCTGGCTGCTCTTCAGACCCACCCCAAGCTTGGATCATGTAGTACGATACGTAGGTTGCACAGGTCTCATCACAACTTCCAGGCACACCGTAGGGCATTGTGTGAGTAATGAACTCAACTAAATCTGCACGTAATAAAGAGCTGGTTAAGGGTGTATTACCTTTTCCATCGCTACCATGGCAAGATAAACACTGGGCATCATAAATGCTTTTCCCTGCCGCTATAATATCTTCATCGACTTCTTCTACTGGCGCAGGTTTTTCAACGGCAGGTTTTTCAGTGACAGGTTTTTCAACGACAGGCTTCTCAACGACAGGTTTTTCAACGACAGGTTTTTCAACAACAGGCTTCTCAACAGCTGGTTTTTCAGGTACACCTCCACCACTTGGGGTTTCCCATGTGTCCTTCATCCAGGTAACAATCTTTGCAGCACATTGCGAACCGCATTTATTCTTCTGACCATAAGGCATGAATTTCTTTATGTACGACTGGAGATCTGGACGTTGTAGAGCGCCTGATATCGGTGTAGGTCCGTTACCATTTGCACCATGACAGCTTGAGCATTGCTGTGAGTATAACTGCCCGCCATTAAGTTCGGTGGGCTTTTCACTAGAGCCCGTTGTGTTAACGGTAGCTTTGAGTTCCTGTGAGTAATCTGAGATTCTTCCTCTTGCAACCCTTTGAACACGGATCAGATAAGTGCCATCACCCTGGGTTTCATAAAGAAAGTTGTTTTTGCCTGATTCAATTTTATCAACTACATCCCAGCTATGCCCCGGACGTTTAACGGAAACAATAGTATGAGACTCATTATCAGATGAGTCTGCCCAGCTTACATTAATTGTTGAGCCGCTTAGGGTGGCGGATGTTTGAGAAGGGGGCGTAGGGATATTGCCAATGGCAAGAATACCCCTGTCTACAGAGCCATCATTGGTCTGATCAAAAACCAGATTAAAGTAAACGGGCACACGGTGGGTAATTACATTCAAACCAACCATGTCTCGCATAACATCAAACCCTTCGAGTAGGTTGAAGTCATTGATATCTATAATCACCGGTTTGAGACTGCTCACTACAATGCGGTTTTGCTTTGTTTGAGCGATATGAACATCGGCTATAACATTTTGTTTTGCCCCACCTAACTGAAGTGTTGCGGGCAGCCTTTTGGTTCTTACATCCCCAACTTGAAACTTATTGATAAGCTCTGTTGTCAGCTCCATCGTGAGTAAAATATTGGGTAACAAGCCTGTTTTTAAGGCGTATGTTTGAATCTGGAAATCACGAGTATTGTTATTAGTATTAATACTCTCTGTATTGATTGCAAGCTTGGCTTTATTGCCTTTTATGCTGGCATCAATATGATCAAAGGTATTGATTTCTGGGACTGTGTTTTTTTTGACAGATAGAAAATGTAAGTCGGAGGCCTCTTTATCTAAGGTCCAGTTAGCGGCATTAACTGAATTAACAGTTATCGCTAACAGCGTTGTAAAAGTAATTTTAATAAGACGATTCATTGTGCACACTCTTTTTTATAAGCCAAGTTAGAATTTATAAAACTTGATGGTTTTGTTCTAGGCCACTTTATGTTCAACTCTCGTGCTCCTGTGTAAGGCCTTTCCAGAACTGAGTAATCAATATTCATCTAGCTGAAAATCACCTCCTATATATATCAATCCATCTTTATCGTAAGTAAGGTCGGCTTCAATAAATGGGTCAAAATAGTCATCCATTGCATTGTGTTCAGCGACGGAATACTGACTCATGATGTTTTTGATATTACCTGAGCTTTCGTTGCAAGCTGAAAGACTTAATGTTAAGAGTAGCGATAGGAATATATTGTTATATTTCATGCTTTAATCCTTTGGTTGGTTGTACGGGTAGGTTTAGTTTATATAAGGGGCGTAAGCCTTAGTCAGACAAAACAGCGCTTAGAGTCACTGACTCCACCTGGCCTCTAAGGTTTACGTCTGCGTCTACATTAAAATGAACAAAACGGTTCATTTTCCATGTTGTTAGTCCAATTACATCTATATCGAATGTGTCTTTTATTGTATTTTGAAGGTACTGCTTGATATTTTTTTTCCAATTATTATTTTCTATGTTGGGTGATTTATTGAATCGATGTGTTGATTCAGTTTCTGTATTAAAAATCGTTGGTACATCTCTTTGAGGTTGTGTGTTGTTATTTATATACACACCTGCATATAGGCGATGTGTGCAGAAGGCCGGGCGTGATTTGTAACAAATGTCTTGGAATATAGAGTCTTTTTTCACTTGCGCAAAAATGGTTTCTGAGGCACACAGCAGTACAACTAGTGATAATAAATACGCTTTTATTCTGGGTGTATTGATATGTTTCGTGTTATTTAACATTTTTAACGCGGCCTCTTAATGACTACTGAGAGCACATATTTTATTAGGAGTATGCTAGCTTAGGTATTAGGTGAATGGGCTAGCTGATGGCCTAGGCCGACCCTGGTTTTACGTTATTTCACATGGCCTAAGCCTGATGGGTTAGACCCTTGTACGACTCGCTAAGTCTTGTTGTATAGTTGCCTCTAGTTTTACTTACCTAAGGGGTTTGCATCATGAAATTGAAAATGAGTCATATCAGTAGTGCTTTAATGAATACAATCGAGGGTGGATTGTCGATTAGCTTTGTTGATCACACAGAGAAGCAGGCAGTCAATGATAATGACTTTTTTGAAGTCAATATTGATAAAAAAACGGCAAAGATTAAATACAATATGTATTCAGGGAATGTTGTTTCAATTTACAGCTAAATAAGTGTGGAAAATATAGATATAGTGCCTACTCTTATATAATGCTCACTCTATGATATGTGGGTTGTCGATATTTAACATGCGGACAATTTGTATTGAATATACTCGTTATTGATGATCACAGACTTTTTCGAGATGGGTTAATGCTCGTTTTGAAACGTCTAGTAGATATAGGTGAAGTTTATGAAGCGGGAAGTGGTCAAGAGGCACTTTCAATGTTTACTAACTTAGATCTGGATTTAATTATAATTGATTACCATCTTCCTGACATGATAGGCCCCATGTTACTTCGAAAGATAAAACAAGAAACACCTGAAGTGCCTGTTTTACTCATGTCCGGGTCCGAAGAACCTGCAATGATTAGGTCTGCTTTGGAAGGTGGTTCAAGTGGGTTTATCCCTAAATCAGCTGACCCCGATGAAATTCTTGATGCAATAAATTTGGTGATGCAGGGAGAAATTTATGTTCCCCCTAAGGTACTCGAAAAGTTAGAGAAAAATCAGCTGGATGTAAATAGTGCTGGCGGGTTGGACTATGCCGACCTGATGCATCTAGCCAAAGTGACAAAAAAAGTCATCGAAACCAGTGATTGGAGTATTAGGGCGAAGCATGACCAAGCAAACCGTCCCGAGGCGGTGGAAGCATTTAATGACATGCTGGAAAAAATGGAGAGTCAATATAACGAACTACGCCAGCATGCCTTTCATGACCCGCTGACAGATTTACCTAATAGGCGGTTATTTGATGACCGGATTATACATGCTTTACATTCTGCGAGTCGTAAGTCACAAAAACTTGCCTTGATAGCAATGGATCTAGATTTCTTTAAACAAATTAATGATACCTATGGTCATGATCAGGGAGATGCATTATTAAGAATAATTGCGGCTCGATTAAAAAAATCAATTCGTAAAGTTGATACCGCATGTCGCCTTGGTGGGGATGAATTTTTGGTGTTATTGGCAGAAGTAGAAAGTAATGAGGCTGTGCAGTTGGTTGTAAAACGAATGTTTAATGCGTTGACGGAGGAGGTGGAGCTAGGGGGGGTTACTTTGTCTCCCAGTGTCAGTATGGGAGTTGCAATATCTCATGGTGAGCATTTACCGGCAGAATTGTTTAAAAGAGCGGATGATGCGCTCTATGAAGTTAAACATGGAGGCAAAAATAGCTTTCGTTTTTTTCATAGTAGTCTAGTTTAAAACTGCGGAAACAGGGCCTGTATTTTAATTTGTATTTTTTTGATAAGAGCTTAATAAGTAAACATTATGCGGCCAAATTATTTGATTATTAATAAGACATGCATTTTCTTTTTATTTGTAGTTACATCTTTGCTTTATGCCCCTTTATCTATTTCTGAAAGCTTTCCAAGGGCTGGCTCAACAACTAACTCAATTCAAACTATCTATATAGAAAATATCGATATTTCTAAACTAACAGCTTACCCTGATTTTGGCATTGATAAAAAATCTTTAGAGCAGCGTTTAAAAAAGGAAAAGGCTAAATTTCCTAAATCAATTACCTTGGAGCAACTAAAAACAATTACAGATAGTTTTACTAAATATTATCAATCTAATGGTTTGAAATTTCATTCAGTTTTTTTGCCCCCACAAAAAGTGAGTGGAGGAAATACGATTCAGTTTGCAATGATTGAAGCGACACTAGGTGATGTAGATGTACGCGGGTCTGATGATAGCTTGAATGTAAGTATTGAAAGTTTATTTTCAGGGGTTGTCGGCAAGACTCTATACCAACCCAATATTGATAAAATTGTGCTGGCTCTGCAAGAACAATATGGTCTGGATACCTTCTCTTATTATTCTCGTGGTAACGAAAGCGGGCAGGTAAGGCTTAATATTAAAATTAGTAAAGTACAAAGTTGGAACGTATCTATAGGTGCTGATAATTTTGGTAATGAAAGTACTGGCCAGGACCGCGTGATACTGAGTAGTAGTCTTCATCATATTATTAGCGATTTCGATAGGCTATCGCTTGGTTTGCTACGGACGGTCGTAGATGATGAGAAAAATACTTTTGGTTATTTGGGTTATGTTATACCGGTTTTCTCTTTGGATCACGAAATCAGTGCGCAGGTTAGTAATAATGTTTTTGAAGTAGGGCAGGATTTTGAGAGCTTGGGGATAGAAGGCGATGCTTTAATTTCAGAGTTAAATTATCACTATACTCTTGTGCGTAGTTTTGAAAAAAATCATAAACTTGGGGTGGGGCTGAATCATAAATCGAATGATTACGAGAATGCCTTCGATGACCCTTTATTGACGCAAGATGAAACCAGCAAAAGTGTTAATCTAAGTTGGAGCTATCAATACCGCCCAAAAGCATCATCTTGGTTATATCGCTCTAACTATGCAGTCTCTCACGGAGAGTTTGATATAGGGCTGGATGAAACCAAACATAGCTTTACAAAATATCAAACGAGTCAGCAGTTGGAATGGGCCTTAGGGTCAGCCAATTCATTTTTATTCTCTAACTTTAGGTGGTTAGTTAAAGGGCAGTATTCGCCTGAAAAGTTATCCTCTTTTGATCAGTTTTCAATGACGGGGGCGTATGCTGTACGTGATTTCGCCCCTGGTTATTTCAGCGGAGATAGTGGGTTCATTAATACCATCGAATGGTGGTGGCCTAATGTTTTTTCATTTACTGGCGAGAGCGTTCGGGTTATGCCATTTTTATATGTAGATGCGGGTTATGGCGAACGATTAGATCAAATGTCTGAGTATGATTCCAGTGTTAAATTAGCGGGTGCTGGTATTGGCTTACAAGGGATATTTTTTAAAAAAGGCATTGTTTCAGTTTCTGCTGGCAACAGCTTAATGGAAGAAGTTAGGGATAACCCGAGCCCTGAAGAGCAAACCTTCCTGATTCGCTTAGGTTATTCTTTACCTTAGGTGCTGTACAAGAGAAGAGAGTGATAGCAATGAAAAAGAACATGTATATTGAAAAATCTACACTGACCTTAGCCGTACATACCGTGATTGCATGTTTGGTTTGCTCAACCTTTGTGCATGCTCTACCAAAGCAGCCCTTGATTAATGGTGGTCAAGCGACTATTTCAACTGGTGCCAATGCTATGGTTGTGCAGCAGCATACTGACCGTGTCAGCATTGATTATCAAGGCTTTGATATCGGAGCTCATGAAAGTGTGGTATTCCAGCAACCTTCCGTCCATTCAATTGCGTTAAATCGCGTGGTGGGGAATAACGCCTCTCAAATACTTGGAACGCTTCAATCTAATGGCCAGTTATTTTTAGTTAATCCCAATGGTATTGTTTTTGGTCAGGGTGCTCATGTTGATGTGGGGGGGCTGGTTGCCACTACGCTGAATATTAATGATGAAGATTTTTTTAATGGAAAATTTCACTTTTCTGGTGAGTCTACCGGCTCTATTAATAATGACGCTTTAATTGAAGCGGCTGAAAATGGTTTGCTGGCGTTTGTTAGTCGAGAAGTGATTAACAATGGCGATATCATTGCTAATGGTGGCCGTATTGAACTTCATGCGGCGAATGATATTACGCTCAATATGAGTGGTGATGCGGTCTCTATTGAATCTAACTCTGCTACGCTCGATGCTTTAATAGAAAACCATGGTTTGATCCAATCGGATGGTGGCCACATTGTGTTTAATGCCAACGCACTTGAAGCGCTAGAACAAACTGTTGTAAATAATACTGGGGTTATTAAAGCTGCACGGATTGAGGAGCAGGGCGGTGAAATTTTTATAGTAGGCACCACAGGTGATTTGATTCTAGATGGTGAATTAAATACTAATGGAATTGGCCAAACTGATGCAGGGCATATCCAGTTGGAGTCCAACCGGATTGCTGTTCTAGGTAATATCAATGCGAATGGTGATCTACTTGGAAATGGAGGTGATGTTCGTATTACTGCTGATGACACGATTGTGTTGGCGCATGACGCCAGTGTATCAGCAAATGCTGGTTCGTTAGGCGATGGCGGTGAAATTATCGCTTATAGTCCTAGTGTGGCTATTTTTCAAGAGGGGGCTAGGCTAGAGGCGAAAGGTGGTGCTGAATCAGGTCATGGAGGGTTTATCGAGGTATCAGGTCTTGAGCGCGTTGAAATCTATGGGGTGGCTGATACCTCTGCAGAGCATGGAGAAGTAGGTACTTTTTATATTGACCCTTATGATATCACAATCAGTTCGGCAGGGAGTGCCAATGGAGCCTTCGATGCAGCTAACCCAAATAGTTGGGAAGGTGCTGGCGTGGGTGCGACTTCGACCATTAATACGGGAGCGATCACCAGCGCTTTGTCATCGACTGATGTGATCATCAATACCGCTTTAAATGACGGAACTGGACCAGGAACGGGCACAGGTAATATAACAGTAAGCGACAACATTGATTTAAATGGTGGTCACGGGAATACATTAAGTTTAATCGCCGATAACGATATTACGTTGGCTGCGGGCGTAAAAATTCAAGACCTTACTCCGGGTACGGTTGATGCAGTAAACGTAAATTTAACCGCAGGTAACGATATTATTTTAAATAATGATTCTGATATTTTCACCACCGGAGGCAATGCAACAGTCAGTGCAGGCGGAAAGTTCGATACTTTTGGTAGTTCGTCTATTCAAACTGGAACAGGTTTAATTGATATTACGGCAAATGATGTCAGCCTAATAGGACTGCTTCGTTCAAGCAGTACTGCCGATAACGCGATTACCATCAGAAGTAGCGACCGAATAGTGGATGCTGGTGCTCCGTCCATTGATATAGAAGCATTAAACGGGGGGGTAGTTTTTCAGGCTGTTAATGGTATTAGTTTAGACGCTAAGTTCAAAAAAGCAGATATTACTAATACCGCCGGCGGTACAGTCACGCTTGATACGAACAATGCAGTGGAATTTACCGATATTGATGTGGCAGGTGATTTCATGTTAACCAGCGGAAACAGTGACATTACTATTAGTGGATTCACTAGATCACAAAATTTATCTTTAAATACCGGCGGGAATCTTACGGTCAACGATAGTGTGTTGGTTGATGTTGGAGCACATACCATTGATCTAGATGCGACAGGAAATATCACCGTAACAGGCCTTATAACAAGCAATGCAACCGCCACTGCGATAGATATCAATGCTGGCGGTCAGATTATAGACGGCGGTAACGCAAACCTAGATATTAACGCGAGCACTGGAACCATTACTTTAACAGCCGATGGTGGTATTGATGCGGATATCGATGCCAATCTACTTTCAGTCACTAATACCACTGGCGGTAATGTCAGCATTAATGATGCAGATTCGTTTACCTTATCTAATCTTAATACCGTGGCTGATGCGGAGATTAGTGCTGGTGCTGATCTTACGCTGGGAATAGGCTCTATTGCGTTAGTAACCAACCTAACGCTTGATGCAATTGGCCTGTTAACGATACCTGATGCAGGTATCGTTTTAGCGGATGATATTGTTATTTCAGCAGGTGATATTGTTGATGTTAGTGGTAGAGATATCAATTTAGCAGCAGATAACTTATTTTTAGATATTACATCCTTGGCTGCGAACACTACTTTCAATTCGAGTGTTAATACATTGGATGCCAACTTCGGCGGTGCAGGGAGTGTTACCGTATCAAATGATGCGGATATTCAACTGATTGACAGTGCCTTTGATGTAAATAGTAATGCTCTGACTTTTGGTACTTCCAATGTCGATATATTAAGCACCGGAAATATTTCTATTTCTAACAATATAGATTTGGATGGGACTAATGGCACTACATTGATGTTAGAGGCAGGGTTTAACTTTTTTTTAGGTGATGGCATTACCATTCGTGATTCAGCAACCGGAAGTGTTGATACAACTAATTTGGTAGTCGAAGCAACGAATGATATTACGATGGGGGCTAACAGCATCATCGATGTAACTGCAGGAACGGTATCTTTAAACGCAGACAGCAATAGCTCAGGTACTGGCATCGCAAATATTAGTTCTGTCATCACAGCCAATGCAAGCACATCAGCACTGTATATACATGGTAACGAAATACATGATGCGACGGCTGTGAGTGATGACTTGCAAGCGGTTAATGGGCGAATCACCTTAGATTCTCTCTCAACCATTGGGGGTGGTGTTGGGGGTAGCATTGATACCTTAGCCGATAGACTTGTTATTATCTCCAATGGTGATGTGGCAATTAATCAGGGAGCGCAGAATTTAAATATTGAAAGTATTGCAGGGGCAAATAACTTAACCGTTGATGCACAAGGTGCTGTGCAAGTACCTGATGCTGGAATCAATGTGTCCATAAATTCTTTATCAATTACCGCAACAGATATTATCGACTCTGATCGTATTGTTAATTTGACTGCTGGCACGCTTATTCTGAATACCCAAACCACGGGGGGGGCATCAACGTTTAATACAACCGTTTCTAGTCTGGATCTTACTAATACAGGCAGCAGCCAAGTAACGGTGAATGAAACCGATAATCTAGCGCTTGTGAATGGGGTAATGAGCAGTGGGGACCTGACTGTTAGTGCAGGAAATGACCTTACGATTCAAACCAACGACATTGAACTAGAGGGCGTTAATGGACAAACCCTTATTTTGAGTGCTGGTAATAACCTTGATGTAAATATCAATATTCGAGATAGTGTCGGGGGGGGTAATAACGATACCGATATTCAGTTGTTAGCAGGTAATGATATAACTATGGCCACTGGCACTGAAATCAATGCGGGGGCAGGGCAGATTCAAGTCGTTGCAACAGGGGGAGATGCAAATATTGGGCGTTTAGCCAGTACTAATTCAAGCTCTAATGCTATTCAAATTTCATCGGGAGGCCAAATTACAGATCGCTTTACCGGTACAAACCTTGTTGCGAGTAATGGTGGCGCTGTTCTACGCGCTGTAAATGGAATAAATAATGGAAGCAATGCCTTAGGGACGAATTTAAGTCAGCTATCTATTACCAATACAACGAGTGGTGAAGTACGTATTGCCGAAACGGATGACATTCAAATTAATAGTTTAGATGTAACAGGTACAAGCACACTCACGCGAATCGAAAGTCTCGGTGGCTCGCTGGTGATTCCCGTATCATCAAATGTTACTGGCGCACTTCATTTGATTGCAGCGGCGGATATTAATGATGGAGACCATAATTTAACGTTTACCACGATGGATACGCTGAGTCTGAACTTAGGAGCCCCGGTAGGTAATCTGAATTTGAATACCGATGTTAATAATTTGCAGGTTGTTCTGGGAGCCGCGAGTGATTTGCTCGTCACTGAAACTAATGACCTAAATTTAGTTGATGTGGCGGGGTTAGGTGCAGCAATTCAACTAAGTTCTGGTGATTTTACCTTGAGTACCTTAGGGGGCGATATTAACGTACAAAGTGATGTGAGTACGGCTCAGGGTGACATTAGTATAACCTCAATAGGGAATATGGAAATCAACGCCTTAGTTAGTGCCAGTGATACGCTTAATGATGGAGTACGTGAAGGCCTGATAGATTTAGGCGTCAATGGTGGTGATTTCAATTTTGGAAATACAGGGGCTGCCTCTCTAATATCAACAAACACGGTTGACCAAAGTAGTGGGGGTGGCTTGGGATCAACGGTCAGTGACCAAGTCGCTATTCGTATTCAGCAACTTTCTAATGATTTAACTATCCATAGTTTTAATTTGGGTGATGGTCTTGGTTCAGATGCGCTTATTAGCGCAGTCGGTGGTGATATCTATATAAACAATATAGGGTCACTAGATAATGCATTGCGCCCTATTACTACAAATAGCGATCTAACTATTGAGACATTTAATAATATTGCAGATGCAGCAACAGGCTCGGTATCTATTAATAATTTAACTGACAATGGTGCCACTTTTTTGGCATTAGCAGGTCGCTCACTTCAAATTAACAGCGCAATGCAGGTTAACCCTCCGGTCATTATCCCTCCTACCACCCCTATTATCCCTGTCACTCCTAGCATCCCCGATATCGAGCAAGATCAACTGGATACCATTATTTCTGATATTGTAATTAATGCAGAGAATGATACAGGTGCTTCTAAAACTGAGGGGAATACACCTAATATTGAAGATGAAGTACAGGCTGATGAACAGCGAGTCGCGCGTGTATTTAACCGTGCATTTAGTGTGTGTCAGGGGGGAGATAACAAGGCACAAGATGGAACTTGCAGAACAGAGCGTAGTTTAGTTAAGTTTTTAGATGCGTTTTTAATCGGTGGCGAGTTGCCTGCGACAGGGAATTAGCTAGAATTATTAATATGACTGTATGTTTTTTTGTATTTTAAAAAGAGTAATTATATTTGAAAATTAAGCGATTAATATTATTTATTTTGATTTCAATATGCTCGAGTCAGCACCTCTCCGCTGAGGGGGATGCGTCCGCTGAGTATCAAATTAAAGCACTTTTTTTATACAATTTTGCCAACTTTGTTGAGTGGCCATATGACGCATTTGAAAATAGTACGGCAGATATTCAGATGTGCTTGTTTGGAAACGTACCTTTTGGTGCCTTTCTTGATGCTATTGATGGCACACTTATTGGGCTTCGTGAGTTAAAAATTAATCGAACCTCTAATATTGAAAGTATTCGAAACGGGTGCCATATATTGTTTGTAGGTGAAGATCAGAAAGTTAAATTACCAACATTCTGGAATGAAATTCAATATATTTATGTTCTAAGTATTGGCGAAGAAACCGATTTTACCGATCATGGTGGTGTGGTCAATATTATGCGTACTACTGATCAGGTTTTATTTGAAATAAACATCTCCAACGCGATGGCAAATGGCTTGTTTATCAGTTCTGACGTATTAAGGCTTGCTCGTGAAATTAAGAAAAATAAAGTGATTAAGGGTGATTTACAGGAGTGATTGCTTTTCGTGATTTCTCAATTCGTGTAAAGCTTTTAGTTATTGTTCTTAGCTCAGTATTTGTTTCACTATTTATTGCCTCATCTGCGATTGTCATAATTAATCACAAGGTTGCAATTCAGGAATTTAAAGATCAACTTAAAATCTTAGTTGATATCACTGCCGAACGAAGCCAAGCCGGGTTGGCATTTAATGACCGGCGCGTGGTTAAGGAAAATCTTGTTACGTTATCCAAATTAGAGAGTATTGACTTAGCTTGCATGTATAGTAAAAAGGGAGGTTTATTTTCTAGTTATGCAAGAGCGGAAGGTGCGTATAAATGTAGTCGTTTACTTGATCAAGATGCTAGCATTGGTGTTGATAGCGATATTATTACAGTAACGGAACTATATCTTAACCAGCATAAAATTGGATCGTTATACGTATATGCAAATACAAAAAGTTTAGATCAACGTCTATTACAATTTTTAGCAACGACAGCACTAATTATTTTATTTTCTGGTTTTATTGCTTATATAATGGCCATACGTTTACAGAGGGAGTTGACGCTCCCCATTATTCGTTTAAGTAAAATGAGTAGATTGATAGGTAAAACCCATGATTTCTCTCTGCGAGCACGTGTTTTAAGCAAGGATGAGACAGGCTTACTAGCTAAAGAGTTCAACGGTTTAATAAGTACTATTCAAGATTCACAAATACAAATGCAAGAGCTTGTTTTGGAGCTCCAAGAAAAGTCTCGCCAGCTTGAATTTCATGCAGAGCTGGTAGAGGATCGTAATAAAGTCATTCGTAATATTTTTGCTGGAGCCTCTCATGATTTACGTCAACCACTACAAGCGATGTCATTGTTTGTAGATGCATTAAAAAACACCATACAAGGTAAAGAGCTAGACTTAGTTCATAATCTTGATTTGTCTATTCAGAATATGCAAAAGTTATTTAATGAGTTTTTAGATGTATCCAAACTTGAGAGTCATCTTGATAAGGTTCAGCATGGGGCTATAGAGTTAAAACCGCTTCTCGATGGTGTTTATAACGAGTTTGACATGCTGGCTCAAGATAAAAAAATTCAATTGCGATTTTATTCGCGAGACTATGTAATTGATTCAAATGCTGGGATGTTAGAGCGTATTATTCGAAACCTTTTGAGTAACGCTATTCGATACACATCGGATGGAGGTATTCTTTTAGCATGTCGTAAGCGCCAAAATCACATACTTATTGAAGTATGGGACACGGGGCGTGGTATCCCTGAAGCGAGCATGAACAGTATTTTTAATCGTTTTTATCAGGTTGAGAATACCAGCATAGAAGGTAAACAGGGTTATGGTTTGGGATTATCTATTGTAAAACGCTTATCTGAGCGACTTAAACATCCCGTTGAAATAAAATCTACTCTTGGTCGTGGAACACTATTTCGTGTCAAGGTACCATTATTTGATGATGTACGACTAGAAGCCTTACCGAGGGCAGGTAATACACTCACGCCAATAAGCGAACCTGTATATGAAGGTGCTTTCGTTGAGTTACTAGGATATGAAACACGCATACTGTTAATTGATGATGACGATCTTGTTAGAGATGGCTTACTGCAGCTTATGGTGGGCTGGGGGATGACCGTACTAGCTTTTGATTCGATCACCGCAATGGGGTCGTATTTAGTTACAAATGATGATGTTATCATTGATATCATTGTTTCTGATTTTCAGTTGTCTGAGACAGAAACTGGGCTTGATGCTATTGCCGTAGCGAAGCATCACTTAGGCGAAAATTTACCAGCCTTAATTATAACAGGAACTCAAGATCCCAATTTACTTCAAATAATAAAAGATTCAGCGTTCCGCAAGCTTGCAAAACCCGTTAAAGCAGCAAAGCTGAGGGCGTTAATTAATCATTTGATCGTACAAGAAAGCAAACAATAAATGCTTAGTCGTGAATAAACCCCATATCTTTGGCAAGTGATACTGCAATAGTACGATTCTTCGCTTCTAATTCTTTTAGAATCGCCGCCACATGGACTTTTACCGTACTCGGTGACATATCTAGTTGTCTGGCAATTTCTTTATTAGACAAGCCTTTACCCATTTCTTGTAGAACATCCGTTTGACGTTGTGTTAAATGGTATCCATGGCTTACCATTTTTGGCGCTAGAAAAGAGTTAGCGTTGAATGGTGCTTTCTGTGGTTTTTCTGAATCTTCCTTCGTTGAAGTATTTAGTTGGCCAGTCAAAATAGCAGGTGGAACGTAGATGCCACCTGATACCACGAGGCTAATAGCTGAGAGCATGACATCTGAAGTAGAGGATTTAGTGATAAAACCGCTCGCTCCATTGCTTAAAAGCTCTTGAATAAGGCCTGACTCTTCATGGGCCGATAGTATAATTACAGGGATTTCAGGAGACTCAATTTTTATATGCTTAAGAATATCCATACCGCTCATATCACCAAGCTCGTAGTCTAGTAAAACAACATCAATATCGATATCATTGTTTAAAAAATCTATGGCTTCTTTACCGCTGGCGACATCTAAAACTTCGTTAAATTGATCAATGTTACCCATTAGTGTTTTTAGAGCATCACGAAATAACGTGTGGTCGTCTACCAAAAGAACTCTCAAATGTGCTCTCCAATATTATTAAGCTAGTGGGCTTTTATTCAATGGCGTGTTTTATTATGGTATTTGTTAAGTTTAGCGAGGACTCGCTAGCATGCTCTCACAATGCAGGCTCTCCTTCAAGCCTATAAGTTTACTTTCCGTCTTTCTTGCTGAACGGCCTTTGCCGCGCTAGAGTTGCTCAATTTAGTTATGGGTACCGAGCAGGGGGGCGTTGTCATCAAGCTATTGCGAGGTCTGTACGTAGAGTTCTGTGAGAGGGATGAGATGAAAACCTCACCCTACTCAATGTTTTTTTAAACAATGGCGTTTATTTGCTGTTTTCAGAACCATTATACGCTGCAATTGAACCAATAATGGCGCGACGAGCGGCGTCAGCATTGTCCCAACCTGAAACCTTAACCCACTTACCTTCTTCAAGATCTTTGTAGTTTTCAAAGAAGTGCTGGATTTGTGAGCGAAGCAATTGAGGAAGGTCTGTAATTTCTTTCACATCGTTATAAAGCTTAGTGATTTTTTCGTGTGGAACGGCAACTAACTTAGCATCTTCGCCGGCTTCATCTTCCATATTCAATATGCCAATTGGACGACAACGAATAACAGAACCAGGCGCTACCGGGTAAGGTGTAACAACCAATACGTCTAGTGCATCGCCATCATCAGCAAGCGTGTGAGGGATAAAACCGTAGTTAGCTGGGTAGAACATAGGGGTCGCC
>JADGDV010000009.1:0-135203 GCA_016744695.1 Hahellaceae bacterium
ATTAAGCTTCACCATTCTTGAGTGAAACGCCCTGTGCGGAGCCGCATGCAGGGTGTTGTGGGGGCTGAGGGTTAGAGACCCTCGGCTACCCGATTAGGCCTTTTATTATTTTCCAGTTATCAAAGACCATACATTTTTTTTCCTTTTCCAAAATCTCTTGGCGTGTATATTGTCACCAGTAGCTACATAACTCTTGAAATCATTAGCAGTTATAGATAGCTCAGAAAAAATTCTAGCTTGTTGCTTAAAAAATGCTTTATCGTCTGGACTTTTACCGTACTTTTTTAAAAGAGCAAGCATTTCATTTTTTGAATCAGTACCAGATTTAATAAACGAATTTAATAATTCGAGTGTTTGCTCTTTAGAATATGTTCCTTTCACATATCCATCAGCTAACGAACCAATTGATGTATATAGAAGATAGCTGTTTTGGCCAACAAAATATCCGATTGATTCCCACAATCGTTCATTATTTTTGGCTGCCGATGCTTCAAATGAAGCAACAAATAAAAAACATAAGAAAAGTCTTATTAATAGGTTAACCTTCCTACTGTTCATAAATCTCCCTTTTTCGATTGCCTAACGCCCGGCTCACCGAGCAAATTTTTGATGGCGGCTTTTGTGCGTATTTTTGCACAAAAGGTGACAGCGGAAATTTGTCCGGTGCAGCCGTTGGTTATATTTGTTCTTCAATTTCAACTTGGACTCGCTCTTCATGACTACAACTATTGCACTTCATTATTAGCACTTCATCTTCCGTCGTTTCATGGAACTCGTAATCCATGCTTTTACACTCTGAGCATTTTGGTTCTGAGTCGAAACCTAAATGCTTTAAATATAGATTTTGAAAAATTGAAACCACAGAACAAGTAAATAAAAGACATATTTTTGCATCGGGAATATTTTTATTTGGAGAGTGAACTATTTCTGAAGAATGATCCCATGCTGACTCTGCCAATGAGCGACACCGCTTTCGTAACTTACTGTTGTTCTTCCCGTCTGCATATATTGCAATTACTGCCTCAGATATACCTTTAAAATCAGCGGCCTTTAAATCATTGTCTTTTAGTACGTTGGGATTGTCTTCAGCCAAAACTTTTGCCAATTCAATAAGGCTCTCTCTACATGTTAAACCAATACTTTGAATATCTTCTGGCCCTGTTACCTCATTCAATGATTGAGAAGCTAAGTTCAACCTTCTACTTATTGATTTAATATGATCAATATCTAATGGGAGTTCGTCTATTACATGTTTGAATTCTTTATGATGGCGAGCCTGTAACCTTTGAGTAATACCCATATGAAATGAATATGCCTCATCAGCAGAGAAGTAATTAGCATCCTGAGTGTATAAATTCATGGGTGCTCCTTCTCCCTCTACAACCCACCAAGAACTATCATGATTCTTAACATTCCAAACATGTATTTCTACACCCAAATCACTGAAGGTCTGCTCGACCTGAATAAACTTGATATTATCTACGTCATTACGTTTTAGGTAGGATGTGATTCGTTCTTCTGCATCAATTCGATATTCTGGAGTCATCCTTAATTCCTAAATGTGGGGCTAATTGTTGGTTGAAAATATAACGCCGCGAGCATGGGCATTTAATAACAGTGGCCGTCAGTTTGGCCGCTTTTATTAAATGTCCTATGCCTTGCCTGGTTAACTGAATATTGCTTCAAATTCCGTATTAGATTACTGGATTGTGAATTATTCAGTATTTGTTTTTGTGATTCTGCTTTTTTAGCATAGAAAATGAATTAAGAGTATCTTCAGCTAAATGTCTCATTGCCTGCAATTCATCCTGGTCTTCGCCTAAATATTCAAAGGTAAAAACTAAATATGTGCTCTTGCTTATAATTAGATAGGCATTAACTGTATTTTGACTTCCATTTTTGTGTTTTTTTAACAACCAATTGTGGCCTGCTATCTTCTTTCTTTCGAAATCGACTTCAATATAAAACTCTTCTTTGTAATATTGTTTTTCCAATATTTCTAAGTCAGTAACACTGTTAAGTTGAATTTTATTTGTGTCGACACCAAAAGCAGCTAAACCCACAGAATATTTTCCGCTATAAGTTACTAAGCTTATTTGTTCATATGTTCTGTTAAGCAACCATAAAACTTTTTGGGTGTTGTTATTCAAGTCATTGTCATAAAAGCTTGAATGACTTTGTATTCTATTTGGATTTGTATCAATGCTATTTGCAGGGATATTAAATTGAAATGATATAGCATCGTTGTAATTAAATTTAATAATTTCGTTTGTTGCAGGTATTCCTGATAGCGAAGTACAACCTACAACTGTAATGATAATTAAACAAAGTATGAGCTTATTCATTTTCTGCACATTGTAGTTTTTACAGTTAACGCCTTGCTCAACGGAGTAGTGTATTTGGCGGTTTTTATGCGGCTCTTTGCATAAAAAGTGACAAATATACGGAGTCCGTTGCAGCTACTGGTTAGGTGATTGATTGCCCTAGGTTTTTCTTTAGAATGGGGTGTTTTGGTCGCCACTCTTTTTCTCTTTTTTGAAAAGAACCTTGAACTTCAATTCACCAATTATTTTAATTCTACCACCATTGATCACAGCGGTTCACTTCATTATTGTTTGCTAAATCAACAAGGCCAACCATCAAAGTTTTCCGGTTCGAATAAGCCAAAATTAATAGTTAATGGAACCCCTTTGGGTTTAGCATTGACTCTAATTCGTGCGATATTCTTGTACGAATTACGCACCAGAACAACCCATTGATTTTAAATATTTATTTCACCTAACGCCGCCAACAGCGCGCGTAGCAAACTGGCGGGCTTTTTGGTACAAAAAGCGTGACAGATTGCGGAGTCCGCTGCTTGGCTTGGTTATGAATAGATTGCTACCAGTTGACATGCAAGTCCTGTTGCAATCGTTCATCCATAATAGGGATGCATTGCAAAAGACCAGTCAATCTTATGAAAATATGATCGTCGTATTTATCTCTATAAATACCCCGGTACTTTTTTGAGTTAAGTGCTAACATTATCATAAATTCTGGGAACAGCCAGAGCTGGTTAATTTTGCAATTAATATGTATTGTCAATATTCCGTTGTCGATAAAAACTTTATCTAGAGGAGTAAATGCTGGATTATTTACATTATCGTGAACAAAAGACTCTACATTATCAATTACTGGGAGCGTTTTACGTACAATAGGAGTAAATGCTTTCTGAAACTCTTCAATTGACTCTTCTTTCCCGTTTTGGGAAATATACTCTTTGGTTATTAACTTCAAGACCGCTAAAACTTGATCGGTTAGCTTTTTTGATGAATATTTTGCTTGAAAAACAAGCCCCAATTTCACTTCAGAAATATCAGCTGGTTCGTTAGAGCTACGTTTATTCTTGAGCTTTAGCTCAAGTTCTTCGAGCTCGTCAAACCACTCTAGCTTACTATCTGAAACGTGCCCCCACTCATTATCACCTGTTGCGCTATAGAACACCTCTGCATTAATATCCTTACCAAGCAGCGAACTTAGATCGCCTAATACACAACACAGAAAGTCATGATCCGCATACCCAAAAAATTCAAAGAATATAGTACTTTTTTCAATGGAAAACTCTACTAGTTCAATATCTAACTCAGAATAGTCTTCTATTATTTTTAATATGTCATTGGTAAAGAATGAAGATAACTTCTTTATTAAAGTTGCTGTGATTTTCTTTTCAGTTTTTATATCAACAGTGATGCTACTCAAAAGTTTCTCCTATTTCATAACGCCTTGCTCTTGGGCAGTTAATAAATGCGGCCAGTCTTTTTTGGCCGTATTTATTGGCTGTCCTAAGCAGCTATTGGTTATATTTTTATTGCACCAGACTAATAATTTCAAACTTCTTTTCATTTAAAAGAACAAGTAAATTGATGAAGTATGCTGTCTGATAACCTTCGTTATTTAATACAATGATCTTTGTGTTTTTACCTGAACAGTTAGAAAACAGCTCTTTTAACTCATCTTGAGTAAACGATTTACCATTTACTTTATAAAGATTGTCTCCCTCTATTTCTGCTGCTACCTCAAAATCAGAGACAGATTTTGGTGAATTAACCAAAGATTTATCTAATAAGGGTAATTGCTCGATACAGGATAGATCACTGCTATTGTTACAACCCTGTAGAAAAATTAAAAACATTATTGATGATACTATTCTGCCCATTTTTCAATATCACCTAGTAAATATAACAGCTAATTCTACGACATAGTCATATGTAGACACATGTCTTCATTTAGATACTAAGTATCCAGTTCTAGCGCTTTGTGTCTACATCTACTTACTTCTTTATAAAAAGCTGGTGTCTATATCCGTACATCTTTCGGCGGCACCTTCAACTATTCGTTCTATTATCCCGAGTGTTATTGCAGTATTGCGAGTGGTTATCCATAATTTTAATTGTTTGCTCCAAACGGCGCCTGCTTGTTTTATTTGAGCTCGTAGCGCTTCTTCCTGGTAATTAACTCTAATGGCGACGGGGTGTTGGTTGCGTTGAGCAATATAGCCTTGGTATTGGGTGCCGGGTTTGGGGATAGGGCGTTTGTCTACCACAATTTCGATGGTGGTGAGCATTTGGTTGTTTTGAATGTCTTTTCGGTAGCGTACATTAACTAGTTGCTCTCCCCATTCTTTAAGAAAGCGAATGGAGCCTTTTTGGCCTGGGGCTATGGTTCTTGTTACGTCCATGTGTAGTCCTGTTGTTTGCATTCCTTGCATTTTCTTTATATTTCTTGGCTAGTGTACACTTTTTGGTATTTTGATGCGCTGCCAAAAAAACCACTAAGAGTGGGGGTTAATTAGTTGGCTGGTTAGACAATATTGCGAGGGACAAGCAAGTCTAAATTAGATAGAGAAAAGGGAGGCTTACTCCCTTAACGTTAAACCTCTGGCATTCTGGTCTTCTATCGCATTTTTAATATGGCGATAGCTATCCATTCTTCTTTGTGTGATCTCTCCGCTTTCAACCGCTGCATTTATAGCGCATTTGGGTTCATTTTGGTGTTTACAGTCTCGGAAGCGGCAATAGCCTAAATGAGGCCGAAACTCGATAAAGCCTTCTAACAGTTCCTGTCCGCCAATGTGCCATAGTCCAAACTCTCTGATTCCAGGGGAGTCTACTAAGTCACCGCCGCTGGGTAGGTGAAACAGCTTTGCTGTGGTTGTGGTATGAGTACCTTTACGGGTGTTTTCCGAGAGGTCACCAATCCTGATGTTGTGTTCAGGTAGCAGCTCTTGTATGAGTGATGATTTACCTACACCAGACTGGCCTACAAATACGCTGGTGTGATTGTCTAACCAAGCGAGAAGTTCCTTCATGCCTTCGCCGTCTTCGGTTTTAGCAGATGCTCTGATGGTGTGATAGCCTAAAGATTCGTAGAGGTCCATCATTTCATCGAGGGGCTTTCGGTTCTCTTCGGTTAGTAAGTCAGTTTTATTCAGAAGTACAACAGGAGGGATGCCTACGGTTTCGGCGGCAACAATATAGCGATCAATCAAGCCCTGAAACGGTTCTGGTTCTGGGGCGATTACAATAACGATGAAATCTATATTGGCTGCTACGGGCTTTAGGTTGCCGTAGTTGTCTGGGCGTTGCAGGAGTGTTTGTCTTTCTACTCGGGCTTCAATGACGCCGGTTAAGTCTTTGCCTGCTCGCCAGATGACTTTATCACCGGTAACCAAAGAATCTATATTGGCTCTTACATAGCAGCGGTGAATTTCGCCTTTATCTTCACCTTCCAGTGCTTCAATGTCTAATAACTGGCCGAAGTGGGCGATAACCATGCCTTCTTGCTCTTCACTCAAATCACCGGCTTTCATTTGTCGGCTTATGTCGCGTTCGCGTTTTTGGGCTCGTTGAGTACGTTCTTCATGAACTTTATCTACGCGCCATTGCTGCCGTCGGTTGAGTTTTCTTTTAGCCATGTTTTAAAGCGTCTTTAGTAATTAAGTTTTTTGAGCGAGCTGAATATACTGTTAGTATATATAAAAGGCTTATGCATGACATTTATTAATGTCGGTAACGCACTTACGACGATTATTGAAGGATTTGTTATGGCTCGAAATGAAAATCTTGTGTGGATCGATTTGGAAATGACAGGTTTAGACCCTGAAACAGACCTGATTATTGAGATTGCCACCATAGTTACCGATGCGGACTTGAATATTTTGGCTGAAGGGCCGGTTATTGCCATCCATCAAACTGATGAAGCGTTAGGTCAGATGGATGAGTGGTGTACCAATACACATGGCTCTACAGGGCTCACTCAGCGCGTTAAAGAAAGTACGGTCACTGAAGCGGAGGCTGAACGCCAAACCGTTGAGTTTTTGAAACAATATGTTGATAAGGGTGTCTCGCCAATTTGTGGCAACAGCATTGGTCAGGATCGACGTTTTTTAGTGAAGTATATGAAGGAGCTTGAAGCGTTCTTTCATTACAGGAATCTTGATGTAAGCACCATAAAAGAGCTGGCTCGCCGTTGGAAGCCGGAAGTTGCTAGTAGTTTTAAGAAAGAAGGTGTGCATCTAGCGCTGAATGATATTCAAGAATCAATCGGTGAACTTAAGCATTATAGAGAGCACTTCTTTAAGTTGTAGCTTGAATGACACTTTTTAAGATGGGTGTCATTCCCGCGAAGGCGGGAATCCATTGAACTCTAAGTCTTCTTATTGTGCTGATCTAGTGCCCATCTAACATGTTCTTCAACAATGGTTGATGGGTAATTAAGCTTATTCTTTAATGCTTCAATAATCTCTATGGATGTTGGAGCATTACCTAAAGCAATGGCGATATTACGTAGCCAGCTTTCATAACCCGCTCGTCGAATAGCAGAGCCCTCTGTTAATTTCAGAAAATCCTCTTCGGTCCAGTTAAATAGTTCAAGTAAGTCGGGTGTAGTAAATTGTTTTCTGGGTGAAAAATCACTTTCTTTTGAGGCTTTAGAGAACCGGTTCCATGGGCACACTAATTGGCAATCGTCACAGCCAAAAATGCGGTTACCCATTAATGAGCGTAATTCTTCAGGAATAGACCCTTTTAGTTCGATAGTTAAATATGAAATGCAGCGTCGGGCGTCAAGCACATAAGGAGATACAAAGGCATTGGTAGGGCATAGATCTAAACAGGCAGTGCATTGCCCGCAGTGATCTTTCTCATAGGGCTCATCAATAGGCAGTGGGATGTTGGTAAATATTTCGCCCAGAAAAAAATAAGTGCCTGCTTCACGGTTAATAATCATAGAGCTTTTACCAAACCAGCCCAGTCCACTTTTTTGTGCAAAGGCGCGCTCTAAAACGGGTGCGCTATCGACAAACGCTCTGAACTGGTAACCACCCATGGCTTCATTAATTTTCTGAGTGAGTTGGTTTAGTCTTTTTCGGATGAGCTTGTGATAATCACGCCCTAATGTATAGCGGGATATATAGCCTTTATTTTTGTTTTTTAGCACCTCGATCATTCGGCTATCTTCAGGTAGGTAATCCATTCTTAGGGAGATTACCCTTGAGGTCTCTTCAACCAGTTCATCCGGGTGATAGCGTTTGCTGCCATGCTTTCCCATGTAATCCATGTTGCCTTGGTATTTGTTTTCTAGCCATTCAATGAATCGTACTTCATGCTCTCCTGGGTCAACATCTGATATGCCTACTTGCTGAAAGCCAAGCTCACGTGACCAGATGTTAATATTTTCGGCCAGCGCTCGAAGTTCTGCTGTCGAAGGGGTAGGTGGAAGTGAAGGTGCTTGATTCATATCGCTATATTTCAACTACATTAATAATTGTTTATAAAATGATCTTTTTATGACCCTTTGCTATACTTTACAGTAGGCTAAGGATCATTCTTTAAGCGTTTTATTAAAAGTCTTGGTTTTAGTAATACGGCGCTTAGTTGGTGTGTAAAAGATTATACAATGAATAATAAAATGTTACCCGACAAGCTTTATACTGCCGAGCAGGTAAGAGACCTAGACCGCATTGCGATAGAGTCTATTCCTGTTGACGGTTTTGAGTTGATGAAAAGAGCCGGGCGAGCGGCCTTTAGAGTGTTGCTTCGCCAGTGGCCGCATATGACGTCGCTGTCGGTGTTTTGTGGTGGAGGCAATAACGGCGGTGATGGTCTTGTTATTGCTGGCCTAGCTGTTCAAAAAGGCATTGTGGTTGATCTTGTTTTGCTGGCCGAGCCAAATGATTATAAAAGAGAGGCGGCTTCAGCTTGGCTATGGTTAAAGCAGCTCATTGAAAAAGAGCCTGAAGCCAAGGAGTTACTCACCATTAATGCGTGGCGGTCAGGGTACGAAATTACGGCTGATGTTATCGTCGACTGTCTTCTAGGTACGGGCTTAATGGGCGATGTACGAGGAAGCTACGCTGAAGTTATTAAAGCGATCAATCATGCTGAAAAGCCGGTTTTAGCGGTAGATATTCCCTCAGGCCTTTGTAGTGATACAGGCCGAGTACTCGGTTGTGCGGTTAGTGCGGCACATACTATGACGTTTATAGGTGTAAAGCAGGGCTTGTTGACAGGTGAGGCCCCGAATTACGTCGGACAACTAGATTATGATGGATTGGGTGTACCTGAGTCGGTTTTTAATCAGGTTAATTATAATTGCCTAAGAGCTGACTGGAGTTTGTTAAAAAGCGCTATACCTAGAAGAAGCAGGACGGCTCACAAAGGTGTATTTGGTCGAGTATTAATTATTGGCGGCGATCATGGTATGGCGGGTGCCGCATTAATGGCTGCCGACGCTGCCTGCCGTGTAGGCGCTGGTTTAATTTATGCGGCCACGAGACCAGAACATGTGCCTGGGTGGTTGGCTCATCGTCCTGAAGTGATGGTTAAAGGACTTGATATTACTCAGCATGTTGAAGCAATGCTTGAATCAGTGGATGTCATTGTTGTTGGCCCTGGTTTGGGTCAGAAGGCGTGGGGGCAACAGTTGTTTCAGAAGGCGCTTTTAGTCAATAAACCTATGGTTATTGATGCTGATGCACTTAATCTGTTGGCTCAGAAAGAAGTAGCCCCTAGAGATAATTGGGTGTTAACACCTCATCCAGGAGAGGCTGCGCGTCTACTAGGGTGTACTATAGAAGAAGTAGAGCAGGACCGATTTGGTGCAATTTGTTTATTGCAGAAAAATTATGGTGGCACGATTATTTTAAAAGGAGCGGGTACCTTAATAGCCTCACCTACCGCACTCTACCTAGTTAATTCAGGTAATCCTGGTATGGCGAGTGGTGGTATGGGGGATGTTTTGAGTGGGTTATTGGGTGGTTTGCTGGCTCAAAAAGAAATATTGAATAGTGTCGTTGCCCCTATTGCAGTCGCTTTGCATGGTGAGGCCGCGAACTTGGCAAGCGAGAAGGTAGGTGAATACAGTCTTCTTGCGTCAGATGTTATTAATGCTGTACCTGAGTTGCTCAAAGAAAACTGATAGAATGGTCAGCTTGAATATGAATGTTGGCGGGTGATAATGGGTGAGGTTGGTTGTTTGTGAGTGAAGTTCATAACCTGAATTATAGTACGGTACTAAAGGATGAAGCTGAAACAGTTGCGCTGGGTGAGTTGCTGTCAAAAGCGAGTAATGGCTCAGGTATTGTATTTTTACATGGTGACCTAGGTATGGGGAAAACCACCTTGTGCCGAGGTGTTTTGCATGGATTGGGTCATAAAGGGCATGTTAAAAGCCCTACGTATACCTTAGTGGAACCTTATGAGTTGGCTGAAAATACGGTTTATCATTTTGACTTATATCGTCTGGCGGAACCCGAAGAATTGGAGTTTATGGGGATAAGAGATTATCTTGATCAGCAGGCATTATCTATTATTGAGTGGCCTGAAAAAGGGATGGGTATTTTACCCCCTGCAGACCTTGAATTGAATTTTGAAATGTCAGGCATGGGGCGACTTGTGCGTTGGCATGGTAATACTGAATACGGTAAATCAGTTGCTACAAAGCTAATGAACTTATGCTCGATGGAGCGTTAAGTGTGTGTCTGAAAATAAAATGGTGTTCTCTAGTGGTCGTACGTATGGTGCAGTGTAATGAGTTCATATAAAAATATATTAAGCTTGAAACTTCAGTGGGTGTTGGGGGTTTTGTGTATCTTCCTCAGTGCTGTGAGCTATAGCGCGACAATTACTAATGCGCGGGTTTGGCCTGCACCTGATCATACTCGGTTAGTGCTTGAGGTGTCGGCCGGTGTTGAGCATAAATTATTTACGCTAAATAACCCTAGTCGAATTGTAGTGGATTTATCTAATGCTAAATCACTGACGGATCTTTCTGACCTTTCATTGAAAGGTAGCCCTATTAAGCGAATTCGAACGGCTGTGCGCAATAATAAAGATTTGCGTATTGTGTTAGATATAAGTCGCTCGGTGACCCCTAAAAGTTTTACCTTAAAGCCTAATCAGCAATACGGCAATCGCTTGGTGCTTGATCTTCATGAGAAAAAAACAACGTCAAACAAGCCTAAAGTTGTAAAGTCAGTTGACCAGCAAAAGAAAAGAGATATCGTCGTGGTTATCGATGCGGGGCACGGCGGAGAAGACCCTGGTGCTTTAGGGCCTGGGCGTGTAAGAGAAAAAACGGTTGTTTTGGCTATCGCAAAAGAGCTGCAAAAACTGGTAAATAATAAGCCTGGTTTTAAAGCAAAAATGACGCGCAACGGTGATTATTACATTGGTTTACGTCAGCGTACCAAGCTGGCGAGAAAGTATAATGCTGATTTATTTATCTCTATTCATGCGGATGCATTTCATAAACCTCAGGCCAATGGTGCCTCTGTTTATGCATTATCTAAGCGGGGGTCAACTAGTGAGGCGGCCCGTTGGCTAGCTAAGAAAGAGAATAGTGCAGATCTAATTGGTGGGATTATTAGCCTTGATGACAAAGATGATGTGCTGGCGAGTGTTTTACTCGACCTTTCGATGACGGGCAGCTTAAAAGCAAGTTTGGGTGTGGGTTCTCATGTGCTTCAGTCTATGGGGCGTATGGCTCGCTTGCATAAAAAAGGCGTTGAGCAAGCAGGGTTTGTGGTGCTTAAATCACCCGATATTCCATCAATATTGGTTGAAACGGGTTTTATATCTAATCCATCAGAGGCTAAGCGTTTAAAAACACGTAAATACCAGAAGCAAATGGCGAACGCTATATTTAAAGGGGTGTATAAGCATTTTACCGCAACGCCTCCACAAGGTACGTTGTTGGCGTACCAGCAATATAATCGAGCGTTATCATCGCCTAAGAAATACAAAATTCAACGGGGAGATACGCTTTCCGGTATTGCAAAAAATCACCAGGTGACACTTAGTCAATTAAGAAGAGAAAACCGATTGCAAACAGACATTGTTAAAATTGGGCAAGTTCTTCGTATTCCTGCATCTTAAAATTAATTTGGTTTTTATAAGAAAATGAGTCGAATTCATAAATTATCCCCTCGATTAGCTAACCAAATAGCTGCAGGGGAGGTAGTTGAACGCCCTGCATCTGTCGTTAAAGAGCTATTAGAAAACTCCCTTGATGCGGGCGCACGTAACGTTGATATCGATGTTGAAAATGGTGGCATCAAGTTAATTAGGATTCGTGATAATGGCATGGGGATTGATCAGAGCGATCTCCCTATGGCACTGAGTCGCCACGCGACCAGTAAAATCGACACATTAGATGATCTTGAAGCGGTAGCTACGCTGGGTTTTCGTGGTGAAGCATTGGCCAGTATTAGCTCGGTTTCTCGTTTGGCATTAACCTCCCGTCCGCGTAAAAATGGTACTACTGCTATACTAGATGTGGCGCCAGAAGGTGATGACTCCCTCTTTCAAAATGAGCCTGTAGACGAGCATCAGCATGTTAATAATGAGGGCGGATGGAAGGTTGAAGCTGAAGGTCGGGACATGGATGCGAAGCTTAGCCCTGCTGCGCACCCAGAAGGAACCACGCTGGAAGTACGTGATTTATTCTTTAATACGCCGGCTCGAAGAAAATTTCTCAAAACTGAAAAAACAGAATTTGGCCACCTAGAAGAAGTCGTTAAACGACAGGCGCTAAGTCGTTTTGAGGTGGGTTTTTCACTTCGTCATAATCAGCGCACCATTCATTCTTTACGCCCTGCTTCAACACTACAAGATAAAGAGCGACGTGTAGCTGCGCTTTGTGGTTCACAGTTTATGGAAAGCTCTGTAGTCATTGATGTTGAAGCATCAGGGCTTAAGTTGTGGGGGTGGGTTGCTCAACCTACGTTTTCTCGAAGTAAGGCTGATTTGCAGTACTTTTTTGTTAATGGGCGCGTTATTCGTGATCGCTTGGTCGCTCATGCTGTAAAGCAAGCGTATCGTGATGTGCTTTATCATGGTCGGCATTCTGCATTTGTACTCTATCTTGAGCTTGACCCTGCTAATGTTGATGTAAATGTACACCCTACTAAGCATGAGGTTCGCTTTCGTGATGGGCGTCTTGTGCATGATTTTATTTTCAGGAGTCTACATAAGGCTTTGGCTGATGTAAGGCCTGATGATCAGTTTGGTTCGGGTGAGCGCTTGGACTCGTCTGGTGATGTGATTTTTTCAGGGCAGGGCGTTACTCCTGGCTCATTGGTCGGTAATGGGGGTTCATCAGAAGGGAGTGCCGACTCCTCTTCATATACTCCTTCATACGGTTCTCAATCCACCATGCCTTTGAGGGATTCGCTATCTCGTACCGCGATTCAAGAGCAAATGGCGGGCTATGGTGAGTTGCACCCTGACACTCCAAGAGGAGAGTCCGAATCTGTTGCTATAAATAACGTGATGGGGTCCAGTGACAGTGAGCAGCTTGAACCTCCCTTAGGTTTTGCGATTGCTCAATTACATGGCATTTATATATTATCTCAAAGCTCTAAAGGTTTGATTGTGGTTGATATGCATGCCGCTCATGAACGTATAACGTATGAGCGAATGAAGCTAGCCTATGCAGACCAGGGTGTAAAAGCGCAGCCTCTTCTGGTGCCTGTGACCATTGCGGTGAGTCAGCGAGAAGCCTCTGTTTCAGAGGAGTATGAGGAGCAATTTAAAAAATTGGGTCTGCAGATTGAGCGCATAGGGCCTGAATCTTTAGTGATTAGGCAAGTGCCTGCTTTCTTAAGGAATGCTGATAGTGAACAATTGGTCAGAGATGTTATTTCTGATGTCTCAGAGCATGGTACAAGTGACCGAGTAGAGGCGCTCGCTAATGAAATGATGGGTACGATGGCGTGCCATGGTTCGGTGAGGGCTAATCGTCAACTTACCGTGCCAGAAATGAATGCATTGCTCCGAGATATGGAGGTTACAGAGCGTTCAGGTCAATGTAATCATGGTCGTCCAACCTGGACTGTGGTGACGATGTCAGAGTTAGATAAACTCTTTCTTCGGGGTCGTTAGGTGTTATGGTCTATAAATGGAGATGGCAATGGGCATGGTGAATGGTAGTAATGGTAAACGCCCGATAGTTATTTATTTAATGGGGCCTACTGCTTCTGGGAAGACAGATTTAGCCGTTGCGCTAACTAAAGCGCTTCCGTGCGATATCATCAGTGTTGATTCTGCCTTAGTTTATCGGGATATGAATATTGGCACAGCAAAACCCGGTGCTGATGTATTAGATGATGCACCTCATCGCTTAATTAATCTTTGTGATCCGTCTTCATCTTATTCTGCTGCCCAGTTTAGAGAAGACGCTTTACGTGAGATGGCTGATATTATTGGTAAAGGGCGTATCCCACTACTGGTGGGTGGCACTATGATGTACTTTAAGTCTTTGGATCAGGGCTTGGCGACGTTGCCTTCCGCAGACCCTGTTATTAGGCAACGAATACTGGATGAAGCGGAAGAAAAAGGGTGGGAATACCTTCATCAGCGTTTACAGAAAATAGACCCCGAATCAGCTAAGAGAATACACCCAAATGACCCACAGAGACTTCAGCGAGCACTTGAGGTTTATGAAATATCAGGTAAAACGTTAACTGAATTCTGGTCTGAACAGGCTGAAATAAAAGAAAACCAAGAAACTGGACAGAATTTCGATGCGCATTACACTAAAGTAGGAAGGGATTCTTTTGATTCTTTATCGTATAATGCGTTAAATATTGCGGTTTTACCTAAAGAACGTACTACTCTTCATGAGAGAATTGCTCTAAGATTCAAACAAATGTTAGAACAAGGCTTTGTTGATGAAGTTAAACGGCTGCATCAACGTGGTGATCTTGATCTTTCTATGCCTTCTATGCGATGCGTTGGATATCGTCAGGTATGGGAATATCTAGAAGGTAAGCTCGATTATGATGAGATGGTAGAAAGAGGCATTATTGCGACTCGGCAACTGGCGAAACGACAGATTACCTGGTTGAGACGATGGCCTGACTTGCATTGGTTAGAGTCAGAAGACTCAGAATTACTTGCTAGGGTCTTGAAATTAGTCGACTCCGCCTCCATTTAGCATCGTAGCGATTAATAGTAATAAAAATGTACCAAACTACTTAAACTTTTTAGTTTGTATTTTGCAGACTGAAGGAACGCGTTAAACATAAAAACAGGAGATAAGAGATGTCAAAAGGGCACTCATTACAAGACCCTTATTTAAATGCACTGCGCAAAGAGCGTATTCCAGTATCCATCTTCCTGGTAAATGGCATTAAATTACAAGGGCAAATTGAATCATTTGATCAATTTGTTATTTTACTGAAAAACACAGTAAGCCAGATGGTGTATAAGCACGCGATCTCTACTGTGGTACCTGCTAGAAATGTACGTATTGCACCTGAAGAGGGTGAAAAGAAACCTGAAGATAATGCCTAAATTATTATCATTGTTAAATAGAGAGTAAGTCGATTGTTTGAACGTCCGGATACAGGTGAGCGAGCAGTACTCGTTCATCTAGAATTTTCATCCGACCGTGAACGCGAAGACCCTCAGGAATTTAATGAGTTGGTGCGATCAGCTGGTGTAGAGCCCATGACTTTGGTTAAGGGCTCTAGAAGTCATCCTAGCCCGCGTTATTTTGTGGGTGAAGGAAAGCTTGATGAAATTCGTCAGGCGGTAGAGCTTTACGATGCCGATGTTGTGCTTTTCAATCATTCACTGTCCCCAAGCCAAGAACGAAATATTGAAGCGGCTCTCGAGTGTCGAGTAATCGATAGAACGGGCGTTATTCTTGATATTTTTGCTCAGAGAGCAAGAACGCATGAAGGAAAGCTTCAGGTTGAACTTGCTCAACTAGAGCATATGTCTACCCGCTTGATTCGTGGTTGGACACACCTTGAACGCCAGAAAGGCGGGATTGGAATGCGTGGGCCTGGTGAGACTCAGTTAGAAACCGATCGCAGGCTCCTTAGAGTTCGAATTAAATCGATAAATAAGCGCCTTGATAAAGTTCGAAAGCAAAGAGATCAGGGGCGTCGAGCGCGAGTGCGGGCTGATGTGCCCACACTATCGTTGGTTGGTTATACCAATGCCGGAAAATCTACACTTTTTAATCATATTACTGAATCAGGTGTTTATGTTGCAGATCAATTGTTTGCAACGCTAGACCCTACATTAAGGCGCATGGAATTACCTGATGTTGGAAGGGTTATTCTGATAGATACGGTTGGCTTTATACGGCATTTACCGCACAAATTAGTGGAGTCTTTTCGGGCAACGCTTGAAGAAACATGCAGTGCGAATCTTTTACTGCATGTTATAGACTGCCATGATGAGAATCGACTTGATAATATTGAGCAGGTTGATTTAGTGCTCGAAGAGATAGGTGCTAATGAAGTCCCGGTTTTACATGTTTACAATAAACTAGATTTGCTGGATGATCGTGAGCCTAGAGTTGATCGAGACGAAGACGGCAAGCCTATCAGGGTTTGGGTGTCTGCAGTAACAGGTGCCGGCATGGAATTGCTATTTGACGCTGTTTCAGAGTTGTTGGCAGAAGAAATTGTACATGAACGTGTGTTGTTGGATAATCAAAGTGGTCGGGTTCGAGCACTTTTTTATGAAGCGGGTGCTGTGTTAACGGAAACGTTCGATGACGCAGGGCGGGCCTGTCTTGAAATTAGGTTGCAACGACATGATTTTAGTCAGCTTTTACGTAAAGCTGATATAAATGAAAATGAACTAATTTTTCAGGGTGATACTTTGGATTTTGATGAATCAGTTCATTAAATGAAAATTTGTTAATTTAAGGCAGTGTTAGATTAAGTTAGACTAGAGAAAAACGACGTGAAGCCAGAGTTGTCTTTAAAAGGAACTCTGGTTTTTCTATGATTAATTTTTATTAACCTATAAATATGAAATAACGGAGAGTCCTATGGCCTGGAATGAGCCGGGTGGTAATCGTAATGATAAAGATCCCTGGGGCGGCGGTAATCGCGGCAATGATCAGGGGCCACCAGATCTTGATGAAGCGCTGAAGAAAGGCATGGAAAAACTGAACAAATTCTTTGGTGGAAAGTCTGGCGGTTCAGGTGGTTCAGATAACAAAGGTTCTGGTGCGGCTGCGGGTGGTATATTCCTTGTGGTTATCATTGGTCTGCTTGTTATGCTGGCCTCTCAGTCATTTTATACGGTTGACGCTAAAGAAAGAGCGGTTGTTCTGCGATTTGGCAAGTTCTTAGAAACTAAAGGGCCTGGTTTACAGTTTAAATTGCCGTTGTTAGACCGAATTGAGAAAGTGGATGTGACAACGGTTCGTTCGTCAGCATCTCGTGGTCACATGTTAACGGAAGATGAGAACATCGTAGATGTAAGCTTAACCGTTCAATATGTCGTTAAAGATCCTAAGGCTTTTGTGTTAGAGATCCGAAACGGTGAGAGAACCTTAGATTATGCGACTGATGCGGCATTGAGACACGAAGTAGGTGGTTCTGAGTTACATCAGGTGTTAACAGAGGGACGTTCAATACTAGCGATTAATACCCAAGACCGTTTGCAGAAAGCGATGGACTTTTATCGATCAGGTATAGAAATTAGTAAGGTCAATATTGAAAGTACTCAAGCGCCTGATGAAGTTAAAGATGCCTTCCAGGATGTTCAGCGAGCTAAAGAAGATGAGCAGCGAGTAAAAGAAGAAGCTGAAGCTTATAAGAACAAAGTAGTACCTGAGGCTCGTGGTATGGCTCAACGAGTGATCGAGGAAGCGAGTGCTTATAAAGAAGAGGTTATTGCCAGAGCGAAAGGTGATACCGCTAGATTCTTGAAGTTACTGACTGTGTATGAAAAGGCACCAGGAGTAACACGCGAGCGATTGTATATTGATTCTATGCAGAAAGTTATGAGCAACAGTAGTAAAGTGCTGCTTGATGTTGAAGGTGGTAACAATATGATGTATCTACCTCTCGATAAAATGGTTTCAGGCAGTTCTGCTAGCTCAGCAGGTTCTTCGGCATTATCTGGCTCTAAAGTTCAAGGGCGAATGAGTGGTGATGATCTTGGAAGTTTGACAGATCGTGTATTACAAGAACTGAGAACACGTCAGTCTGACGGCAATTCTACAACTAGAAGAGGGAGAAACTAATGGGCCCTAAAGCTATAAGCATAATATTCGTAGCCTTAATTGTACTTGTTGTTGGTTCATCTTCTATATACGTTGTGCCTGAAACACAAAGCGCTGTAAAGCTGCGCTTCGGTGAGCTAATTCAGAATGACATTACGCCTGGGTTGCACTTTAAAGCACCCATGATTGATGATATTAAAAAGTTTGATGTTCGTGTTCTTACACTAGATGTACCGACTCGCGAGTATCTTACTATTGAGAAAAAGCCCCTTGAAGTCGATTCATTTGTCACATGGCAGATTGAAAATGTAGCCAAGTACTACAAAAGTACTTCAGGTGAAGAAGGGCGTGCGGTTTCATTGCTTTCTTCTCGTATTGATAATGGCTTGAGAGATCAGTTTGGTGTTCGTACCATGCATGAAGTTATCTCTGGTCAACGTGATGAATTGATGCTGGAATTAACTAAAGCCATGAGTCTTGTGGCTGAAGAAGAGTTTGGTATCAAAATCGTTGATATTAGAATTAAAGGAATAGATCTTCCTAAGTCAGTGAGTGGTGATGTGTATCGTAGAATGAGAACTGAGCGAGAAAAAGAGGCTCAGGAGCATCGTTCTAAAGGTCGTGAATTAGCTGAAGGTATAAAGGCTGACGCTGATAGGCAAGACACGGTTATTCGTGCTGAAGCGTATCGCGACTCAGAAGAAACGCGTGGTGAGGGTGACGAGATAGCCGCTCAGATTTATGCGGATGCCTATACACAGAATGCTGAGTTTTATTCTTTTTATAGAAGCCTTTCAGCTTATGAAAGCGCCTTCTCAAATAAAAGCGACATTCTTGTAATTGACCCTGATAGTGATTTTCTTAAGTATTTGAATCAGTCTCAGGGTAAAAAGAAATAATAGCCTAGTAAAATAGCGATTAAAAATAGCCGGGTAATCAGTAAATTGATTACCCGGTTTTTTTGTGCGCAATAAAAGGGTAAAATCAGCATGTGGCAAGAATTAGGTATCGCTTTCAGTATGCTTTTAGTTATTGAAGGCATTATTCCATTTTTGTACCCTCAGCGCTGGAAGAATATGGTGCAGGCACTTGCTCAAATTGATAACAAATCAATGAGAGTGATGGGGTTAATTAGTATGTTGCTGGGTACAGGCTTACTTTACCTAGTACATTGATAATAGTTTTTTAAAAAAGTCTAAACAGGCATTAACATGACAGTATCAGATCGTTGGTTGCTCCCTGATGGAGTTGATGAACTACTTCCTCCTGGCGCTAGGGTTGTTGAGCAACTAAGAAGACGCTTGTTAGATAATATTTTCAATTGGGGGTATGAGTTAATAACACCCCCAATGATTGAATATATTGAGTCTTTACTTACCGGTACAGGCAATGACCTTGATCTTCAAACCTTTAAAGTAACAGACCAGTTGTCTGGGCGTTTAATGGGGGTTCGAGCTGACATTACACCACAAGCTGCTCGCATAGATGCTCATTGTTTGCAGCATCAGGGTGTTACAAGATTATGCTATGCAGATGCAGTTTTGCATACTCGTCCTGCTCATTTGTTAACCAATCGATGCCCAATACAAATTGGTTGTGAATTATTTGGCGAATCATCACTCTCTGCTGATGTTGAAGTGATTTCGCTTATGCTTGATACCTTGAAGTTGGCAGGTTTAGAAAAAGTACATGTTGATTTGGCTCATGTAGGTATTTATCGAGGTTTAATTTCAAAGGCTGGTCTCACTGCTGATTCTGAGCGAGCGGTGTTTGATGCTTTACGAAGAAAATCAATCCCTGAGCTTGATGAATTACTTTCCGATGAGTCAGCTAATGCCGATGTAACGCGAATGCTTCGTGAAATGGCCAATGCCGCGGGAGGTATTGATGCCATTATGAATATAAAGTCTATTGTTGCGGGTGCTTCTCAGGAAGTCCTTAATGCGGTAGACCAGCTTGAGCATATTTGTACTCAGTTGCAGCAGCGTTACCCCAATATACAGTTAGGTTTCGATTTCTGCGAGTTACGGGGTTATAACTATCATACTGGTTTGGTTTTCTCCGCTTACTACCCTGGTTTTGGTCAGGCTGTGGCTCAAGGGGGGCGTTATAACTCTATTGGCACTGAATTTGGTAGTGATCGTCCTGCGACAGGCTTCAGCGCAGATTTAAAAATACTAGCGTCTCTGGTTTCGCCTAATGGAGTTGAGTTACCTAAAGGTATTTTAGCACCTTGCGATGATGATCCTTCTTTATGGAGTGCTATTAGTTCTTTGCGTGAAACAGAGCGGGTGGTTCAGTTATTGTCTTGTAAAGATGAGTCTGACGCTTCTTTGCCTGATTCTTCTGTGGAATTTGAGTGTGATAGGCAACTTGTGAAAGAAAATGATGGATGGGTGGTTAAGGCGAGAGTATAATCCCCCTCGGCTTTTTAAAACAAAGATGGAATATCTTGTTTTACGCGGTTTGTAGTTAACTTTGTATTTGTTGACGTTGTTTTATTAAATTTATATTTGTCTAAACAGAGTGTATAAACAATGGGTAAGAATGTAGTCATTTTGGGCACCCAATGGGGTGACGAAGGTAAGGGTAAAATAGTTGACTTGTTAACTGAACAGGTTTCTGCTGTTGCTCGCTTTCAGGGTGGTCACAATGCAGGTCACACACTAGTTATAGATGGCGAAAAAACCGTATTACACCTTATTCCATCAGGTATCTTGCGTGAAAATGTAACCTGCCTTATTGGCAATGGTGTTGTTCTTTCACCTGAAGCACTCTTAAAAGAAATGGCAGAGTTGGAAGAGAAGGGCGTACCGGTTCGTGAGCGTCTTAAAATTAGCTTGTCATGTCCATTAATATTGCCTTATCACATTGCTCTAGACGCCGCGCGTGAAAAAGCCAGAGGTAGTCAGAAAATTGGTACAACAGGTCGTGGAATTGGACCTGCGTACGAAGATAAAGTTTCACGTCGTGGTATTCGCTTAACGGACCTTTGTAATAAAGAACGTTTTGCTGAAAAATTACGTGAAGTGATGGAATACCATAACTTTGCTCTAGAGCATTACTACAAAGTTGATACGGTTGATTACCAGAAAACATTAGATGAAGCATTAGCAATGGCAGAAGAAATTCTACCGATGGCTTCTGATATTGTTGATGATCTTCATGAGTACCGTAAAAACGGTGATAATATCCTTTTTGAAGGTGCCCAGGGTTCTTTATTAGATATTGATCACGGTACTTACCCGTTTGTAACATCATCTAATACAACGGCTGGTGGTACTGCAACCGGAAGTGGTTTTGGTCCGATGTACCTTGATTATATTCTTGGTATTACCAAAGCCTATACTACGCGTGTTGGTTCAGGCCCTTTCCCTACCGAGCTGTTTGATGATCAAGGTGCCCACCTTGCTAAGCAGGGTCATGAGTTTGGTGCAACGACAGGGCGTCCTCGCCGTTGTGGTTGGTTTGATGCGGTTGCGCTTCGACATGCCATTCAAATCAACAGTGTTTCAGGTATTTGTTTAACTAAGTTAGATGTTCTTGATGGGCTTGAAACAATTAAGGTATGTGTCGGTTATAAAACCAAGAATGGTGAAGTAACGCGTCCTCCTGTTGATTGTGATCATTACGCTGACCTTGAGCCTGTATACACAGAGCTACCAGGTTGGAGTGAGAGCACGTTTGGGGCACAGTCGATAGATGTACTACCGGCTAATGCAAAGAGCTATATTAAGTTTCTTGAAGAGCAAATTGAAGCACCTATTGATATTGTTTCAACTGGTCCTGACCGTAACGAAACAATTGTTCTACGCAGTCCGTTTGAATAGATTGATTAGTTAAGCGCTCGAACTAGTAGAAACAAAAAAGGCAGAGTATTTACTCTGCCTTTTTTATTACCATCATATTATGTTTTATTTAGTGGCAACAAACGTAGCTCTCAATGGAGCAGGGTAGCCTTCAATCGTTTTTGAAGAATCATTCGGGTCAAGAAAGCTATCTAGCGACTGATAAACCATCCAGTCCGTTTTTCGTTGTTCTTCAATCGATGTTTTATTTAAATCGACCAACTTAATGTCGTTAAACCCCGCACGTCTAAGCCATAATCTCAATGTATCGCAGCTAGGTATAAACCAAACATTTCTCATCATCGCATAGCGGTCTTCAGGCATTAAGCATTCGCCTTCTTCACCTTCAATGACTAAGGTTTCAAGTACCAGTTCACCGCCTTTTCGTAAGGTACCTTTGAGTTCAATTAAATGATCGATTGGAGATCTACGATGATACAAAACACCCATTGAGAAGGTGGTATCAAATGCTTGAAGGTTTTCAGGGACTTCTTCCATCTTAACCGGCAACAAATGCACTGGTGCCTTAGGTCCACAGTATTTTTTAATGGATTCAAACTGAGTAAGAAATAAGTAGCTGGGATCAATACCTATAATTCGAGCCGCCCCTTCACCTAGCATTCGCCAGCAGTGATAACCTGAGCCGCACCCTACATCAAGAATGAGTCTGTTTTTAAGAGGGGATATATGAGGTGCAATGCGATCCCATTTCCAATCTGAGTGCCATTCTGTATCAACAAAGGTGTCAAAAAGCTGAAAAGGGCCTTTTCGCCAAGGCTTAAGAACACTAAGTGCAGCATTGATTTGCTCTGTTTGCTCAGGTGAGCAGCCACCGTCTTTAGTGACGGTAATCGCTGAAGCGTTTAGATCAACGTTGTCAGGGGTAATATCTGGAAGTTGATTTAATGTCTCTTGCCAGCGAACTAAGTCACCATGAGGGTTGTCTTGTAATCGCTGTTCTAACATCGGAATAAGCCCATCCAGCCAGCGGTTTAAAGGGCCTGCTTTCATTGCTTGGAATAGGTCTTGATATAGCTTGTAAAAATCCACAGTATAAAACCAGTAAAGTTAATGAAATTAAAAAGTACGCCAGAGTGACGGCATTATTTAATTGCCAAAAATGAAACAAAATTAAAGCATTGATACCAGAGTTGTACCTCAGAAAACCCCGAATCAAGTAAGCGTTGTTTATGATCGTCTATTGTTTCAGGAATAAGTACCTGTTCAAGAGCAGAACGCTTCTGGCTAATTTCTAGCTCACTGTAGCCATTGGCTTTCTTAAAGTCATAATGTAATGCTTCAAGGGTCTGCTGTTCTTCTGGTGATTCAAAATGAACTTTTTCAGAAAGAATCAAAACACCGCCAGGTTTTAAGCCCTTTGAAATGTTTTTGAGAAGGTTTAGACGGTCTTCTTGCTGTAAAAACTGCAGGGTAAAGTTCAGCGTGACAACGGATGCATTTTCAATCTCTATATCACGAATATCTGCACAGCGAAGTTCAATAGGCGCTGGACTATTGTCTAGTTCAATATAGTGTTCGCAGCGTTTGACCATAGATTCTGAGTTATCAACGGCAATTAATTTACTCGGTGTATCTTTTAAACCGTGGCGCATCGCTAAGGTTGCAGCACCGAGTGAGCAGCCAAGGTCATAACAGTTAGTGCCTGCTTGAACATAGCGTTCGGTGATTAAGCCTATCATCGGAATGATTGTGGTATAGCCAGGTACAGATCGTTGAATCATATCCGGAAATACTCTGGCAACCGCATCATCAAATGCAAAATCTGCCACGCGATCTAAAGGTGAGGCGTAAATATTGTCGGGCTTTTGGTCTACCATGTAACTACCAGAGAGTTCAGAAATAAAATGTTGTATAGAATATAGAGGGGGATTTTAACCTATTGGGCGATTTTTCCCAATCGAAGCAGGTATTTTGAATAATTTAATTTGAGAAACAACCATACCGATAAGCATGAGCGAACAGCCTATTTGCGCTTTAACGCTCAATACTTCATTTAACAATAACCAGCCACCAATAGCGGCAAAGAGTGCTTCGAGACTAAGAATAATGGCTGCATGAGCTGGGTGCGCATCTTGTTGAGCAACCACTTGTAATGTGTATGCAATGCCGACAGAGAGTATGCCTGTGAAAAGTATAGATTCCCCAGCCAGAAGAATGTTATTGCCGTCTATCGTTTCGGTAAATAGCGCCACCAATAAACTGAGAAGTGCGCAGATAGAAAACTGAACAACGGAGAGTGCAATAGGGGATACCTTAGGTGAGAACTTCGCAATAATAAGAACATGGCCAGCCCAGAATAAGGCGCTGATTAGAATGAGTGTATCGCCATAGCCTAGGGATAAATCATCCGTAATACTGAGTAGGAAGAGTCCTGCTAGGGCTAGGGTACCACCAATCCAGGTTTCTTTTCGTGTGTACTGTCCAAAGAAAAGCCCTATGAGGGGAACAATGACGATATATAGCCCCGTAATAAAACCTGCTTTACCCGCAGTCGTATATTGAATGCCTACCTGCTGAAAGGTTGAACCCATAAATAAGAATAGGCCGGCAATAGCACCATAATATAAAACGTTTCTTGATGTTTTTTCATTTGATTTAGACGAAAACCACCACCATACAGGGAGTAATGAAAGTGTACCTAGCGCAAAGCGTGCTGCATTGAACGTAAATGGCCCAACATGTTCCATTCCTGTACGTTGAAATACAAAGGCAAAGCCCCAAATCGCAGCGGTGATGAGTAATAAAATGTTTGAGCGTAGCTTAGCGGTACTCGTATTTTTCAAGGTATTTGTCGCTATAAGGTTTACTGGCAGCGGATGCCGCGGTTTTTATAATCGACAATCAAACCCAGCATAGTAAGGTCTGAGTCTGACTGAATAAACAAGTAGCCATCAATACATTGTGATGTTTGCTCTGAGGGCTTACGTGAAATTAAGTGCTCCTCACCCTTATTGATTATAATAGCCTGATAGGTACTGATTGAGTAATCACCTTTGCTCTCGTTGTGCTTAACTTTACCTGCAAATTCTAAAATGGCAAGGGTCGCTATTACGGTTGCAATAATCGCTATAATTAGGGTGTTTTTGCTTACTTTATCGTTGTTGGTTGTATCTGACATGAATGTTCCTGCAGGTTTAGTTGTTCTGTCTTTAACTGTTCTTTCTCTAATACAGCTTTAATGGTTCTTCATCTAATATAGCAAACTGCTCTCGCAATTCTAGAATGTGCTCAGCCCAGTAGCGTTCAGTATTAAACCATGGGAAGTGATGAGGAAAGGCTGGGTCGGTCCAACGTTTGGCCAACCATGCACTGTAGTTCATGATTCTTAAGGTGCGAAGGGGCTCTATTAGTTTTATTTGTGAGGTGTCAAACTTATAAAATTCATTATAGCCATCAACAATTTCAGATAGCTGCCCTGTACGTTGCTGGCGGTCACCTGACAATAGTAGCCATATATCTTGAATAGCAGGGCCATTACGACAATCATCAAAGTCTACAAAGTGAGGTAAGTCATTGCGCCAAAGTACGTTACCGCCATGGCAGTCACCATGAATACGAAAGTTGTTAAGGTCTGGGCATTGCTGCCAAATAGTTTGTACTTTATTTATGAGATCTTGAGATAGCGTGTCGTAAGCCATTTTTAGGTCTTTTGGGATGAAATCGTTTTCCAAAAGAAACGCTCTGCTGGCAATTGCCCATTCGTCGACCGTAATGGTGGGGCGGTGTTTAAATTGTTCTTTTGCTCCTACTGCGTGCATCCGACCAAGATACCGGCCCATTAAAAAAAGGCTGTCTAGGTTATCTAACTCGGGGGCATGTCCACCTTGTCGCTTAAATATGGAGAAATGAAAACCATTGTATTGATGAAGAGTGGTTCCGTTTTCATCTTTAACAGGAGGGACTACAGGGAGCTCTTGATCAAATAGTTCCCATGTATATTGGTGCTCTTCAAGTATTGCGTCTTCACTCCAGCGGTGAGGGCGGTAAAATTTTGCAATGATAGGTGTACCTTCTTCTACACCGACTTGATAAACCCTGTTTTCGTAACTGTTGAGCGGGAATATTCGAGCGTCACTCATAATGCCTAAGCTTTCTACAGCATCAATGACAGTTTCTGGCTTGAGATCATTATAGGGGTGAGCGTGATCTAATGTATTTATCATTTGCCTATCATATCATATTGCGGGGCTTTCCCTTTTATTAAATCAGCTTTGTAGTATAGTCAGGCTTTAGTGCATGAAAATCTTGAATTAATGATTGGTTGTACATGCATAGTCCGTTAATTTTACTGTCTAATAATTAAACAGGGAGTTTTTTGAAATGAAGCAAATCCTTTGTGTTGTGTTGTGTCTTTTTGTGGCCGCTTGTGCATCATCATCTCGTAGAAGTGTAGAAACGGATCATGATAAAAGTGCACCTTTTGATAGCTATAAAACATTTAGCGTAGAAGCTGTTCAGCAAGAACAGCAATATGTTGCATTAAATGGTCTACTGAAAAAAGCGATTGCTGACAGCCTCTCAACTAAAGGCTTGAGCTACTCTGAGACCGGAGATGTTGATCTTATTGTACGGTTTGCTGCACGTATAACTCATGAGCAACAGATGAGACTTGAGCAAATTAGTACCGGTAAAGGTGTGTATACACGAAGTCAGGCAGAAGCGGTTAATGAAGGTGCTTTATTAATCAATGTTGTTGATGTTAAGCAAGATAGGGTTGTTTGGAAGGCATCGTCTGTAAGTGATATTACGGGTATAGATCTTGATAAAGTAACTCAGGTTCAGGCTGATAAAGCGTTGAGTGAAATATTGGTAGATTATCCATCAAAGTAAGATCTATTTTTTGCCATCCGGAGGTTAAACCTCCGGCTGGCAAATAGTCAATTTATGATGTTTATTTTACGGTTTGATACCGTGAAGCCTGAACCAGTTCTCGTCTAATTCCCAGTTGACGGAATCAAAGTCTGAATTTCTTAGAACAATGTCTTTTGCTTTAGCCTGAAGTCGCGCCATTTGTTTTTGTGCTTGTTGTATCTCGTTGTCATTGTCTGTCGTATCTTTTAACTCGGGAAATAGAATTTTTAGTGCAGTCGATACGGGGATTTCTGTTGAGCGAAGTGAGCCCATTATTGCTGTGTTGCCTTCTTTTCTGAGAATGCGAAAAGGGTAAGGGTAGGCATTTAGTTCTTTATCCTCCATGACAATATTGTTAATAAAAATAATCGACATGTTGCTATAAACAATCCATGCAACAAAAAAAGAGGCGATTAACATAACAATAGTGAATTGTTTTTTATCGGACATGCATGCTCCGTAGTTGGGCTTTATAGTGAAATTCAGAAAGACTATAGGCCTATTCTATCGTGCTCCCCATTGGAAATACTATAATTTTTAACGTAAAGTTTTTGAATTAGTCTGTTTTTAAAGTGTACTTAATTAAAGCAGCAGGTTTCTCAGGGGCTTGATTATTTAGCAAGGCAGCCACATTAAAGAATAAGTAGAGTGTAAAAACTAGATAAATGAGGGTTTATGACGCTTAATTTTTGTCTTCTTGAACTTAAAATTAGGAATATTTGGAAAAATAAGCCTGATAAAATTAGTTGTAATATTGAACAAATGGCTAGTCAATTGAACCTTAGTAGTCGAACCTTGCAACGTAGGCTGAAAGATGAAGATACTTGCTACCTTACCCTACAGGATAGTGCTAGGCTTAATTTAACATTGGACTTGTTTTCAAGAGGCAGAAACGTAGAAGAAGTGAGTGAGGCATTGGGGTTTTCTAATAGACGATGTTTTACACGTGCGTTTAAACGCTGGACGGGGGAGAATCCAAAGACTCACAAAATAACAATGAGAAACCATATATGAAAAACTTTTCGGGCAAAACAGTTGTAATAACGGGTGCTGGCTCTGGCATCGGTCGAGGTTTGGCTAAACTATTGGCAAAAAAAGGGGCCGATATAGCCTTGGTTGATTTAAATGATGACAATATTGAAGAGACTTCTCGGCTTATATCTGAAAGTGGTTGTGTCTCTCGTGTTCGTCGTTATGCCTTAGATGTAAGTGATAAAAAAGCCGTATATGACCTAGCAGACAAAGTATATGGTGACTTTGGTCGCATTGATGTTGTTATTAACAATGCAGGTGTTGCATTGAGTGAAACTGTTGAAGATATGAGCTACGAAGATTTTGAGTGGGTCATGAATATTAACTTTTGGGGGGTTGTGTACGGAACGAAGGCATTCTTGCCTTACCTTAAACGCTCAAGTGAAGCGTACATCGTTAATATATCTAGCATCTTCGGTTTAATCTCTTTACCAACTCAGTCGGCCTATAATGCCAGCAAATTTGCAGTAAAAGGGTTTACTGAAGCTTTAAGACTTGAATTAAAAGGCACTACTGTAAGCCCTATTTGTGTTCACCCTGGTGGTATCAAAACCAATATTGCAAAAAGTGCTCGTTTTTATAAAAGTATAGATGGTTCAGTTGACCGTGATGAGGCGATGGGGTTGTTTGATAAGTTCACCTGGACAACACCAGATAAGGCTGCAGAGACGATAGTTAATGGCATTATAAAAAATAATACACGGGTGCTTATAGGGCCAGATGCCAAAGTGGTTGACTGGTTTCAACGATTGCTCCCGGATGCCTACGACCGTGTACTAGGTGTGTTTTTAAATAAATCATCATAGACTGGTCACGTATTGGAACATTACTCTGTCGATTACGTTGTTGTCGGTGCAGGCGTTGTTGGGATAGCGATTGCTCGACAACTCGCACTGCAAGGGCGTGAGGTGTGGGTACTTGAAGCTGCCAGAGAAGTAGGCAGTGAAACCTCATCACGTAACAGCGAGGTTATTCATGCGGGTATTTATTATCCTCAAGATAGCCTGAAAGCTAGATTATGTGTCTCAGGTCGTCGAAAACTGTATAGCTACTGTGAGCAAAAGGCGGTTCCCCATAAACGCTGTGGAAAGTTGATTGTCGCTACTAACGAACAGCAAGTTGATACCTTAGGTGCAATACTTAAAAAAGGGCAGGCGAACGGTGTTGAGGGCTTGGAAATTATTAGCCAGCCGCAGCTGTTCGCGTTAGAACCTGAACTCAATGCGCTGGCAGCTATCTGGTCACCAGAGACGGGCATTATCGACAGCCATCAATTAATGGTTCAATTGCAAACTGATGCCGAAAATTCGGGTGCACAATTTGTTTTAAATACCCCAGTCCTTTCTGGAGAAGTCAATATTTCAGGTGAGGGTAGTCGTTCTGAAATTGAGCTTTTAGTAGGGAAAGAAGAACCGTTTAAATTAACCACGCAATGCTTAGTTAATAGTGCAGGGCTTGATGCTGTCGCGCTTTTGAAAAATATTAAACATTTCCCTGAAGAGCATATTCCTCATTTTTATATGGCAAAAGGAAATTATTTCTCATTGCCCCGCAAAGCCCCTTTTAATCACTTAATTTATCCTGTACCTGAAGAGGGTGGGTTAGGTGTTCATCTAACCTTAGATATGGCTGGGCAAGCTAGATTTGGCCCTGATGTTGAATGGATAAAAAATAAGTACTATCCGGTAGAAAGTGCTCGAATGAATGGATTTGAAGACGCGATTAAACGTTATTGGCCTACTATGCCTCAAGGGGAATTACAACCGGCCTATGCGGGTATTCGTCCTAAACTTAGTGGCCCCGGTGAACCTGCAGCTGATTTTATTATTCAGGATGAAACGGTGCATGGTGTAAAAGGTTTGATAAACCTGATGGGAATAGAGTCACCGGGTTTAACCTCATGCTTGGCTCTAGCTGAAGAGGTAGCCGAAAGGGTTTAACTGTATATTATTGACATTTAACTAGCGATATTTACAACAGCCAAGTAATTAGAATTCTTATAGCCAGTATTGTTAACAGCAATTTAAAAAGCATTTTAAATTGTTTTTCAGGTAATTTACCGAGCACTAACAAGCCTACTTTAGTTCCTAGGTATCCCATCACTAACATGGCTATCAATAACGGTACCCAGTCTGTAAATGCAAAGCCGGCAACGCTGAATACCACTATTTTTAATAAGTGCTGAACAGTCATGCAGCTAGAAAAATTAGCGGTGTAAGTCCAGCGATCTAAACCGTTTCGACCTAGCCAGGCAGATACTAATGGGCCACTTGCCCCCACAACCATCGTGGCAAGCGTGGTTAATAGGCCCCCAATAAAAAGCCCTATAGGTTTCTTACCTAAACCCAATTCGGGTAATTTTCCCCAGCATAACCAAAGAATAAATAAGGCTATTATGGGAGGGATGAAATCAGTGCCTGTTTTGTTAAATAAATAGATAGCACACAAGGTAGCGACAACGGCACCTAAAGAAAATAATCCAAGTATTTTAGGTTGTAGGTGTTTACGCGTTAGTACAGCACGAGAGCCATTGGACCCTAGTTGAACAATGCCGTGTAGTGGAATAAGTGCAATGGCTGGAACATGGCCTGCCATCATTGCAATTAAGAAAGCGCCTCCTCCTACACCCAAGGCCGCGGTAATAAATGAGCCAAGAAAGCTACTCGCCAGTAATGTAACTAAACTGGCAAGGCTTAAGTCTACAAACCATTCAGTGATCAATGTGGTTTGCTTGGGGTCGCTGCACTTTTATCGGGTATGTGACTCATAGCACGTTCGGTCAGCGCAGTAATCGTTAATGATGGATTAACACCTATATTGGCAGATATAGATGAACCATCACACACATGAAGATTATTGTAACCAAATACGTTGTGCTTAGAGTCAATCACGCCCTCACTGGCATCTTTACCCATGCAGGCTCCACCTAGAATATGCGCGGTAGTCGGGATGCCTAGCAAGGCTTCAGGAAGCAGAACGGCAGGTTTTCCGTTAATAATCTTAGCGTATTTATTGCCTAGCACTTGCGCTTCAGGAATGAACGCCGTTGGCGCTTCGCCTTTATCAATACGTGATTTCATGCCAAAGATACCACGGGTAAATTTTAGTGTTGAGTCGAGTGTTTGCATGAAGAGTAAAATTTGCGTTCTCTTCGCCCAATCATCTACCGTTACTATTTTAAAGTTTTTAACCGGGTGTTTTATCCATTCGCCAATCAGCTTGGCTGTGCGAATAATAATATTGCTGCCCGTAACCATAGGCACCATCGCGATTCTCCAGAAACCGGCCCCGGCAGAGTAACGCACTGCTTCTATATGACTATGATCATCAGCATGCAGAAGTGAGCTAATGGCTACGCCTTTCGAATAATCATGGGTTTTGTCGGTTGTTGTTACCGAGATGAGTGCTTCAGAGTTTGTACGAATACCATAACCCAGGCTGTCTGATATTCTGGGTAATGATGTCTCCTTTAGTTTAAGTAGCAGTTTTATTGTGCCCATTACACCACCGGCAAAAATAACCCCTTTTGCGTGAAACGTACCCGATTGTCCGAAATAACGAGTCGATGACTTCCAGTCGACACTATAGCCGTGAACACCGTTCGCAATATATTCGCGTACATCTACAACTTCCGACTCGGCTTTAATTTCAGTACCATTTTGTTGTGCGAAATAGAGGTAATTCTTATCTAAGGTATTTTTTGCGTTGAATCGACAGCCAATCATACAACCGCCACAAAACGTGCAACCTGATCGTTCTGGCCCTTTTCCACCAAAATAAGGGTCAGCTACTTTTTTACCTGGCTCACCAAAAAATACGGCAACGTTAGGGGCTTCGAAGCCATCTTCTTTACCGATATCTTTTGCTAGTTGTTGTAGTGCTTCGTCGCCATGTTCTTTGTTGGGTGCTGGCGTAGCGCCTAGCATGGTAAGGGCTGTTTTGTAGTGCGGAGCAAGCTCTTCTTCCCAGTTGCCTAAGTGCTTCCAGCTATCCGCTTCAAAAAAGTGTTTTTTAGGGACGGGTAAAGTATTTGCGTATACGAGTGACCCACCGCCTACACCTGCTCCTGAGAGAACCATAACATGGCGAAAAACGGTTATTTTAAATAGCCCAAAGAATTTCAGAAGAGGCAACCAAAGCCATTTTTTAAGATTCCAATTGGTTGAGGGAAAGTCTTTTTCTTTTAGCCATTTCCCTTTTTCCAGCACTAAAACTTTATAGCCTTTTTCTGATAAACGCAGTGCAGAGACTGATCCACCAAAGCCACTGCCAATGACAATGTAATCATAGTCAAAGTGCTTACTTTCGTTTGCTGAATCGTGGGGCTGTTTTATGGCTTGGTTCATAATCAATCCTTGTTATTATTTTGTTCTATCTTACCTGATAATTCCCTGTTTAATAATCAACGCCTTTACGCGCTTTAATACCCGCTGTATAAGCATGTTTGATATCGTTTATTTCAGATACTGTGTCTACTAGCTCACGAATAGCTTTGCCGCCACCGCGACCTGTTACCACTACACTTTGATTTGCGGGCCTATTACGAAGTGCATTCAAGATCATGTCTTCGTCAAGGTAGGTGTAGGCTAGCATGTAAGTTAGCTCGTCTAATATGACCAAGTGTAGACTTTCATCTTTCAGCATAGCTTCAGCCACTGTCCACGTTGCTTCTGCGGCAGCGATATCTGAATCTCTATTTTGAGTATCCCAAGTGAAGCCGGTGCCCATTTGGTAGAATTGAACTTCAGGGTGTCTCTCTTTAATGAAAATCTCTTCTCCAGAAAGCATTGCGCCTTTAATAAACTGTACAATACCCACCTTGTAGCCATAACCTAAACTACGTATCGCCATACCAAAAGCTGAGCTCGATTTTCCTTTGCCGTTTCCGGTTAACAGAATAGAAACACCACGCTCCTCACTGGCTTCAGCAATGCGTTTATCAATTTTCTCTTTTTGCTTTTCCATGCTGGCATTATGCTTTGCTGATTTTGAATCACTCATAAAGGGCCTTTTACATTCATACTTAGTTATGTGAATTAGGGATAATATTTTTCAATGATCTTCATCGAAGCCGAATAATGATAGCTCATTTGCTGTTTACTGTAACGGTGCTCGCTTGCCACTGGGCAGATAATACGTGCTAGACACGTTTCACTACATTTTGAATTCTCAGACTTGCGATAATGAATGCACGCATCCATATTGAATGATCCGTTATCGCAAGCATTGGCCGGACAATGTTCAATGCAGGGTTTGTTGGTACAAGTGCTGCAGGGAGATGGACTTTTATTTACTTGCGTTACTTCAAGCTGGGTGTCGGTTAGTAAAACAGCTCTGTAAGCATACCAAGAACCCCACACTGTATTAATACCCACCATAAAAGGCGATGTATGATGCCATCCAGCGAGAATGCCTAATGTTTGTAAGCCTATAATCTGTTCTCCCGGATAAATTAACGTTGCGTTATGGTCGGGGTAGTTAGCTGTAAACCACTTATTTACAGTATCGGCTGAATACTCATCAATAGGGTCTGTAGATGTTGCTGAGAGTGGTGGCATCGATTCCCAGAGTGCTCTTCCTCCATGCCCTATCAAAATCAATTGTTGATAATCTTTGAGTGTTGAATGCTCAGCTTCAAGATGTTTTATAATACTGTCGGGCAGTTCGTGAATATTGAAAACGGCTTGAAGATTAAGGCCTCGCTTATTAAGTAAGCAGGGCTTGAGCTGATCCATTACACTCATATTTCAACACCCTCAGTTAAAGCTTAAAATTTTATCGATATCTAAGTGCGTTTCGATTGAATCAGCTAATCTATTGATAGATGCTTCGCGTAGTACGGAGTAATCAATGGATACTGTTTCATTGAGCCCTGCCCAGTGTAAAAGTTGTTCCATCGCTTCTGTGTGATCAAATAGACCGTGAAGGTAAGTGCCGGCGATTTGATTATCATTTGATACTGCACCATCTTTCGTATCATTCAATAGTAGCATTGGTTTTTTGAGTGCTTCGCCTTCGGTTATGCCTGCATGAATCTCATACCCTTTTACGTTTGCTTCAGCTTGGTTTGGCAGTGTTAAAGTGCCAGTAACCTGCTTTAATTGTTTGTCTGGCTCTAATGTAGAGCTAAGTGAAAGTAAGCCTAAACCTGAGCTGCTACCGGCTGTTCCTTCTATACCTAGAGGGTCGTGTATATAGTGTCCTAGCATTTGGTAGCCTCCACATATACCTATTAACTTACCGCCATAGCGAAGATGTTTTTTGATCGCTTCGGGCCAGCCTTGTTCTTCCAAAAATTTGAGGTCACTTCTGACGTTCTTGCTGCCAGGAAGAATAATAAGATCAGCGGGAGGAATCGCTTCGCCTTTTTTAATATAGAGAAAATCAATTTGAGGATGTAAGCGTAGCGGGTCAAAATCAGTATGATTGCTAATTCTAGGGAGTACAGGAACAACTACTTTAAGTTTTTCTTCGTGTTCTGCATTACCTGACTTTTCAACGTCATTCACACCATCTTCAGCATCAATATATAGACCATGCAAATAGGGGAGAACGCCTAAAACTGGCTTGCCAGTGCGTTCTTCTAGCCAATCTAACCCTGATTCTAAAAGAGAAATATCTCCTCTGAAGCGGTTGATAACAAAACCACATACACGGGCTTGTTCAGTTTCAGATAATAGGTCTAAGGTACCGACTAAATGCGCGAAAACTCCACCACGGTCAATATCCGCCACAATAATAACAGGGCAGTCGGCCTCTTCAGCAAAGCCCATATTGGCGATATCATTGCTTCGTAAATTTATTTCTGCAGGGCTGCCAGCGCCTTCTACGACAATGTAATTGAAGTTGGATTTTAATCGCTCGTAGGATTCAAAAACGGCTTTACGTGCGACTTTTTTATAGTCATGGTACTCCGTTGCTTGCATGGTGGCAGTGGCCTTACCATGAATAATAACCTGCGCCCCTTGGTCGGAGCATGGTTTTAGCAATATAGGGTTCATATCGGTCATCGGCTCAAGACCGCAGGCCATCGCTTGAAATGCTTGAGCTCTACCAATTTCACCACCATCCGCCGTGACCGCACTGTTTAGTGCCATGTTCTGAGGTTTAAAAGGGGCAACCGAAAAGCCTAAGCGTTTAAGTACACGGCAGAAACCTGCAGCCAGTGTACTTTTGCCTGCGTCAGAGGTGGTGCCTTGAATCATTAGTGTTGCTGTTTGGGGGCTTGTAGGTGATGGTTGGCTCATGTGCTTCTATCGTTTGGGTGATGTATGGCGGTATTGATAACCGTAGGGCATGAATGCTAACAGGCAAAAAATGGGTGTCAATCGATTGATTGGTAAATATTAGCGATGATTAAATTTTGCATCCGTTTTAAAATTTAGCACCTATACTTAATTAATATAAATTCTTAGGCTTATATACGGATAAGCAAAAGGAGTAAACTATTAATATTGAGGGAATAAAGTAACTTGCACACCTCTCAGCGAGAACAGTGGCATCAAGAGCAAATAGTATCTGTGCTCTACAATAATGTAATGGGCGCAATTGCTGCTGGTGTTGCTAATATTATTATTGTCAGCTTGATCCTGTCCGCAATTTTTCCTTCAGTGGGTTTATTAGCATGGTGTCTTTTTGGACTTTCATTGAATGCCATTCGAGTCTACGTTCACCGCCTATATGTAGAAGATATTAGTCGTTTTAGAATACATACATGGCTCCAGGTTCACCGTGTATTGACTACATTTTCAGGTTGTTTGTTTGGCGCATTATCTGTGTTTTTTTTCAACTCAGATGAGCCGTTATACCAGATGCTTGTTATTCTTATACCCGGTGGGATGGGAGCTGCTGCTGTAGGCGTATACTCAATTGATCGTCTTACTTTTCGTTTGTTCTTATTTTTGGCTGTTGTACCTCTAGGTGTTAGATGTTTATTCGAAGGCACGCCTGTTCATAGTATTATTGCGGCAATGCTGGGCATATTAATATTAATTATGATGAAGTCAGCTGAGCAAACAAGAAAAATAATGATTGATAATATAAATATGTCTCAGTCACTTAGGTATAGGGCGACCCATGATGGCTTGGTAGATTTATTGAATCGTGATGAATTTAAAAAAGAATTCCATAGCTTAATTTCAACGACAGCCCAGTCATCTTCAAGCTCAGACCAAACCGTTACTTCCATGATATTTATTGATCTCGATAATTTTAAAACACTGAACGACACGCATGGGCATCAAGCAGGGGATAGCGCCTTAATTAAGATAGGAGAAATTATTCGAGGTGCTATTCGTAAATCTGATGTTGCGGCTCGATTTGGCGGTGACGAGTTTATGATTTTGATTCAATCAAACTCAGTAGCTCAAGCGAATAATGTGGCAGAAAAAATACAAATTAGAATAAATGAATTCCAAGCGTCTATGAGTGAAATAGATACTTCGTTTGGAGCCAGTATGGGGATTGGGTACAGTGAAAATGCTCAGCCCACATTTGAAGATTTACTGAGTGTTGCAGACAAAGCTTGTTATCAAGCTAAAAGATCAGGAAAGAATAAAGTCTACCAAGTTCAGTTAAGCCTCTAGCTCGTCTTTTTATTTATTCAGCCGCTTCATTTACTGGTTCTTTAATTATAGTTAAATCTCGGCATTTCTATTAGATGTGCCAAACATCTTGCTGTACAATTCGTGCCCAATTTATTCTAACTCGTATTGTTTCAGGTGAGGTGTATGGAAAAGGTTTTTATCAGAGCAGATCAGCTACTCGAAGATAGTTTTCAACTAGCCCTGAATATATACGAAAGTGGTTTTCGCCCTGACTATATTGTCGGTGTATGGCGTGGTGGTGCTCCAGTGGGGATTGCTGTTCAAGAATGCTTGGATGTACTTGATGTAAAATCTGATCATATTGCCATTCGAACGTCTAGTTACACCGGTATCGGTGAGCGAAGCAAGCATGTGCGTGTGCATGGTTTAACCTATTTAATTAAACGTCTTGAATCTGAAGACAGCTTACTTATAGTTGATGATGTACACGATAGTGGCTTAAGCATTGAGCAAATCATTTTAAATATTAAGCGAGCCTGCAAGAAAAACACCCCAGAAATCCGCGTAGCTACCCCTTATTTTAAACCGGCTAACAATCAGACCGATCGTATTCCCGATTACTACATTCACGAAAGTGCTGAGTGGTTGGTGTTTCCGCATGAGTTAGAAGGGTTAACGGCAGAAGAGTTAAAAGAAAATCGACCTCAGCTTGCTCATATTATTGATGAGATCGAAGCGATAAAAGCTAAATCTAAGTAAATTATTTTCATTCGAATAGGTCCAATTTCATGCTAGAAAAATTATTTCAGTTGAAAGCACATGGCACGGATGTCAAAACAGAGGTCTTAGCGGGTCTCACCACATTTCTTACGATGGCTTATATTATTGTTGTTAACCCTGATGTGCTTTCTGCATCAGGCATGGATTATGGCGCAGTCTTCGGGGCTACTTGTATTGCGGCGGCTGTAGGCTGTTTAATTATGGGCTTGTTTGCTAACTATCCTATTGCCTTGGCACCAGGCATGGGGCTTAACGCCTTTTTTGCTTTTGCCGTGGTTCAGGGGATGGGGCATACCTGGCAGGTGGCCTTAGGCGCCGTTTTTCTTTCGGGCCTTATCTTTTTTATTCTTAGCTTATTTAAAGTACGTGAGTGGATTATTAATAGCATACCCCTCTCACTACGTTTTGGAATATCGGCGGGTATTGGTTTTTTTCTAGCCCTAATTGCGCTTAAAAATGCAGGTATTGTGATTGATCACCCAGCCACTTTTGTTTCTGTTGGTGATCTGACCAGTGCTTCTAGCTTGTTAACATTAGGTGGCTTTTTTGTGATTTGCGCACTTGCCTATAGACGAGTGACGGGTTCAGTGATGATAGGTATTATTTCTATCACTATCATTGCGCTATTACTGGGCATGATTGAATACAAGGGGTTTGTCGCAGCGCCGCCTAGTATGGCACCTACCTTTATGCAGATGGATATTGTCGGTGCCTTAAATGTTGGAATGGTTAGTATCGTATTCGCCTTTCTATTTGTTGACCTGTTTGATACCTCGGGAACATTAATTGCGGCTGCGCATCAGGGTAAACTGTTGGGTAAAGATGGCAAGCTTCCACGCTTGGGTAAAGCGTTAATGGCGGATAGTGTTGCCACTATGGGTGGTGCGGCACTGGGTACATCAACCACAACCAGTTATATTGAAAGTACGGCCGGTATTTCTGCCGGAGGCCGCACAGGTTTAACCGCGGTTGTTGTGGGTATTCTGTTCTTACTTTGTTTATTTTTATCGCCAATCGCATCGATTGTACCTGTCTATGCGACAGCTCCGGCGCTTTTATATGTTGCGGTGTTAATGGCGAGTGGTTTATCTCATATTGACTGGGAAGATATAACCGAAGCCGCACCTGCTGCTATAACGGCTTTGATGATGCCGCTTACTTTTTCTATCGCAAACGGTATCGCCCTTGGTTTTATTAGTTATGCAGTGATAAAACTACTTAGCGGGAAATTCAATGACCTCAATATCAGCCTGTTATTAATTGCGGTTTTATTTATTCTCAAGTTTATTTTCTTGGGGGCTTAAGGGGCGCTGTTATGAAAACATCTAACACAGTCGTAAATACACCGAATGCTACTGAAGAGCAACTACGTGAAAGCATCCGTTTAAGTGAGCAATACTTTAGTGATGTGGTTAAAAATGCCGTTCGAACGGTGCCAAACTGGCCTCAAGAAGGTGTGATGTTTCGTGACATCACTACCGTACTGCAAGATAGAACAGTATTTAGAAAATTGATTGATGCCTTTATTCACCGTTACCACCACTTAACCATTGATGCGGTGGCCGGTGTAGACGCCAGAGGGTTTATTATTGGATCAGTTCTCGCCTATGAATTGAATGCGAGCTTTGTGCCTATTCGAAAGAAAGGGAAATTACCCTTTGACACGGTCTCAGAGAGCTACGATCTGGAATACGGCAAGGCAGAAGTTGAGATTCATAAAGATGCCTTTCAAGAAGGCGATAAAGTGATTTTAATGGATGACTTGATTGCTACTGGTGGAACCATGTTAGCGGCATCATCATTAATTGAACGGCTCGGTGCGGAGATTATAGAGGCGGCTGCAATTATAGATTTACCTGATCTTGGAGGGTCAAAAAAACTTCAGGAGAAAGGATTAAGCGTTTATAGCGTTTGTCAGTTTGAAGGTGAGTAAATAGCCGCTTGTCGTCAATGATGATGACCCACGTGGTCAACAACCCCGCAGGCTAAAATAGCAACAACACATAAGCCCAGAACCACTGGGCTCTGCATGATAAACCCCAAGGTGCAGGCATACAGACTGTATGCTTTGGTGGTTTTTTTTAGCATCAATAGACTAGGACTTATCGACATCACTTAACCTTTTGGAAACCCCGTTTAGCCTTAAGTGTAGTCGCAAATACGTTATTCAAAAATAAAACCTCTTTGTTTCCTCGCAATTTCCATTATTCATTATTGTAAATGAGAATCATTACTGTTAAAGTGTCGGCGATTTTAAAGTGACTTGCCAGCGTCCGAGGGGGATGTGGTAAATGTGATGATTACTGTTCAGCCCATGTATGGGGGGGAGTGGTCATTGTAAATTTACCGCCTTTGGAGTATGTGAGTGACTACCTCTTTAGTTCAATCTTCTGTTCAGTCATCTGTAATACAACAAGCAGATACGACCTCTTCTCTAAATACTCACAGCCATGCTGCCGTGAGAAGTGAATTACACGATGTATATGAGAGACTTAATACGCTGATTCTGGGTAAATCAAAACAGATAAAGCTGTCGTTAACCTGTCTTTTGGCTAATGGCCATTTGCTGATTGATGACCTTCCCGGTATGGGGAAAACCGTGTTGTCTAATTCGTTGGCTAGTGTGTTGGGCTTAGATTACAAACGGGTTCAATTTACTAATGACCTTCTTCCAGCAGATATCTTAGGCGCGTCTATTTATGAAAAAGAGACGTCTTCATTTCGGTTTATACCTGGGCCAGTGTTTAGTCAGTTATTACTTGCTGACGAAATTAACCGTGCATCACCCAAAACTCAAAGTGCTTTATTAGAGGCAATGGAAGAGAGGCAGGTAAGTTTAGAAGGAGAAACAAGGGCTCTACCTTCACCATTTTTTGTTATTGCTACACAAAACCCATTAGAGCAAATTGGTACATCGGCTTTGCCTGAAAGCCAGTTAGACCGTTTTATGATGCGTATTCAAATGGGGTATCCCTCACGATCTGCAGAGATGGAGATTCTTTCTGGTCAGAGTCGGCGGCTGTTGATTGAAAATCAGAAACCTATCATTACAACAGCGCAGCTGATTGGTTTTCAACGGGCGGTCAATGATGTTGTCTGTTCAGAGCATGCGTTGAGTTATTTATATGAATTACTTTTGTTTACTCGTCAGTCAGGATTATTCATTAATGGTATTTCAACGCGCGGCGGCTTAGCGATATTACATGCAGCAAAGGCCTGGGCTTGGTTGAGCTGTAGTGAAGTTTTGATGCCAAAACATATTCAGGCTGTTTTCCCTTCAGTTGCAGGTCATCGCTTACAGTCTAGAGATGGTGGTACAGGCTCTGAGTCTATGGGGGAGTATATTCTGGAGCAGGTAGCTATTCCACGATGAATGATCAACTGAAATCAGGTATGAAGTCTGTGTTTCGAGTGTCGTTAACAGTGAATGGTGCTAGCTTTTTGTGTTCGGTGTTGGTGCTTTTTTTGTTTGGCGTGAACTACAACAGCAATCTTCTGTTTACCCTGTGCTTTGTTCTTATTGGTGTGATGATTGTTTGTTTTTGGCTGAATATTATCAATATTAAAGCGATTAAAGGGCTGACTGTAAATGTGCAACCAGTACATGAGGGACAGACTCTTGAATATAAAGTTGATGTTGCCGATGAGGGAAAACGAGCTCATCTTGATTTGACGGCAAATGGTGAGTTTGTATCAGATGTGGAGAGTGAGCAACAGCAACAATGGATACTAACGGCTAAGACTAAAAAACGGGGTTTGCGTAATGCTTCGCTATTGAGAATTAGCAGTCGATGGCCCTTAGGTTTATTCAACAGTGCACGGAATTTGGTTGAATTGCCCGCTGTTGTGATTTACCCCGAGCCAGCGGTTGATGGTGCACCTAGAAACTCTGTTGAGGGTGACGAAGCACATCTTCATAACGATGCAGATAGCTTGATGGGGCTAAAGGAGTATCAACCCGGTGACAATGCTCGACGTATAGATTGGCGTGCAATGGCGCGGCTTGAGCAACTGCAGGTTAAGTTGTTTGATGGTGGCTCTGGAGATGCCTCTGTTTGGCTTGATTGGGATGATACTCAAGACATGAGTTATGAGCAACGCATCAGTAGTTTATGCCGTTGGGTGCTTGATTATCATAAGCAAGGTGCTGAGTTTGGTTTGCGCTTGCCTGGCTTTGGTGTGGCCCCTGCTAATAGCTATAGTCATTTGCATCAGTGTTTATATCAGTTGTCGGTGATGCCTCATCAGGTAAGATCCGAGTCAAAAGTATGAGCATGCAGATGAGTCATCTTAAGATTACGTTTTTTGGTGTACTGAGCTTATTGGTTTATGCACTTCTACCGATAATGGGGTCACTGGTATGGGAGCAGGCGCTAATTGTTGTGTTGGCGCTATTATTAGGCCCCTTATTTCAGCACTTCTTCCAGCATTCCCTTTTACCCATAAGCTCAAAGTCATTACGAATCGTGCAGTTATTGCTAATTGCGGGCTTATTGTTGTGTGCTGTTATCTCACTTTTTATGCGTGGCGCCCCCTGGCTTACTGGAGATAACTTTGTTTCTTCTTTTATTATTATTCTGGCACTTAAGTGGCTTGAAAGTCGTACGGTTCGCGAACTCTATGTAGTTCTTTATGGCGCCTTGATTCTAATGGCTGCTAGCAGTCGATATTTGAGTGGTTTAGCTGTACTGGCTTATCTTGTATTGGGTGTGCTGCTATTTTTACTTGCTTTACATGGTATTGAAAGCAGACAGCGATTATCTATCCGGTCTGGTTTATTTGCACTTAAACTATTTGCCTTGGCGCTGCCTCTGACCGCCATGTTATTTGTGACGTTTCCTCGTATACAGGGTCCATTATGGGACTTAGGCATTGTTATCGGTTTGCCTATTTCGTTGGTTGTTGATCAGAGTGATCGAGAAAAAGGCATTAAAGGCACTCTTAGAGCCGGTCAGGTTTCACGTTTAAAACAAGATGATACGCCTGTGCTGGTCGCTGAGTTCAAAAGCACAACCCCTTATAAAAGCAGGCTGTATTGGCGAGGCCCGGTTTTCACTCATTATGATGGTACAGAATGGCGTTTGGATGAAGGGTGGGATAATCGTTCCCGCTTACTCAAACAGGCATTCAAGGGGAGCGGGAGTTTAGAAAAAACGCTCACGGCTAAGTCAGAGTTAGTGAGTTATGAAGCGAGAGTTTCGCCTAATAATAGTCGTTATCTTTATGCCTTAGATATGCCCGTTGGACGTAGTACTGAAAGTTTTATTTCTGAAGACTTTCAGATGTTAGGGATAAGAAAGTTATCTGCCGAGTTTAACTACGGCCAAAAGGCCTGGTTAGAATATAGTGGCGGGCGTGCACTGAGCAAGGAACAGCGGGGGAAATATACCGCATTACCTGATAACTCAAACTCTAGGTTAGTTGCTTGGGGGCAACAATTGTTGTTAAACCATTCTGTTGCTGAGGAGCGAATACAGGCGCTGCGTGTTCATTTAGCAGAAGGAGGGTATTTGCTCACACAAACACCAGAGATAGAAGAGCATGTAAATAGCCTGGATGAATTTTTCTTTGATCGTAAAGAAGGTGGTATAGAGCATTTAGCCAGTGCAACGGCGGTGGTGTTACGTGCAGCGGATATTCCAACGCGATTAGTTTCTGGTTATCGCGGTGGCAGCCTCATTGCTTTAACTAACTTTATTGTGGTTCGACAGGCCAATGCGCATGTGTGGGTTGAGGCTTGGGATGATAAAAGTGGCTGGTCACGTATTGAAGCTAAAGACTTTGTTTCACCTCCAACACTTGAAGAAAAACAGGCGGCTAAGGCACAAGCCAAAGTAGAGCCCCAGACTAAAGTTGAGCCAACGACTGTCACGCAGGCTTCACCAAAACCCAAGCAAGCATTAGACAATGACCCCGTTAAGAAAAAGACATCTAAGCCCAAGCCCCGTTTTAGCTGGTTGAACTCATTGGGCTCTGGCATTGAAACCTGGGTCTTCAATTACAACCCTGACCGGCAAATTGAATTAATGCAAAAATCAGGTTTTACCAAAATAGATTGGAAGAGTTTGTTGGCTTTGGCTGTATTAGGTTTACTGCTTTTATTTGTTTTATATGGTGTGTTAATTGGTGTTAGGCGTAAACCGCAAGACCCTATTACTAAAGCATTTGAGCGACTAAACCGAGCATTGCAGAAGCGAGAACTTCAATGTTTATCTCATGAGTGCCCAGATCATTGGTTAGCCCGTTTACAAGCGTTGGTTCCTCAGCTTTACCCCGCTCTTGAGGCGGTTATCAATCAATATATCGATATTCGTTATCGAGGCACGGTGAGTGCGGATCAGATTAAGGAGTTCAATCGTGATATCAAACGTTTATCAGCTATGTTGTAAGCTTTTTAAGAAAGCAAAAGCGGTGAGCCTAGTTTCATTGATCATGATGCTATGGCTAAGTTTCGGTGCTTCATCCACCATCGCAGCGACTGACTACCCCGGTGTGATGGCAGCCTTAATTGAGTTGGGTGATGAGGCGAGTGAATCTTATGATCCCAGCCAGTCATTGGTATACGGTGATCGCTTTTCTAAGCTCTATTTTGGTGGCTTTGAGGGTAAGGGGCTTGAGTTTGCCGTAGGGCAGGCTGATCAGCAAGCCATGATAGACATCGAAATGGGTTTTGGTGTGTTAATAAATTCCGCGGTCAATGGAAAGAGCAAGGTTAAAGTGAATGAGCAATGGCAGGCTCTAAGAGAAAAACTGGTTAGCGCACCGATGATAGAAAACAGGGACGCGGGGTTTTGGTCTATTGCTTTGCAGTCTTTGTTTATTTTACTTAGGGAAGGAGTTGAAGCCTTGCTTGTAGTGGCTGCATTGGTTGCTTATCTACGTAAAGCGGGGGCGGCCGATAAAGTACCACTTATTTGGGCGGGTGTAGGTGCTGCGTTACTTGCCAGTGTCGCAACTGCTTGGGTTTTACAGAGTCTTATTAGTAATAGCGGAGCTGCCAAAGAAGCGCTTGAGGGAGCAACCATGTTGCTGGCCGCCGTGTTGTTGAGTTATGTAAGTTTTTGGTTGTTTTCACGACGTGAAATGCAGCAGTGGCAAGGCTTTATTCATAATAAGCTGGGTGACGCTGTGAGCGGTGGAAGCTTGCTTGCGATTGTCTCTGTGGCTTTCTTTGCTGTGTATCGTGAGGGGGCAGAAACAATTTTGTTTTATCAAGCGTTGGTTGCTGATGTAGACGGGGGAATCGAACCTATCGCTACGGGGTTTGGCTTAGCTTTACTTTTATTGGGTGTCGTTTACTTATTTATTTTTCAGCTATCGGTTCGCTTACCCCTAAAACAATTCTTTTCTGGCACTGCCGCTTTGCTCTACGCCCTATCTGTGATTTTTGCAGGCAAAGCGGTGCTAGAGCTACAGGTCGCAGGTTGGTTGTCTAGTTCGTATATTGAATGGTTACCCAGTATTGGCTGGTTAGGTCTTTTCCCCAGTATTGAATCTATTTCTCTACAGTTCATGTTTCTTCTTTTACCTGCGCTTATTTTCTTGTTTGTGCGATTTAGAAAGAGGCTTATTCAAAGCTCAGAAAATCAGGGGGAGGTTATAACGGAATAAATAGTAAGGGTAGGGTTAATAACCAAAGAGCTAGGGTCATAAAAGTAGAGTGCGCGGCCTGCATTAAATGAGTAAATTTTGAAGGAGTGGATTAATGAACGAGATAGAACTGTATTACCTGACTAATCTTATTCGAACCTACGCGGTGGGCTTGTGTCTTGGGGTTTCATCCCTCGCGATGACTAATTATTTCTGCATGGTAGCAAAAGGTAGTACTGAGCCTGCTGAAAACCGAATGATGCACATTGTATATACGGTGTTGCGTATTGGTATGGCGTTGGCGGTTATTACAGAAATAACGACATTTGCTTATTACTATCACGTTGATAACTTCGTTTACTGGACTGATAACCCTGAGTTTCTTATGCGCATAACGATTTTTTGCGTCATTGTTATTAACGCATTTGCTATGCAATACGGAAAAATTTCGATGTGGCTTGGCCCTGTATTTGCCGGTGGTTCTTGGTATGCCTATTTCTTCTTCAGTGTTTGGATTGAAACTGAAAGCACATACAGTACGCTCTTGTTAGGCTATTTAGGCTGGTTAACCTTTATGTTTGTTTTCCTTGGTTGTCTGCGTCTTTACCTAACAAGAAACCAAAAAATGCGTATAGGTGATGGCGCCTCTGTTTCAGCTAATATTGCTGTAAATAGCTAAGGGGTAGTCGAATGAGTAGTCAATCAAAAAAACAAGGCAGCTCTTTGTTTTTAAAAGTGGGCTTAGTGGTGTTAGCGGTGGCAACGGGCGCTCTGGCGCTGCAAGCTTATAAAACAATCTGGGCGCCTTATGCCGCTTATGAAGACCCTGATATTATGGGTTATCTTGATAAAGAGAATCCAAAAAGTCTCACGGGGGGCGACAATACCCATTTTCATGCCAGTAGTGGTGAAAGCTTTGCTCAGAAGATACCTAATATGGGGTGGGGGCAGTCTGCTGCGTTTGACCGTGGAGACGGTTTTTTTGAGCGTGCGTTACAAGATGCTTTGCCTCCTGGTTATTCAAGTAACAATGATGGGCTAGGGCCACATTATAACGCTACGTTTTGTGAAGCTTGTCATGCGGCTGATGGACGTGGGAAACCACCTGAAAATGAATTTGAACCTATAATGGAAGGTTTTGTTCGTGTTTCTATTCCGGGTAAAGGGCCGCACGGGGCTTCTCTTTCTCCTCCTGGTTATGGTCACCAATTGAGTGATAAGTCTTCAGCGGGTGTTAAGCCTGAAGCGCATGTTCGTGTTAAATGGGTTGAAGCTGAAACCGGCGTTATGGAAGGGGGGGAGGCTTACAGCCTTCGTAAACCTGAATTTTTGATTAACAATCTCGCTTACGGACCATTACCTGACGATACCATGTATGAAATGCGTCTTGGGCCACAAGTGTTTGGTTTAGGTTTACTTGAAGCCATTACTGAAGAAGACCTGATGGCATGGTCAGATCCAGACGATAAAGATGGTGACGGTATATCTGGTCGCGTTAATACCGTATGGGATCTGGAGCGGGGAGGGAATGTCATTGGTCGATTTGGTTGGAAAGCTAATTCGTTTGATGTACGCCAGCAGTCAGCAGAGGCCGCTTATTTTGATTTGGGCATGAATAACCCATTGTTCTTTTATCGTTATGATGATCAGCAGAACGACCATAAGGCAAGACAAAACTGTGAGCCAGAACAACTTGATTGTTTGCAAGCGGTACAGAGTGATGATTATGAAATGACACCCGCGCAACTAGTGGATGTTACTTCTTATCTGCAGACCTTGGGGGTTGTATATCGTCGCGATGTTGATGACCCAATAGCACTTAAAGGTGAGGCATTATTTGCTGAGGCTGGGTGTATTGCTTGTCATAAAACCAATATCACAACCGGTGAAACAGAAATAGCCAGATTGGAAAATCAGCTTATTCACCCTTACACGGATTTACTACTCCATGACATGGGAGAAGGTTTAAAAGGGCGCCCTGATTTTGATGCCAGCCGAACAGAGTGGCGTACTCAGCCATTATGGGGTATTGGTAGAATCGAGATGGTCAACGGGCATACTAACTTCCTTCATGATGGTCGAGCCAGAAATATTCAGGAAGCCATTTTATGGCACGGCGGTGAAGCTGAAAAGGCTAAGCAGACGTATAAACAATATGTTGAAGCCGATCGCGCTGCGATTCTTAAATTTTTGAATACCTTGTAAAATTTTAAGGACATTGTTTTTATAGAACGGTGTCCTTTTATTGTATACTTTAAAAGTCATTGTCCATTCTACGAAAGTACCAAAGAAACTAAACCCATTGTGATTAATCATGGAAAAGAATAAATTATCTGAAAAACGCGCTTATATACTATCGCTATTTGGCGCTTTTTTTATGGCAGCACTGGGGTTGGGGTTTGCTTATTTAACTCATTCAGAAGCCATTTTATTGGATGGCGTGTTCTCCCTAATTAATATGCTTATGATAGGGCTTACGCTATTTGTGTTCTTACGCATTTTGCCCGTTGTTAACGATAGATTCCAATTCGGTATGGCTCAAGCTGAGCCGATGATCAACCTGATTAAAGCTATTTTGTTTTTTTGCGCGGTTGTGTTTGCGATTTATTCCGCAGCCATGGCATTGATACAAGGTGGGCGAATGATCGATTTTGGTCTGGGTGTTTGGTATGCATTGATTGCTAGTATTGGTTGTTTTGTTATCGCGGCTATTATTCACCGTATTAGTAAAACGAGTCCTTCTCCGATGCTTGATGTTGAAAAGCAAGGGTGGCTGGTCGATGGCTTTTTGAGCAGTGCAGTATTTTTTGTTTTTATTGTTGGGAGTTTATTAAAAGATACACAGTGGAATATTTATCTGAATTACGTTGACCCTATAATGGTGTTATTCATATCCATAGCGATCATTCCTATCCCCGTTAAAATCTTTAAAGATAACTTCTTCGAGTTGTTATTATCAGCACCCTCGGTGAAAGTACAAACAGAAATTGATGAAAAGATCCAAGGAGTGTTCAAGGACTACCCCATTGATGATTTTTATATTAGAAGCGCAAAAACAGGACGTTATTTTACGGTATGGATCATGTGTCTAAACAACGAACAACAGCCTATGACTATGTCTGATTATGATACCGTCCGCCAAGAGCTGTATAAGAAATTTGATGTCCCAACATCTAAGATGTATATCTATTTGGAAATTACGACTAAGCCAAAGATTTATGAATTTGAGATAAATACTTAGCGCTGCAAGTAAATTGGCAAAAATAGTGTAAACACTGTTAGGTATATTGTCGCATAAACAAAGGGCAGGCCAGTCACTGGCAAACCCTTTGCTATAGATGGTTGTAACATACTCTTAATTGTTGATAAGCCTTAAATTGGGCTTTTTTAGTCATATTTCAGTCATCATTTTCAATCAATGTTATCACAATTATAAGTGAGTTCAGTCATTGGATCCTGGATGTGCAGGTTCCATATGTAGCTTAATAAACTGGATTTAAATAGTTTAATATCCATGTTTCCTCCAGAGCTGTGTTGCTCAAACTATAATCTACCGCAGTATTGTCAGTAGATTTATGACTCTATAGCTAAAAATTAGAATAAAGAATCTAAAGTGATACCGATATCGCATTAAAAGTTATTTTTTTATGCTAATTATTTTTGTGTTTGTTTTACTTGCTAATCGTATTGATAATAATTATCATTATCAGCTTGTTTAATGAAGTGCAGATATAGGGAATCAAAAAATGGCATGGCTGATAGTTATTCTTTTTATGGCTTCTGTGATTGCTCTTTTCTTCGTTAAAAGAAAATACAAAGATCAGCGCTTAGTTTATTTGCATAACCAGAGACGCTTTCCTTTATATGAAGCGAAGATCTCTAAAAGAAAAAGATAACTCTAAGTTTTATGCCGCTATTTCACCAAGCCCCTTCAAGTTACTAAGTGGGCAGTCAGGCGTGTCTGATTTATTTCGGCTTCTTTTTTCTAAGCTTGCTTGTCACCTTGATGCCCTTATGTGTTGATTCGCCGTGTATATTGGGGGGTGTATGGTCTTTCCTTGTGTAAAGTTTTAGCTTTTAGAGCCGTGTCACTGCCCTAATGGTGTTCTAGCAAGACTCCAAACAACAACCTCTTTTGCGCCAGCATTGAGTAATAAGGTGCTTAAGCATTCAATGGTTGCTCCGGTCGTAATAACATCATCGACTAAGGCAATAACTTCGCCATTAAGTTTTTTCTGAATGTTAAACGCCTGATGTAAGTTTTTTTGTCGTTCTTGTTTGGTAAGCGCTGTTTGTGAGGGCGTGTGTATTGTTCGTTGTAAGCTGTGACGATCAATGGCGATGTTTAAATACTTACTTAAATCTATGCAAATATCTTCTGATTGATTAAACCCCCGAGTATCAAACCGGTTTATATGTATAGGGACGGGCATTAATAAATCAGGTTTTTGTAATTCGTTTTTCTTTATTTCCTTTTCTATTTTAATCGCCAGCATTTTAGACATTAGCTTTCCAAAATGGCGTTGTTTATTGTATTTAAAATCACTAATGAGTGCATTTATAGGGAATGTATAACTGAATGCCGAAATGCATTGACTATAAATGGGTTCGTTACATAGACAGTTACCGCATATACCTGTGTCTGATGATATTTTCATGGGTAGCGCGCAAATAGTGCACGCTAGCGTGTTCCATGGCAGGTCAGCTTTGCAGTCATTACAAATAGGCAGTGCTTCATAAATGGTTTGTTTACATAAATAGCAATGCTTTTGGCTTAGGCTTTCCTTTATTGAGCGTACTGGGAATAATTTGTTAACCATTTTTGTTATTTTGGTTGACAGCTTCCTTGTCATGTTTATCATGTCCATTAAATTATTGATCCGTGTTCTATTACTTTTTGCTATAAAACCGCAGAGGCCAGACTATGACAACGACCACAATTCGCCACGATTGGGATGTAAATGAAGTGGAGGCTCTGCTGGCACTACCATTTAATGACCTTATGTTTAAGGCTCAAACAATTCATAGAGATAATTTTGATCCTAATGCAGTGCAGGTCAGCACTCTATTGTCTATTAAAACCGGGTCATGTCCAGAAGATTGTAAATACTGTCCTCAAAGTGCCCACTACAACACAGGCTTAGAGAAAGAAAAACTGCTTGAAATTGAGAAAGTGATAAAAGCGGCAGAAGAAGCTAAGAAAAATGGCTCAAGTCGCTTTTGCATGGGTGCTGCATGGCGTAACCCTACAGATCGTGATATGCCTTTAGTGCTAGATATGGTTAAAGAGGTTAAGTCCATGGGGATGGAAACCTGTATGACCTTAGGCATGTTAACTGAAGACCAAGCAGATTCTTTAGCTGGGGCTGGGTTAGATTACTACAATCATAACCTTGATACTTCTGAGGCTCATTACAAAAACATTATTACCACGCGCACCTACGGTGACCGTTTAACTACCCTTGATAATGTGCGCGGTGCAGGGATGAAAGTGTGTAGTGGTGGCATTCTTGGTTTAGGTGAGACGGTAACTGACCGTGCCGCTATGCTGGCACAATTGGCTAATATGGAAACACAGCCTGAAAGTGTACCTATTAATATGTTGGTTAAGGTGGAAGGTACACCGATGGATGATGCGAAGGATGTTGACCCTATCGAATTTGTTAGAACTATTGCCGTGGCGCGTATAGTAATGCCTGCTTCACATGTTCGCTTATCTGCAGGTCGTGAAGATATGACAGATGAAATGCAGGCAATGTGTTTTCTTGCTGGTGCTAATTCAATTTTCTATGGCTGTAAACTACTCACCACGGCAAACCCTTCAGAAAATGAAGATATGCAGTTGTTTAAGCGTTTAGGTATTCACCCTGAGCATAAGCAGGCATCAAAGCCAGAAGAACAGCTAAATGAAGACTTGGTAAAAGACTTAGAACATGAACAGACAAAGCATGTTTTTTATGATGCCGCTAGGTAATTGTTGTGAGTAATGAAACAGGGCCTTGGGCTCTGTCTTCAGAACTCGAGGCGCGCAAGCAAAAGCACTTGTATCGTAAAAGACGTTTGTTGCAATCGCCACAAGGCACGCAAGTTCTGCTGGATAATAAACCTTATCTGGCATTTTGTAGTAATGACTATTTAGGCTTGGCTAATCATCCTGATGTTGTTGCTGCATTTCAACGTGCAGCGAATGAGTGTGGTGTAGGGGGCGGTGCGTCTCATTTGGTGAACGGTCACCATCAACAGCATCATGCGCTTGAAGAGGAATTGGCTGAATTTACGGGTCGAGATCGGGTCTTATTATTTTCCAATGGCTACATGGCTAATATTGGTGCTGTTAACGCGTTATTAGGGAAAGGGGACTTAGTACTTGAAGATCGTTTAAATCACGCCTCTTTATTAGATGCGGGGCTTTTAAGTGGCGCCCGCTTTCAGCGTTATCAGCATGCTAACCCTACCAGTTTACAACAATACTTGAGCAAGCCAGGCTATGATGACAAGCGAAAGCTCGTCGTTACGGATGGTGTTTTCAGTATGGATGGTGATATACCTCCTTTGCCTGAACTAGCTCAATCATGCAAAGAAAAAAATGCCTGGTTGATGGTGGATGATGCTCATGGCTTTGGAACCTTAGGTGAAAATGGGGGGGGGTGCGTAGAGCATTTTAATCTTGGCCAGAATGATGTTCAGGTGCTGATGGGTACGTTAGGAAAGGCCTTCGGTACCTCGGGTGCTTTTGTTGCGGGTAGCGAGTTGTTGATTGAAACCCTTATTCAGAAAGCCCGAACCTACATTTATACCACGGCGATGCCTCCTGCTATTGCTGCAGCTACACGCGTTAGTCTTAAACTTTTACAGAAAGAGAACTGGCGAAGAGAGCATTTAGCCGAATTAATTAAACGTTTTCGTCATGGCGCAGATCAGTTGGGTTATGAACTCATGGATTCTGCTAGCCCTATTCAGCCCCTCGTTATCGGAAGTGAAGAAAAAGCATTGAAGCTAACGGCTTGGCTCGAAAATAAAGGGGTTTTGATAACGGCTATTCGTCCTCCTACGGTACCTAAAGGTACCGCGAGATTGCGGGTGACGTTTTCTGCTGATCATACGCTTGAGCAAGTGGATACGCTGCTTGAATTGTTGGATCAGGCCCGACCTAAATGAATAAACCATTAATACCTGAAATTGTACACGTAGCCTTGGTGCAGCGAAGCGGAATCAGGGTTTCAATGGTAATAATCCCTGATTCTAGTCGTGCCTCCTTTCATCAAGGCTACGAGGTGTGTTTGTGAATGTTGTCATTATTAATGGCTGGGCTATGCCTATTGGTATTTGGCATGAGTTTTGTGACAGCCTTAAAATATATCCTGCTTATGATCACTGCCGAGTAATTGATATTGATCGACGTTTGAACTTGAGTGAGTGGATCCAGTATCTCGATACTATTATTAAGCCCGATACCTTGTTAATAGGTTGGTCTCTTGGTGGCATGTTAGCGGTTGAATATGCAGATCAGCACCCAGAAAAAATACGCGGTCTTTGTACTCTGCAGATGAATCCAAAATTTGTAGCGGGGCCAGACTGGTCATCAGCAATGGCTCCGAAGGTCTTTCAGGAATTTAAGCAGTTGGCAGGTTGTGATAACGACGCTGATGCTAAAAGCTTAGTAAAACGATTTGGCTTTCTGGTGACAACAAAAGGATTTGATGCGCGGGGTGATTTACAGAAATTGAAGGCACGCTTTTCTGTTAGTTCTATACCTTCGGTAGATGTTTTGCGTCAGAGTCTTGAGCTACTGGAAACCCTCGATGTAAGAAGTAAACTCAACACTATTAATACTCCTCAGTTACATCTCTACGGTGAGCATGATCAATTGGTGCCAAAGGCTGTAGTCAACGATATCAAGGCCTTAAATGATCAAACAAAAATTGAGTTGATAGAGGGTATGTCTCACCTTCCTTGCTACAGTGCAACTAACGTCCTCATTAAACGAATTAATGAGTTTTCAGGAGACTTGAATTGAACGTGATAGAAAAACGACAAGTCGCAGAGTCCTTTGGTCGTGCTGCTCCTAGTTATGACAAGGTGGCCTATTTTCAGCGAGATGTTGGCTATCGATTAATGGGGCTGATCCCAAAGAAAATCTTCTTAAATGATAATAATACAGTGCTTGATTTAGGATGTGGTACAGGCTATTTCACTCCCAAGTTACATCACAGTGATAATCAAGTAGTAGGTGTCGATCTTTCTGAGGGTATGATTAATTACGCTTGCGAGCATCGAGCTGGTAATGTTACTTGGGTGGTAGGGGATGCTGAAGTATTACCCTTTGCCGACAACTCTGTGGATATGATTTTTTCAAGTTTAGCTATTCAGTGGTGTAGTAGTTATCAGCAATTATTGGTTGAGCTTTATCGTGTTTTGAAGCCTGGAGGCGTGGTTGCTTTTTCAACGTTACTTAATGGTACTTTGAGAGAGTTAGAGGCTTCATGGCAGGAGGTGGATAGTTACAGGCATGTTAATGCTTTTTCTGATTGCCATGAAATAGACGATGCGTCTGATCTAGCGGGTTTTACGTGTTTAGAAAAAGAAAAGTATACTGAAGTTCTACAATTTGAATCAGTGAAGATGCTTACCCGTGAATTAAAAATGCTGGGTGCTCATAATGTAAATCAAGGTCGGTCTCTTAAAGTGACAGGGCGGGAGCGAATTTTGCAATTCAAGCAAGCCTATGAAAAATACAGAACCCAAGACGGTTACTTGCCTGCAAGTTATGAAGTCTTGCTATCGGTATTAAAAAAACCAGAGTGAGGTAATACAACATGGCAAAAACTTTTTTTGTTACAGGTACCGACACGGATGTTGGAAAGACTGTAGTTAGCGCAGCATTATTACTTGCAGCGAATAAGAAGGGTTTAAAAACCTTAGCGATTAAGCCTATTGCTGCGGGGTGCGATAAAACAGATGAAGGTTTGCGAAATAGTGATGCCTTATTGCTTCAGAAAAGTATGAATGTTGACTTGTACTATGAGCAAATAAACCCTATTACATTAGAAGAACCCGCTGCACCCCATATTGTCGCGGCTAAAAATGGAAAGACGCTTTCGGTTTCCCGTTTAGTAGGTTTCTGTCGAGGTACTTTAATGACTCGTCATGACTTTTCGTTAATAGAAGGCGCGGGAGGGTGGCGTGTACCACTTAACCCAAGAGAGACATTGGCAAACCTTCCGCGAGAGCTTAATGTACCCGTTATTCTTGTGGTTGCAATACGCTTGGGCTGTATTAATCACGCCTTATTGACGGCTGAAGCTATTCGCCGAGATGGGTTAGTTTTGGCAGGTTGGGTCGCTAACCGTGTTCAGTCTGATGAAATGGCTTTTGAAGAAGAAAACATTCAAACACTAAAAACGATGATGCCCGGGCCTTGTCTTGGGGTGCTTCCTTACAGTTCTCCTCTCGATATTTCAGTATTATCTGAAAGCTTGAATATTGACTCATTGGTTTGTGAATAGCGTTTTTGGTACTACTAAGCGATGATGACGGTAGAGGTCGTGGAAGAGGCGGTTAACAATAGCTGGGGCCGCTTTCGAATCCTTGTCGCTAGAAAATATGGGCGTGTTGTCTTTCTTCGTACAAACCTTCATGGGGCAACCTTACCTATTCAAACCAATAAAACAGCTAAATTATATGATGTCTTGAAAACCTGTAGCTATTTTTTGCCCAAATCTCCTATACTACCAGCCACTACCAGTAAAGGGCGTGAGTGAGAGAGCTTGGCCCGCGAACTAGCTTCGAATAACTTGCTCAGTAGGCCTTGCCTTCATACAAAGCACTGAGTGCAGAGTAAATATTAAATATATAATTAAGGTGAGTTTTTAAATGAAGTTTTTGGTTACAGGTGGCGCAGGATTTATTGGCTCAGCGGTTGTTCGATATTTAATCAACAAAACAGGTCACAGTGTTGTTAATGTCGACAAACTTACCTATGCAGGCAACCTCGAAAGCCTAAACGAAATTGACCAATCTAATCGTTATGCTTTTGAGCAGGCTGATATTTGTAATAGCCAGGCGATGACGGACATTTTTGAAAAACATCACCCCGACTATATAATGCACTTGGCCGCCGAGTCTCATGTAGATCGCTCTATTGACGGCCCTGCTGCATTTATTGAAACTAATATCGTCGGCACTTATTCCATGCTAGAGGTGGCTCGCGCTTATTGGAATAAGCTCGAAGGTGAAAAGAAAGATATATTTAAATTTCACCATATTTCTACAGATGAAGTGTATGGAACCTTGGGTGCTGAAGGCCTATTTACAGAAGAAAATCGCTACGACCCCAACTCTCCGTATTCTGCATCCAAAGCTTCATCAGATCATCTAGTGAGAGCATGGAGAGAAACCTATGGCTTGCCCACGGTTATCACCAACTGTTCCAATAATTATGGCCCATACCATTTTCCAGAAAAATTAATCCCATTAGTGATTCTTAACGCCTTGGCCGGAAAACCTCTACCTATTTACGGAAAAGGTGATCAAATACGTGATTGGTTATATGTAGAAGATCACGCGCAAGCATTAGTTAAAGTAGTCACCGAAGGTAAGCTAGGCGAAACCTATAATATAGGTGGGCATAATGAAAAACAAAACATCGAAGTCGTTAAAACGTTATGCAGCTTACTTGAAGAATTAGCCCCAACCAATAGTTATTCCCGCAAAGGAGGGAATCCAGAAGGTTTTGAAGGACTTATTACCTACGTAGCAGACCGCCCAGGGCATGACGTACGTTATGCTATAGACGCCTCAAAAATAGAGCGAGAACTAGGTTGGGCGCCCGAAGAAACTTTCGAAACGGGTATGCGTAAAACGGTGCAGTGGTATTTAGACAACAAAGAGTGGTGGGAGCATGTGTTAGATGGCTCATACCAAGGCGAACGACTAGGGCTGGGATAATAAACATGAAAGGAATAATACTAGCAGGGGGCTCTGGCACACGTTTACACCCCATTACACGAGGTGTTTCAAAGCAGCTTTTACCCATCTACGACAAACCAATGATTTATTATCCCATTTCAGTGCTAATGTTGGCGGGTATTCGTGAAATTCTAATAATATCCACACCAGATGACTTACCGTTTTTTGAAAAGATGCTAGGTGACGGTAGTCACTTTGGTGTTGAATTTAGCTATGCAGAACAACCCAGCCCTGATGGGTTAGCTCAAGCGTTTATTATTGGTGAAGAATTTATTGGTGATAGCAACGTATGCTTGGTATTAGGCGATAATATATTCTACGGAGATCAATTCTCTGAAAAGCTAAAGTCAGCCGTGAATAAAACAACGGGTGCCACTGTGTTTGGTTATAGGGTGAATGACCCAGAGCGTTTTGGTGTGGTTGAATTTGATGAAAATGGCAAAGCGATATCTATCGAAGAAAAGCCTGAAAACCCTAAATCTCACCATGCGGTAACCGGCCTTTATTTTTATGATAATGATGTAATCGAAATTGCCAAACATGTTCAGCCGTCTGAGCGTGGTGAGTTAGAAATAACCGCTGTCAATAATGCTTATTTAGAACGGGGCGATTTAAGTGTGACACAGTTAGGGCGAGGGTTTGCCTGGCTGGATACTGGCACGCACGATAGTTTATTAGAGGCGGCCCATTTTGTTCAGACGATAGAAGCGCGTCAGGGTCTTAAGGTCGCGTGTCTAGAAGAAATTGGTTATCACAATGGCTGGTTAACTAAAAAGCATCTGCAAGTGCAGGCAGAGTCGCTATCTAAAACAGGATATGGCCAATACCTGTTCAATGTTGTAAAGGGAGCTGTTTAATTATGAAAGTAATAAAAACGAAGTTAGACGGCTGTGTCATAATTGAACCTAAGGTTTTTGGTGATGCAAGAGGGTTCTTTAAAGAGGTTTTTCAGGCCGATCGTTATAAAGAAGCTGGGTTAGTACTTCCTTTTGTGCAAGATAACTACTCCCGCTCAACGCGAGGGGTATTAAGGGGCTTGCATTTTCAAAAAACAAAACCTCAAGGCAAGCTGGTTAGCTGCTCATCAGGTGAAGTGTTCGATGTCGCGGTAGATCTAAGGGTTGGCTCGCCTACCTACGGCCAGTGGGAAGGCGTGATTCTTTCAGGAGATAATCACATACAGTTTTATGTGCCCCCAGGCTTTGCTCATGGGTTTGCCGTTTTGAGTGAGACCGCTGACTTTCAATACAAGTGCACTGACTATTATGACCCTGGTGACGAGGGAGGCATCATCTGGAATGATCCGGCTATGGCGATCGATTGGCGTTTAGGCGATATTGAGCCCAGGTTATCAGAAAAAGATAAGTTACTCCCCTTGTTGAAAGAATTAAGCTAAAGCGACTAAGTTGAACCTATGAAAATTCTAATTACAGGCGCAAAAGGTCAGGTAGGAACAGACTTAGTGCTAGAAGCCAAAAAACGCAATCACCAAGTTTTTGGCTTTACTTCTACTGACTTAGATATCACCAATAAAGCGATTGTCGATAGAGAAGTGTCTACAATAAAGCCAGATGTAGTTATTAATGCCGCTGCCTATACTGCGGTAGATAAGGCTGAAACCGAAAAAGAAAAAGCCTATGCAGTAAACGAAACAGGTGTAAAACATTTAGCAGAAACTTGCAAAGCCTTAGATATACCATTACTGCACATTTCAACAGATTATGTGTTTGACGGTAATAAAAAAGAGCCCTATACCGAAACTGATATACCAAACCCTACCAGTGTATACGGTGCGTCAAAATTAGCCGGTGAAATAGCTCTTCAAAAGACATGGAAAAAATATATTATTCTACGAGTTAGTTGGGTATTTGGTGAACATGGTAATAATTTTGTAAAAACAATGCTTCGCCTTGCAAAAGGTAGAGATGAAATATCGGTTGTTAATGATCAGTTCGGCGCACCTACATCAGCAAAATCGATTGCAGAGTGCTTATTAAATATTGCAGATAAAACGAACTTTGGAAAGCAAGATTTTCCTTGGGGGCTTTATCACTACCAGAGTGATCCAGGGGTTACGTGGTATGAATTTGCAAAAGAAATATTTAGCCAGGCAAAAGGGAGTGGCTTTCTGGATAAAGAAATGATTGTTCACCCCATCGGTAGTGATCAATTTCCAACACCGGTTAAACGCCCGCTTAACTCGAAATTAGAAGGAGGGAAGATTAATCAGAACCTGAGCGTCCCTTTATCTGAGTGGCGTTCGACGTATTTAATAGAATGCTTGAAAAACGACTAAAATAAACGGCTAAATTGGTGTTGTGTTTTATGGGTAAAAGCAAGAATGTTGCCGTGGTGTAGTATCTAAATCTGGTCTTGATATTTCTGTGTTTATAGTACTTCGTTAATCATAAAACGCCTTTCCTCAATATCTTTTTGATCTGCTTGTAATGGGGGGGGTGGTTGAAAAGTGTACAGTTTTGTGCTGTAATTATAGTAAGCCAAGTTGTATATGGGGTTGTTATGAATATTAGTGGTGTATTGCAGACGGGTGTTCAAGGCATTCAAAGCAGTGTGCAGGGTATGGAACAAGCGGCTAGCGAGATTGCTCAAGTAGGTACTACCTTAGCTGAAGGTGGTGATAGTGGTGTGAATAGTTTTGTTGAGCCTATGATGGACCTTAAGCTTTATGAGCTTTCCGCTGAGGCGTCAGCAAAGGTGGTACAAACGGCTGATGAGTTGCTAGGTACACTGCTAGATACCGTGGCTTAAGCGTTAAATATTGTGCGCTTGTTGTCGCTTGTTTGAATAGCTAAGGGGAGGCGAAATCATTGCAAATTTCAAACGTAAATGTAGCGTTCCCTACTACTATAAGCCCTTCTTCATCTACAGCGGTTAACGTCGGTGAGGGTGTTACAAAAGATATTCTTAGTTCTTCGTTTTCTCCCGTTAGTGAACCCAGTAAGTTATCTTCTTCTCAAAGTAACCTTAGTGAAAGCGCGGTAGTTTATAGCCCTGAATCGCTAACTAGAGCTTCTGTCCCTTCAATATCTAGTGATGATAAAAGTACTCCTTCATCGACTGAACAAGGGGTTAGCGAAAGTGCTCGGCCTGCCACCCCTGAACCCTCCCAGTCTATTCAGCCTGAAGAAGATGTTTCTCCTGGAAGTATTGATGTTAGTGAGACGGCGCAACCTAATGTAGGTAGTGAGAACGGAGGTGTAACTGATGAGCAAACGTTTACAGGTTTGCCAACTGCATCAGCTGATCCGCAGCCATCTGGTGGGTTAACGACCGATGAGCTTGCGATAGTTCAGGAATTATCTGCTAGAGATCAAGAGGTGCGCACACATGAACAACAGCATCAAGCAGTAGGCGGGCAGTATGCAGGATCTGCCAGTTTTTCTTTTCAGACAGGCCCTGATGGTGTTCAATATGCCGTTGGCGGCGAGGTGTCAATTGATGTGTCTGCTGTGTCGGGTGACCCTAAAGCAACAATAGATAAAATGAGAACAGTTCAGGCTGCAGCGTTAGCGCCAGCGGAGCCCTCATCACAAGACCGTTCAGTTGCAGCTACGGCTAGCAGAATAATGCTTCAGGCACAGTCTGAACTGGTCGCTCAGCAGGCTGAGGTTCGAGAGGCTGAAGCTCAAAAGTCTCAAGATGAACAAGAAAGTAGACGTTCATCTACATCAGAGGGTGTACGCACCTATGAGCGCCTTATTGGTCTAGGTCAGCAGTTTGAAAATGGTTTAACCCCTTCTATTAATCTAGATGAAGTTGTCTGATTGCACATTCTCTCCTCTATTTAATTCCCTTTTCGTGATATTTGTCTACAGTTAAAAGCGCAGTTATGCTTAGACATCTGGTGTACTTTATTACTTTTGTTAACAAAATAAACATAAGTGAGCGATTTTATTTACTAATTAAGTATTTTTTTCGTAACTTGTTGAAAATAAGTATTTTGTTTTATTTTGTGGCGGGGTTTGTTGTCTTAGGTCAGAGTAATTAAGGCTGTAATAACTGATTATATACTCTAAATAAAGGCATAGCGTCTTGACAATTAAGTGAAGCAAACGTATGTTTCAAACAGCTGTTTGATATTGTGACAGCACAAGCGGTTTATTTAGCAACTTTCACTGACTACTTAATTTAGTTAATCTGAGTTTTGGTAAATAGGGTGTTGGTAAACCGCTTGCGTTGTTCGTCGTATAACCCAAATAAATTCGAGGTAAAGATTATGCCAGAATATAAAGCGCCCCTACGTGAAATCGACTTTGTAATGAAAGAACTGCTTGATAGTGATAAGCACTATGAAAGCTTCCCTGGCGGTGCAGAAGCATCACCTGAGATGGTTGACGCAATCATTGGCGAAGGTGCAAAATTCTGTGAAGAAGTGCTTTCACCTCTGAATAAGGTTGGTGACGAAGAAGGTTGTACTTTAAAAGACGGTAAGGTGACTACACCTACAGGCTTTAAAGAAGCTTACACGCAGTTTGTTGAAGGCGGCTGGCCTACATTAAGTGCTGATCCTGCTCAAGGTGGTCAGGGCTTGCCAGAGTCTATCAATATTGTAATTAGTGAAATGATTGGTACAGCTAACTGGTCATGGGGTATGTACCCAGGTCTTAGCCACGGCGCAGTAAATACTGTAAGTGAGTTTGGTACCGATGAGCAAAAAGAAACATACTTAAATAAGCTGGTTTCTGGTGAATGGACTGGCACCATGTGTTTGACTGAGCCTCATTGTGGTTCTGATCTTGGTATTCTGCGTTCAAAAGCAGAGCCAAATGCAGATGGTTCTTACAGCATTACAGGTACTAAGATATTTATTTCTGCTGGCGACCACGATATGGCCGACAATATTATTCATATCGTACTAGCACGTCTTCCCGATGCACCTAAGGGTACTAAGGGTATATCTTTATTTATTGTTCCTAAGTTTTTGCCTGAGACTGCTGCTGATAACGCGGTTACTTGTGGTTCTTTAGAGCATAAAATGGGTATTCACGGCAACTCGACTTGTGTAATGAACTTTGATGGTTCAAAAGGTTGGTTGATTGGACCAGAAAATAAAGGCTTGAACTGCATGTTCACCTTTATGAATACTGCGCGTATCGGTACTGCGCTACAAGGTGTTGGTGCTGCTGAAGGTTCATTTCAGGGTGCATTAGCTTACGCAAAAGATCGTTTAGCAATGCGTTCATTAACGGGTGTTAAGAACCCTGATGGGCCTGCTGACCCTATCATTGTTCACCCAGATGTTCGTCGTATGCTTTTGACTCAAAAAGCGTTCGCTGAAGGTTCTCGTGCAATGTGTTACTTCTCGGCCCAGAAAGCTGATTTGTTACACGGTGCTGAAACTGAAGAAGCACGTAAAGAAGCTGACGATATGTTAGGTTTCATGACGCCAATTCTTAAAGCGTTCATAACTGAAGTGGGTTATGAGGCTGCAAACCACGGTGTTCAGGTATTTGGTGGTCACGGTTTCATCTCTGAGTGGGGTATGGAGCAAATAGTTCGTGATACTCGTATCTCTCTTCTATACGAGGGAACAACAGGTATTCAGGCGCTTGACCTATTAGGCCGAAAGGTTCTAATGACTCAAGGCGCAGCATTGAAGCAGTTCACTAAGATGGTTCATGTTTTCTGTAAAGAAAATGCAGAGAACGAAGAAATGAAGCAATTTGTTGAGCCGTTATTAACGCTTAACAAAGAGTGGGGCGACCTAACCATGAAGATTGGTATGTCGGCTATGAAGAATCGTGATGAAGTAGGCTCTGCTTCTGTTGATTACTTGATGTACTCTGGTTACGTAACAATGGCTTACTTCTGGGCTCGTATGGCTCTAATTGCACAGCAGAACTTAGCTAACGGAACAACAGAAGAAGGTTTCTACACTGCGAAGGTTCAAACTGCACAGTTTTACTTCCAGCGTTTACTTCCTCGAACTAAAGGTCACGCTGCAATGATGGTTGCTGGTGCTGACTCTGTAATGGCTATGGATGAAGAGAACTTCTCATTCTAATTAAGTCATATTGAAAAAACCCGCTTTTGCGGGTTTTTTTTTGCCCTTAATAAACAAAATATTACTAATTTAAGTGTAAAACAGTACCAGTCAAAGCTTTCTTAATAGGAACTCAATTCTAAATCAGGTAAAATGTCGCGCGGTACTGGCTCATACAAATTAATAATTAAGCTGTATCAAGGTTGTAAATTTGTATAGGTAGTATCATCAAGTAAGTATTAAATTCAGAGAACGTGGTTTTCACGTTATTTCATATAATCAAAATAGAGGAAACGTACATGGCTGAGTATCAAGCGCCATTGCGCGATATGCGCTTTGTTCTAAATGAAGTTTTTGAAGCTGATAAGCTGTGGGCGTCACTGGCAGGCACACGGGATATCATTGACCCTGAAACTGCAGAAGCTATTTTGGAAGAAGCGAGCAAAATTACATCATCGCTTATTGCTCCTTTAAGTCGCGAAGGCGATGAAGAAGGTTGTTCTTGGAATGAGGCGGGTGTTACAACCCCTAAGGGCTATAAAGAAGCGTATAAGACCTTTATTGAAGGTGGTTGGGTTGGCCTTAGCGGTAATGCTAATTATGATGGCATGGGTATGCCAAAAATGCTGGGTGCTCAATATGAAGAGATGCTTTACTCTTCAGATATCGCATTTGGCCTTTATGCATGTTTAACTTCAGGTGCTTGCCTTGCTATTGATGCGCATGCTACTGAAGAGCTAAAGCAGAAGTATTTGCCAAAAATGTATTCTGGCGAGTGGGCTGGAGCAATGGACTTAACAGAGCCTCATTCAGGTACTGACTTGGGTATGATTCGTACCAAAGCGGTTGAAAATGGTGATGGTAGCTATTCAATTACAGGCACAAAAATATTCATTACCGGTGGTGAACAAGATTTAAGTGAAAATATTATTCACTTGGTTTTGGCTAAGCTACCAGGTGCTCCAGCAGGATCTCGTGGTATTTCTTTATTCTTAGTTCCACGTAATTCTGTGGATGCGAATAATGTAGTTGGTGAAAATAACAAGGTAACTTGTGGTTCAATCGAACACAAGATGGGTATTAAAGCTTCTGCTACTTGTGTTATGAACTTTGATGGTGCACAGGGTTGGTTGGTTGGTGAACCTAATAAAGGTTTGATGGCCATGTTCACCATGATGAACTACGAGCGCTTAAGTGTAGGTATTCAAGGTTTTGCAGCGGCAGAGCGTTCATACCAGAATGCAGTTGATTATGCTAAAGACCGTATTCAAGGGCGTGCTGCAACCGGCGCTGCTCAAGCTGATAAAGAAGCAGACCCAATCATTGTGCACCCTGATGTGCGTCGTATGCTGATGACAATGAAGGCATATAATGAAGGAAGTCGTGCGTTTTCAACGTATGTTGCCTCATTTCTTGATACGGCTAAATTTTCTGATAATGCTGATGAGAAAAAGCATGCAGAAGCGATGGTTGCGTTGCTAACCCCTATTGCAAAAGCGTATATGACAGATCGGGCTTTGGATAGTTGTGTTGCTGGTCAGCAAGTATTTGGCGGACATGGTTATATTCGTGAGTGGGGGCAAGAGCAGCTAGTTAGAGATACCCGTATTACTCAGATTTATGAAGGTACTAACGGCATTCAGTCTCTTGATTTAATGGGTCGTAAGATTGTGTCGAACAGTGGTAAGTTGTACGAGCTGTTTGCCAATGAGGTTGCTGAGTTTATTGAAGAGAATCGTGATAATGCTGCACTTCAGTCTACTATTAGCCCTTTAGCCGCTGCTATGGAGCGTTTATCTGATGTGACAGAATACGTTATTAAAGCAACCGCAGAAGATGCTAATGCAGTGGGTGCTGCTTCAGTTGAGTATCTTGAGCTATTTGGTTTAACCGCTTATGCTTACATGTGGGCTAAAATGGCTAAGGTTGCTGTAGCTAATGTAGAAGGTGATACTAGTGGTTTTTACGATACTAAAGTGAAGACAGCTAATTTCTTCTTTAGCCGTTTGTTGCCTAAGACGGTTTCATTGTCTGAAAGTATTCGTTCGGGCAGTGTTGATATGATGGCTCTTGATCAGGATGCATTCTAAGGAATCATATTGTTAAGAGTAAGCATAAAAAAGGGCGATCAGTGATCGCCCTTTTTTTGTTTTAGTATTTTGTAAGTGAAATTAAAGTGTTTTAGCTTTATCTGGGTTGTTGATGTAAGGGTTTTCGTTGCCCTGTATTTCGTTAATTCGTTTGTTTCTTTCAATTTCTGCTTCGTCTGGTGGGTCTATTTCATTCCAGATTTTTAAATCTTCTATGCTCCCCATTATAGGAAGTTCATAGCTTGTGTGCATATAGAGCATAGCTCTAGCAATATCGCCTTTAATTTCTTTCGGTGGTTCAAGTAGTTGGAATGACTTACGGAAGTCGCATTGCTCCTTTTCTACCTCATTACCCAATGAACCAAATCGTGCATTTTTTCGTTTTAATTCAAACCGGGCGTCTGCAGGTACGATGTTATGAAGGTCTGAGGTTATTTGGCGGTATTGTTCATTCTCATTTCTACATTGGCGAGGAGTGCCACAGCTTAAATGCTCGCGCACCCAGCCACTTGAATAAATATAGCTATTAGTTATGAGAATGTTCTTTTTGGTAAATGGCTTTTTACAATAAAAAGTAGTGCCACCGTTTTTGTATAGATCACCCCAAAAGTGTTTTTTTAGAGCGTTTTTTGGATCATTTAACGTTGTTTGCGCCTGAGTAACGGTGCAAAATAGAGATAATATGATTAGTTGCAGTAATTTATGCATTTTTTTGCCTTAAAGCCGACTCGTTTCTGAGGTGAGAGATTAATGTTAGTCTGCGTTGATGAGTGGTTGCCAACCAAAGTGTAGTTATTATTCTAGAAAGACATTAATATTTCATAGCTTAGTTATTGTTCTTAACCTTAAGTATAGTTTAAAGCCTTAGCCAGAGAATTGAAAGATTGTTTTATTGTTTTACAATTTGTTAATGCTAAGTTAATAAATGTAAGGTGGTTTTCATTGTTTAGGAATTAACTAGAGGGGAAGGTTGGCCGCTGAGCAAAAGAATAAATTCAGCCAGTAACTCCCAGCTTGATCCAAATGCCTTGTTACCTTTAATGCTTTGATCTATGCGTTCTGAAAGCTTTAACAATTGGTTTAGCTGATGTAATGATAGCCGTGATGCTGTTTTACTGAGTAAGCTTTGTCTTTTTGCTATGACTCTATGGCTGCTAAAGACTGACTTTTGCGAAAGGCCTTGCCTGTTACAGTTGGCAAGTTCATAAATGACACGTAGGTCTTTAGTTAATGCCCATAAAATGACGGGGGGATGAATACCTTCAGACTTAAGACCTTGAAGTACGTGCAGTGCATGTTTAGTTTGGCCTTTTACGCATTCATCAGTAAGATTGAAAACATCGAAACGCGCACTATCAGCAACACTTTTGATAACGTCATCGGTGCTTACGTTTCCGTCTTCACAGAGTAGTGTGAGTTTTTCTATTTCTTGCTTTGCAGCGAGTAGGTTACCTTCGACCCGTTCTGCTAGGAGCGAAATGGCATCTTGATCAAGTGATAAGCCTGCTTGACGGCTTCTGGTCTGTATCCAGTTAGGTAATTGCTCGGAGCTGATAGGCCAAAGTGTTATCATTGCGCCTATCTTGTCTATGGCGCTTACCCACTTTCTTTTTTGTGAAGCTGCATCAAGGCGACAGCTGATAATGAGTAGTACGGTATCTTCCGGGGCTATTTGGCAGAATCGGTCGATGGCTTTACTGCCTTTGTCGCCAGGTTTGCCGTTATCTATTCTGATTTCGATTAGTTTCTTATCACCGAATAAAGAAAGACTGTCAGCTTCTTCTAGTAGCAGGTTCCAATCGAATGAGCGGTCTACCTGCCAGCTTAATCGTTCTGTAAAACCTTCTTTGCGGTATTTACTTCTGATTTCGTCGCAGGCTTCTTGAGCAAGTAAGGGTTCGTCGCCATTAACCAGGTAAACAGGCAGAAGTTGGCTTGATAGGTGACTTTTTAATTGCTCAGGTTTTAATTTCATTAGTTATCTTCAGGGTGTTCGAAATATTGGCAGTACACCTTGGTTGTAGGGTGTGCCGTGCGCACCGTTATTTAATATGTTTTGGTGCGCACGGCACACCCTACCGTATTATTGACTTGTTGCTTGTTCAGCTTTAATTCTTTCAATACGGGCTTTGTCATAAGGTGATAGGCGGCTAACAATTTTGGATGCTAGCTGTTTGTTCAGCTGCTTCTTAAGCTGCTCTTCTTCTCTTGACTTACTAATCACGCTATTTTCATCGTAGCGGTAAGTTTGGCTTGATGAAACGAGTGTATCATCAATGATAATGCTTTTATCTGCCGCAACAAGATTAAATGTGGCGGTGTTAGTCACCTCATACTCTGCGACAACGGCATTGCCAGTAATAGATACGGCTCTTTTTTTGCTGTTGAGTGTTGTGATGCTAAGCGTGTAATCAGCTACGCTGCTTGCTATCAGGTTTACTCCATTTAGCTCAAGTTGTTTTGTTATAGTTTTACATAGCACTCTTGAAAGCTCGTTAGAGCAACTCAGGCTCATATTCTTGAGTTCAGAGGGAATGCTGACACTGCCTCGTAATTGGAAGCCGCAGGCCACCAGAAAAAAGGCAAGAAAGGTTATTGAAAGAACTGAACGTGCTTTATAAAACATGTTGATCTCTTGCTGAATGAGCTAGATTATTATAAAAAAACACTGTCATTCCCGCGAAGGCGGGAATCCATAGATCGAAACGGCATTAAAACATTGGATCCCCGCCTTCGCGAGGATGACAAAAGTTTAGTTGCATAACTTTATAGGTGAGTATTAATTGGCAACAATATTAACCAATCTGCCAGGTACTACAATAACCTTACGAACTGTTTTGCCCTCGAGAAGTTTCTGGATATTCTCATCACTCATCGCGGCTGACTCCATGCTTTCTTTATCGGCATCAGCAGGCATATCAAGTTTGGCTCTAGGCTTGCCACCATTCACCTGAATTACAATTTGAATAGAATCTTTAGTCAGTGCTGATTCATCAACCGTAGGCCATACAGCATCAATTACATTATCTTGGTGCCCTAATGATTCCCATAGAGTGTGGCAAACATGAGGAACAATCGGAGACAGTAACAAAATAGCTGCTTCAAGTGCCTCTTGTAATACCGCTCGTCCTTGTTCACTGTCATCTTTGTATTTGGCGACTAGATTCATCAACTCCATAACAGCAGCTATAGATGTGTTGAATGTTAGTCGACGACTTATATCGTCACTCACTTTTGAAATGGTTTCATGAGTTTTACGGCGAAGCGCTTTTTGGCCGTCATTTAACTGGGTAAGGTCTAAGGCTTGAACTTCTCCTAATTCTGTGTGGCTGTGCACTGCTTTCCATAATCTCTTTAAGAAGCGGTGTGAGCCTTCAACGGCGCTGTCAGACCACTCTAATGATTGCTCTGGTGGTGCGGCAAACATCATAAATAAACGAACGGTATCAGCCCCGAACTTATCGATAATTGTTTGAGGGTCTATGCCGTTGTTTTTAGACTTGGACATTTTCCCTGTGCCGTCATGAAGTACGTCTTTACCATCCTTAATGCTCTTATAGCGGATGACTTTACCGTCACTATCATGCTCAGTTTCAATATCTTGGGGTGAGAACCATTCCTTACCGCCATTATCTTTTTCGCGGTAGAAGGTTTCGGCCAATACCATGCCTTGACATAGTAAGCGCTTGAAAGGCTCGTCGGAATTAACTAAGCCAACGTCTCGTAGCAGCTTATGGAAAAATCGAGCGTACAATAGGTGTAAAATCGCATGCTCTATACCACCAATATACTGATCGACAGGTAACCAGTAGTTAGCAGCATCGCTATCTAGCATGGCTTCGCTGTTGTTAGGACTACAGTAGCGAGCGTAATACCAAGATGATTCCATAAAGGTATCAAATGTGTCTGTTTCACGAAGGGCCGGCTGACCATTAAAGGTGGTTTTAGCCCATTCAGGGTTGCTTTTTATAGGAGATTTAACCCCGTCTAGCTCAACATCTTCAGGGAGTTCAACAGGAAGGTCCTCAAGAGGGACAGGTGCTGCGCTGCCATCTTCCAGTGTTACCATTGGGATAGGGGTACCCCAATAACGCTGACGGGAAACACCCCAGTCACGAAGACGGAAATTAACCGTTTTACGGCCTTTACCTTCTTCACTCAAATGTTCAGCAATTTGGTTGAACGCTTCTTCTGATGTTAGACCTGTAAATTTGCCAGATGAAACCAAGATCCCTTTTTCGGTATACGCACTTTCTTGTATATCGAGCTCAGCATCACCTTTAGGACTATCGATAGGTGAGATGACTTGTTTAATCGGTAAGCCAAAAGACAGCGCAAATTCATGGTCACGGTCATCGTGGCCAGGCACTGACATAACCGCGCCTGAGCCGTAATCCATTAATACAAAGTTAGCAACCCAAACAGGCACATCTTCCCCTGTGATGGGGTGAGTTACAATAAGCCCTGTATCCAGGCCTTTCTTTTCCATGGTAGCCATATCGGCTTCGGCCATCTTGGTGTTTTTGCACTCTCCAAGAAAGTCGCTTAATTCAACATTGTTCTCAGCTTGCTGTAATGCCAGGGGGTGTTGAGCTGCGATGGCAACGTAAGTTACACCCATTAAAGTGTCTGGTCTGGTCGTGTAAACCGTTAGTTGCTCTTCACTGTCTTTTAGGGCGAAATTTAATTCTACACCTTCAGAGCGACCGATCCAGTTACGCTGCATGGTCTTAACTTGTTCAGGCCACTCATCTAACTGATCTAAATCGCCAAGCAGTTCATCTGCATAATCAGTGATTTTAATAAACCACTGAGGGATTTCTTTGCGTTCAACAACGGCACCTGATCTCCAGCCTTTACCATCAACTACTTGTTCATTAGCAAGCACGGTTTGATCGACAGGATCCCAGTTTACGGTCGCATTCTTTTTATAAACTAAGCCTTTTTCATAGAGCTTAGTGAAGAACCACTGCTCCCATTTGTAGTAGTCAGGGCGGCAGGTTGCTAGTTCTCTGTCCCAATCATAGCCGAAGCCTAAAAGCTTTAATTGGGTTTTCATGTATTCAATATTTTCGTAGGTCCATTTAGCAGGCGCTACGTTATTATTAATCGCTGCGTTTTCTGCCGGTAGACCAAACGCATCCCAGCCCATAGGCTGCATTACGTTCTTTCCCTGCATGCGCTGGTAGCGAGAAATTACATCGCCAATGGTGTAGTTACGAACATGCCCCATATGTAGTTTTCCACTGGGGTATGGGAACATAGAGAGACAGTAATATTTCTCTTTACTCTCGTCTTCAACGACCTTGAAACTTTTATTCTTGTCCCAGTAATTTCTTGCTTCTTGTTCTACTTTCTCGGGGTGGTATTGCTCTTCCATTGTTCGCAAACAGCCTTCTGTCGATTTATGCCTTGGATCAAGCGCAGTATTTTTTAAATGTGCCACACTTGATGTGTAATATTCACCCTTGATAGGGGTGTTTAATTGCTTGTGAACATTCTAACCTACTAATGAGAAGACAGCTACTAATGGACATGCAGGTAAGGGGAAAGGGCGATGACTAAACCAGAACTACCAAAACATTCAGAACAGGCTAGAGAAGTATATAACCGAATTCTGGAAAGGGTTGACCATTCAATTGCAGATGTTGAAGCGCGTACTTGGGATACACTAAAAAAAGAAATTGATGAAGCAGTCGAATTTGAACATGGTGTTGCTGAGTTAACCCGGGAAGAGGTCGATTTATTAGGTGCTTATATACAGAGAGACCTGAAAGACCTATACCATCATGTTGCTGAAACAGGCGAAGGTCTTAAAGATTGGCTCAAACTTGATGTTTCACTAGTTGAGAAAAAAGTAATGGATACCTTGTTATCTATTGCAGATAAGAGCGTTGTTGAGCAAGTGGCACTTGAGCAGAAAATTGACCATAAGCCCGGTGATTATATGAGTGGAGAGCTTGCGTGCGCAGGTATGCTGCGCTGCCTTGAGTGTGGTTATATGATGTGCTTGACTGACAATACGCATGTTGAAGACTGCCATGAGTGTAGTGGCCATTACTTTACCCGCGTCACTTCTCGTTGGCCTAGAGGTCCTGAGACTGAGTAATAGCAGCTTATTGCTGTTTATGGAGCAGCCTGCGAGTGACTAATAACAGTCCGCAGGCTAGCAATATTGGGAGTGAACCAAAATAACTGAAAGGGGTTCTTCCTCCCAGTGCGTAAACTTCCCCTGTCAGTACTGTCCTGACAAATTGAGAGGTTTGGTTTTGAATCTCTCCATCAGGACCTATGATTGCACTAATGCCGTTGTTGGTCCCTCTAACAATGTAACGTGAGTTTTCAAGGGCTCTCATCTGAGCCATTTCTAGATGTTGTAGTGGGCCTATTGAACTGCCAAACCAGCTATCGTTACTAATGGTGAGTAAGTAGTCTGCCATGTGGGCGCTTTTTGCTACAAAATCTGGATAAACTATTTCATAGCAAATATAAGGAGTGACATGTCTGATAGATTCTTTCAGAGGGCGCTGTTCAGATGGGCCAATAGAAAAGCTGGACATAGGAAGGTCAAAAAATCCAATAAGCCCTCGAAGCATGCTTTCTAAAGGTATGTACTCACCAAAAGGCACTAACTTTTGTTTGTGATAAATACCTTCGCCTTCACCCAAACTGATGATGCTGTTGTGTATGTTGACTTGCTCTGTCTCTGTATTTAGCCCTCTATAGGGAATACCTGAAATAAGCGTGCTGCCTTTTGCCGATGCAATTCCTGAAAGACGATCAGTGATAGGTTTTGCCTGATTAAATGAAGTCGCTTGATCGTAGAGTAGAGGGATGGCTGTTTCAGGCCAGATGATTAGATCTTTCCCCCAGTGTGGTGCTGAAAGTGTTTGATAAATTTCTATGGTTTTTAATCGGTAGTCACTTCGCCATTTTAGTTCTTGAGGAATATTAGCTTGTATTGCGACAACGGAGATAGGTGTGTTGCTTTTCACGTAGCTCCATTTAATCTCACTTGCCAGTGAGCCAAGCATCCAGAGAGTGGCCACAAAAATGAGAAAACTTGTAGGGAGTATTTTTTTTGGCGGATTATCTTTGAATGCTATGCATCCATTTGAATCTACATTCTGGTTTGAATTGAATGATGTAATCAGTTTTTTGATACGTCTTGAATGGCTAAGAAAATACCATATGGCGCTGCCAGATAGGCAGCAAATAAAGGTCAGTCCGTGAACCCCTATGATGCTGGCCCAGCCTGAAATGGGGGTGTTTAAATGACCATAGCCGAGATATAGCCAGGGGAAACCTGTTAGGAACCAGCTCCTAAACCAGTCACCTAGTACCCATACGGCAGGCAGCGTGAGTGTTGACCAGCGGTCCTGACCATTAAACAGTTTTCTATATAGCCAGAACGTGGAGGCTGGGAAAAAAGAAATGGCAGCAACAAATAGGGCTGTTAATGTGAAGGCAAGGGGGGCAGGCGCGTTGCCAAAGTTATGAATGCTAATATAAACCCATGAGGCGCCTGAGCCGAAAAGCCCAAGGCCAAACAGCCAGCCAAAGAACAGGCTCTTTTTTGCACTTACACCCTGTAAGCAAAACATAATAAGGGTTATTGAAATAATGCCCAAAGGCCATGCATTAAAAGGGCTTAGACTTAAAGTCTGCATTACACCTGCAAGAGGGAATGATAGCCACTTTAATAGCTCGAAAACGGTAATATTTTTAATGGGTATTCTTCTTTGTTTATGGTGTCATTTTATTAGCTTGCAGCAGACGTATAGTACGGTTGTCTGCATTTAAAACTGTAAACTTAAACCCACTAAACTCAACGCTTTCTCCGCGACGGGGTAAGTGACCAAACTGCTGTAGTACAAGGCCGCCTATTGTGTCGAAATGTTCTTCGCTCAGAGTCAGTTTGAAAAACTCGTTAAAGTCTTCAATCGGGGTGATAGATTTGATGATATATTCGCCTGCACCACGCTCTTTGATGAATGCTTCTTCGTCAAAGTCGTGTTCATCTTCAATTTCGCCCACTATTTGCTCTAATACATCCTCAATGGTCACGAGGCCGGCTATGCCGCCGTATTCATCAACCACGATAGCCATGTGGTTTCGTGTTGCTTTAAACTCTTTTAATAACTGGTTAAGCCGCTTACTTTCAGGAACGATAATCGCGGGGCGTAAAATATCAGTTAAGGCGCTTTGCTTAAGCTCTCCCTTTAAAGCCATAGGCAGTAGATCTTTAGCAAGTAATATTCCGACGACTTCGTCAACAGATTCGCCTAAAACAGGGAAGCGAGAGTGAGCTGATTCGATGATCTCATCGATATATTCTTCTGGCTCTTGGGAGGCTTTAACCGTAGTCATTTGAGAGCGAGGTATCATGACTTCACGAACTTGCATATCGACCATTTGCATGGCACCTTCGATAATGCTCATAGAGTCAGGGTCAATAATGTCGCGTTTCTCTGCTGCACGGAGAATTTCAGTGATATCCGCAGAGGACTCAGGGTCGCCTGAAAAGGCTTTTGATATTTTATCCAGCCAAGACGTATTGCCTTGGCTGCTTCTCGAGTTATCTTCGCTCATTAGCTTTATACCTGATCGTTATCTATCACTAAGTGATAGGGGTCAGGATAACCTAGCTCCTTAAGTATTTTAGTTTCCAGCCCTTCCATTATCAGAGCTTCCTTATCGTCAATGTGATCATACCCTTGAAGATGCAATACTCCATGTACAATCATATGGGCCCAGTGGGCTTCTAGTGCTTTGCTCTGTTGGTCCGCTTCTTTTTCAACAACGGGGGCACAAATTACAAGATCCCCCAAAGGTAGCTCACCTAGTAAGTGTATCTCTATTCCAGTAGGGGCTTCAAATGGAAAAGATAAAACATTAGTCGGACCGGCTTTTCCCCGGTAAGTGTGATTCAATTCAGCACTTTCTTCAACATCAACTATGCGAGCGGTGACTTCAGTTTCTTCGTTAGGTGTTTGATGGGCATTATTGGCCCACAGTGTTAGCTGTTCTACTGAGGGCAGTTGTGTGCTTTCTGTCTCAAGCTGTAAATCAATATGAATGGTCATTGCTTTGTGGATTTGTCCTGTTGAGGTCTTTCTTCTGAATGAGCATCATAGGCTTCAACAATGCGTTGCACTAAAGGGTGTCTTACAACATCCTTTGATGTGAAGTGTGTAAAGCCGATACCTTTCACATCTGAAAGTACTTTACCCACATGCTTAAGGCCTGAAGGGCTTCCTTTAGGGAGGTCGATCTGGGTTATATCTCCCGTAATAACGGCGGTTGAGCCAAAACCTATACGTGTTAGAAACATCTTCATTTGCTCGCGAGTGGTATTTTGGCTTTCATCCAAAATAATAAACGAGCTATTGAGTGTTCGGCCTCTCATAAACGCAAGAGGGGCAATTTCTATTACGCTTTTATCAATGAGTCGAGTTACTTGTTCAAAGCCAAGCATTTCATAGAGCGCGTCATAAAGTGGGCGTAAGTAAGGGTCAACTTTCTGCGCAAGATCACCAGGTAGAAAACCTAGTTTTTCCCCTGCCTCAACGGCGGGTCTTACAAGCAATATACGTTTAACTTCCTCATTTTTTAATGCCTCAACGGCACAAGCGACGGCCAAATAGGTTTTACCTGTTCCCGCGGGCCCGATACCAAAGTTGATGTCATGAGTTTTTATATTTTTCACATAATCAAGTTGATTGTTACCGCGTACTTTAACCTGAACATTTGACGCTTTGATAAACTGATACGCTTCATTGATTGAGCTGACGGATTCACCGATATCAAACCCAGACTCCCTGATGAACAGGTGGATAAGTTCAGGGTTAAGTGTGGATCCTGCTTCTGTTTCCCTATACAACTGTTTTAGGATCTCTACAGAGGCTTGAGTGGACTTATTCTCGCCAGATAGCTTGAACAAGTTACCCCGATAATTAATAGACACGCCCATTCGACGCTCAATCTGCTTTAGATTTTCATCGAATTGGCCGCACAGTGCCGCCAATCGGTAGTTGTCTATAGGTTCAAGGTGTACTTTTTTGGGTTCAGTCGTGCTCAAGTTCTTTAATCTCTATGAGTTAGTATTTTTATTGGTTAATGCTTTACGTTGCCAACTCTTGTGCCACGAAGTGAGTTGGGAAGTGCTTCAAATATTTCTACATCAACGAAATGGCCAATAAGGCTTGTGTCATCTGTACGGAAATTAACAACACGGTTATTTTCGGTGCGCCCTTGTAGCTCCCCAGGGTCTTTTCTGGAATGCCCTGTCACCAAAATACGCTGAGTTGTCCCTACCATTTTACGGCTGATATCTTGGGTGTTTTGTAATATACGTTGTTGCAAGATAGAAAGGCGAGTCTTCTTGGTTTCTTCTGAAATATCATCTGGTAGTTCTGATGCCGGTGTGCCAGGGCGTGCGCTATAAATAAAGCTATACGAAAGATCAAAGCCGATATCATGAATCAGTTTCATTGTATCTTCAAAATCTTTATCTGATTCTCCAGGAAAGCCAATAATGAAGTCAGACGAAATGCTCATACCAGGTCTTATTTTGAGCAGTTTTCTGATTTTTGACTTATATTCGAGAGCCATATGACCTCGTTTCATTGCAGCCAAAATTCTATCTGATCCGCTCTGAACCGGTAAATGTAGATGGCTTACTAATTCAGGGACTGTTGCATAAACATCAATCAGGCTGTCGGAGAATTCAACCGGGTGAGATGTGGTGAAACGAATCCGGTCTATACCTTCAATAGCGGCGACCATAGTGATGAGTTCTGCGAGATCTATCGTATCATCGTCATTGGTTTCCCCTTGGTAAGAATTAACATTCTGACCGAGTAAATTAACTTCGCGTACTCCTTGTGCGGCAAGTTGGGTGATTTCTTCAATCACGTCATCAACGGGGCGGCTTACTTCTTCGCCACGAGTGTAGGGGACGACACAAAATGTACAATACTTACTACAACCTTCCATAATGGAAACAAAGGCAGAAGGTCCATCTGCTACAGGTTCAGGAAGTCGATCAAATTTTTCAATTTCAGGAAAGCTAATATCAACAATGCCTACACCCCCGTTTTCAGATGCATCTATCATCTCGGGTAGGCGGTGTAATGTTTGAGGTCCGAATACCATATCAACGTAAGGTGCACGACCCATAATAGCTTCGCCTTCTTGACTGGCAACACAGCCACCTACGCCAATTTTTAAATCTGGGTTTTTGTCTTTAAATTTTTTCCAGCGACCGAGTTGATGAAATACTTTCTCTTGCGCTTTCTCTCGGATGGAGCAAGTGTTCAGCAGTAATATATCGGCCTCTTTAGCATTGTCTGTTAGAACCACTTCATGACTGTCCTGAAGTAAATCAGCCATTCTTGAAGAGTCATATTCGTTCATCTGACAGCCGTGGGTTTTGATAAATAACTTCTTAATCGCCATATTGCCTTACTACTATATGTTCTGTTGGTTAGGAGCGTGCGCTCAACTCTGAATATTTTGGCATTATACCTTGCAAGGCAATTCAATTCTCGTTTATTTCCATGACTATTCATTAATCTAAAAATCTTCATGTGGTATGATTGCTGTCCCTTTATACACACTTGATCAGGTTTAAAAATTAATGGCTGTAAAAAAAGTCTACAAAGTTATCTTTTACAATAATGAAGAGATATTTGAAGTGTATGCTGCTCACGTATTTCCGAGCGAAATGTATGGCTTTATAGAAGTTGAGGAGCTGTTGTTTGGTGAACGTTCTCAATTATTGGTTGACCCTAGTGAAGAGAAACTAAAAACTGAATTTAGTGGCGTCAAAAGAACCTATATTCCTATGAATGCAATTGTTCGTATTGATGAGGTTGAGCAAGAGGGGATGTCGAAAGTCACGTCAGTCGGTAGTTCAGTGACATCTTTTCCAAGAGCTCCTGGTAAATCAGACTAGAACTTATAACTATGACTCCTGAAAGGTACCTAAGACTTCGTGAAACATTAGATCGTCGCCAACCAGATCTAACACTTATTACTGAACAAATCCATAAACCTCGTAATGTGGCTGCTCTGGTAAGAACGGCAGATGCAGTAGGTATTCACGAGGTGCATATGGTTTGGCCATGGGATCATCACCGTCGTTACAGCGGCACGGCTATGGGCAGTGATCGCTGGGTGAATGTAAATCGTCACGAGTCCATGCCATCATCTATTGATCAGCTTAAGGGCGAAGGTTATAAAATCTATGCCGCCCATCTTTCTGAGCAGGCGATTGATTACCGTGATGTAGATTATACCATTCCTTGTGCTCTGGTTATGGGGAATGAGAAGGCGGGCATTACTGATGAAACTGCGGCTATGGTAGATGACCATATTGTTGTTCCCATGATGGGGATGGTAGAGTCATTTAATGTATCTGTTGCGGCTGCGATTATTCTGGCAGAGGCACAAAGGCAGCGAGCAGCGTTGTGTATGTATGATAAGGTACGATTAGATTCAGAAGAATATTGGCAAACATTCTTTCGTTGGGCGCACCCGAAAATAGCGCAGTATTGTCATAAAAATAAGCTGCCTTACCCCGCTATATCTGAAGATGATGGAGAAATTATTAATCCTTCTGCTTGGTATGCATCAGTAAGGTAGGGTTAAAGGCGCACTCATTGCCTATAAATGGTTTCAATCAAGTGAAAACCAAACTGGGTTCTCACTGGACCATGAACTTGCAATACTTTTTTCTTAAATACCACATTATCAAATGCTTTAACCATCTGGCCAGGGCGGAACTCGCCTAAATCTCCGCCTCGTTTTCCCGACTTGCACTCGGAGTGTTTTTTTGCCAGTTTTCCAAAGTCTTCCCCTTTGGCTATACGCTGTTTTAACTTTTCTGCTTCTTCTCTGGTTTTAACTAATATGTGTCTTGCGCATGCGACTGGCATTGTTGTTTCTCCGTTTGTGCTGTTTCTATGCCTGACCTAGAGCAGCTTCGCTTTGAATTTCCGGCCTTTTATTTTGCCATCAAGCAATCGCTGAAGCGCTTTCTTGGCATGCTCTCTTTCTATAGCTACGTAGGATGAGAAGTCAGTTACGTCTATTTTGCCCACGCACTTCCCATCTATTCCTGCTTCACCCGTTAATGCTCCTAGAATGTCACCAGGTCTTACTTTTTGTTTTCTGCCTCCAAAAATGCAAAGTGTGACCATGCTTGGTTGTTCTGGCATTATATTTTCTGCGTTTTCAATGCTTTTTAGATCTCCATAGATGAGCGGCTGTTTTTGGCTGGTTTCTATGGACTCTAATTTGTATTTTTCAGACTCGCTATAAAGGCTTAACGCTAAACCACTCTTTCCTGCTCGACCAGTACGCCCGATACGGTGAGTGTAAATATCATTATCTCTTGATAAGTCGTAGTTGATAACGGCTTGTAGGTCATCAATATCCAAACCACGTGCTGCAACATCCGTGGCTACTAATATTGAGCAGCTTTTATTAGAGAATCGAATCAGTACATCATCTCTATCTCTTTGCTCAAGATCACCATGAAGTGCGAGAACATTGAATCCGTGATCGTATAAAAACTCGCTCACTTCTTGGCAGCATACTTTTGTATTACAAAATATTACCGCAGATGAGATTTTATGGCTTAGCAGCAACTGATAGGTCGCATCATTTTTCTTGCTACGAGAAGCCTGATAAAAAATCTGTTCAATTTGACTATTGCTGTGTACTGATTCAACACTGATTTCTATAGGGTCTTTTTGAAAATCACTACTCAGTTGCTTTATTTTTTCAGGGTAGGTAGCGGAGAAAAGCAGCGTTTGTCGCTTAGACGGTGTTTGTTGAATAATGGTTTCTATGTCGGCATAAAACCCCATGTCCAGCATGCGATCAGCCTCGTCAAGAACAACGGTGTTTATGTCATCTAGTATCAGTGTTCTTTTTTGAAGGTGGTCTTTAATGCGGCCTGGTGTGCCTACTACTACGTGCGCGCCGTGCTCTAGAGATCCAATTTGAGGGCCTATAGGTTGCCCACCACAAAGAGTGACGACTTTAATATTTTGCTGATACCTGGCGAGTCGACGTATCTCTTTCGCTACCTGAGAGCTTAATTCACGGGTAGGGCAGAGAATAATTGCTTGTACTGCAAAGAATCTGATATTGAGTTTATTAAGAATAGGAAGAGCGAATGCGGCTGTTTTACCACTGCCTGTTTTTGCTTTTGCAATAAGGTCATGACCTTTAAATGCAAGAGGAAGACTCTGTTCTTGTATAGGAGTCATTGCCTTGTAACCCAAGGAGCTTAGATTTTCTAAAGCGGCTTCAGGAAGTTTAAGGCTAGCAAAATCGCTGTTGCTTTCTGGTGCTGGGTTTGCAGGTGTCGTCACAAGAGTCTCTTTTTAGGCAGGGTGTTTATGAATAGGCATTATAACAGAGTGTGGCGTATTGATGTATCTGTCTTCAATTAACTATACAATGCGCGGTCGTTAAATGTATTCGAGTGCGGTAATGTTTAAAGTAAGAAAAATTTCTCATTTAGCTATTCCTTTGATCATAGCCCAGCTAGCTCAAGCTTCAATGGGGTTTGTTGATACTATTCTTATGGGTATGCTAGGTGTTGAGGTTTTGGCTGGAGGAGGCTTGGGTACGGCTGTTTTTCAGTTTATTATTATTGTTTGTGGTGGGGTGTTGATGGCTTCTTCTAACATTATTGCTTTTGCCATCGGCAAGAAGGATAACGAAGAAGTGCATCAGGCTTTATTATCATCTATGGCTATCGCTGTGGTGCTTTCGCTGTTACTTGGCTTTGTATTATGGAATATCGGTGCTGTATTAAGTGTATTAGGGCAGGCTGATACCAGTATAGCTATTACAGAGGTGTATTTAAGGTCGGTGGTCTGGGCCATGCTGCCTGCGCTTGCTTTTATGGCTTTAAGAAATCTTGTGTTGGGTTTTGGGCAAACAGGCTCGCTTTTAAGAATTGCGTTGATTGGTGCTGCATGTAATTTCCCTGTTAGTTATGTGTTGATGTTTGGCTTGCTTGGTTTTCCTGAGTTTGGTCTAAAAGGTATTGGTTACGGGACTACCTTTGTAACATTAATGATGTTTGTCGTTTTTTCTTTGGATGTATACCGCTCATCACAATTCAAAGCGTATCCCTTCTGGCGTGGGTGGGGCTCGTTCAAATTTGATACTTTACGCTCTGTATTGAGGTTAGGGATACCCATGTCTATTGCTTACGCAATGGAAGCGGGGCTTTTTACCGCGGCGGCGCTGTTGGCTGGAATGCTGGGTGCAGTTGAATTGGCTGCACATCAAATTGCACTGCAGTGTATTACCTTGTCATTTATGATTCCTGTTGGTTTGTCTCAGGCGGTATCTATTATTATTGGACAGAGCTATGGGGCACATCGCTTACAAGATGTTGAAGCTTATGCCCGAACGGGCGTACTGATGGGTGTTGTATGTAGTCTTTCGGCGGCCTTTGTTTTTTGGTTTTTTCCAGAGAGTATTGTTGCATTGTTCACTCAGTCTAACGAAGTGAGTGACCTGGCGATTGTTCAGCAGGCGGGGATAAAGCTATTGTGGGTGGCTGCTATATTTCAATTAGTAGATGGCATTCAGGTAATTACGATGGGTGCGCTCCGAGGACTTAAATTGGCAGCTAGCCCTACGGTTATCACTGTAATAGGCTATTGGGGGATTGGGTTCCCTTGTGCATATTGGTTGATGGATGTTTGGGGTTTACAAGGTATCTGGGGAGGGATTGGCATAGGCCTTGGGGTTACGTCATTGATGTTGGTAGCCTTATTTGTCTTACATTTAAGAAAATTAAAAATGGAACATTAGTTTCATTCAGTTACATCAATATTTAGTTTAGTCACATTCTGATATTTAAGTTTTTCAAATGTTAACGTTTCTATTCTGGTGACTCATAGTTATTCAGACTAGAGTTAAACTACTTAGTAAAGCAAGGATGCCCTGAATAGGACATACTTATGAAGGATTGTAATGTTGACGTTAAAAAACTGCAGAAGCTTTATCTTCTAAAGGTTCAGCAGTTGGGGCAGGCTATGAATACAAGTAGTCGCTTCCGATGCCAGGTGCTTCAAGCCGAAGCTGAGGCAATTTGTGATGAGCTAAAGATACTTTCAGATAATAAGTGACTTAAATATTGTGGTTAGTGGTCACCTGTAGATTTCCCTTTCTTTCCTGATAGTACTGAGTCAGTTAGCACGCTCACCTGCTTATTAACTTTTTTTACTGATGTGTAAACACCATTTTTTGTGTGATCGTGAATGACTCTTAATTTTCGACTGCGGATTTTTGTTTTATTGCTTGAAGATAAGGCTTCTATTACGTTAAAGGCTGTATCGGATACACTTTGGTGAATGTTTTCAACAGCAGAGGCTCCCTCATGTATGGATGCCTCTAGTAAAGCTCCGGAGGATTGATGCTTGCGAATATGTTCAAGAAGTTTATATGTTTTTACATGGTTTCCTTTAGCCCGCAATCTTAATTTTCGTACCTTTGTAACTAATATTATATTGATGAATAGTGTTATTAGGGCGAGTGAGATAATCGCTAAATCAAGGGTCTCTATTTCAGCTATTAAATTATTCATTTTATCGTGTCTCAATATTCATTTTAACCTCTACATGCCGCTCTTTAAGGCCTACCTCTATTTCTTTGGCAACTTGCTCGTATACTTTTTTAATAATGAGGCTTGGTGTTATTTGGCTGAGGTATTTCGTAAAAGGCTGCTCTCTTTTAGCCAGACCTATAGGGTCAGTTATTTGAATAGATATATTCATCGAAGAATAAAGTGATTCACTTTGCTTTATTTCATTTTTCTCTATGTTCAACTTCAGAAGTCCTTCAATTTCAATTCTTGCCTCTTCCGATTTGATGAGTTCTTGCTGACTGCGATTAATTTGCTTTACTAAATAGAGGGAAATAATAGAAAGTAATATAAGAGTACAAAGTAAAAAGACTGAAATCATAATGTGGTACAAAATAGTAGTAAATGAGTTGTGGTCTTATTGAACAGTGAATAGACACTGCTTTGCAAGTTAAATAGTGATGAAAGGAGCTTGCGGTCACATTGATCTTTAAAATAGTTAGTTCTTGAGGGTGTGTCGATCTTGAGATTAAAAAACAATTAATGAGGAAGAAGGGTGAAGTTTTTTAGTATTGATGAAGCCATTAGAGTTTTACGTAAAGGAAAAAAGGATGAGCAGTGGTTTGATGCGGCTTCATTTCTTATTGAGCGCGCGTCCCCTGAAGTAGCGTTAATGTTGGATGTGGGTCGAGAGCTTGAGAAAAAGGATCTACAAGAGGCTAGTAAGGGTAAAAGTAATCGACCCATTAAAAAATGGATCTTGATCATTATAGGGGGGGCAGCTTTGAGTATGGCTGCTGCCTATGTGGGTTGGTTGGTCTTTAGCAGTGTAGGTCTAAGCTGCTAGTCATCGCCTTGGTCTATAAATTTAGCGAGTTGGGCTTTTAGGCTTTTTGGGATTTCAGTAATCGTGAGTGTATCGTTAGCAGGGTTGTAATGTACTGATGACTGAATTAAGTCTGAAGAGAATGAAAGGCTCATGCCGTTTCCTTTACCTGTGAATCGAACCAAGTGTTTTAGTTTTCGGTTATCAGGCCTAAACTCGGTTTCGCTGTTTATTGATTGCTCTTCACGGGCAAAGCTGGCAAAGCGTTGAGGTTCGTTTTCATCGATATAGTTTGATAACTGTTCAATTTGAACGGGTTCACCTATTTGCTGTTGCTCTACGCAAAAATCGTAAGCCTTTTTGCGGCATTGTGCGCCTTCTTTACCTTCAATTTTTTTAGTGTATTTCTCTAATGTTTCTAATAAGGTTTCAGTCTCTTTTTCGGTATCAATACTATTTTGATAACCTAGCATTTTAGAGAATATATCACCGTTTTTTGCCGCTGTGCGGCTCATGGCTAGAACAAGGTAGTCTTCGGTAGGGGAGTCACCGAGCCAGTCGTTCAGTTCTATGCGGGCGGCCATTTCAAGTTTTGATGTATTAATGTAGTCAACAGTTTCAAGCTCTAAGGCACCGCTGAGCTCCATGCCTGATGCTGTTTCAATAAATAGTAGATAAAACACATCACCATCAGCGCGACTATCTAAAACAAACATTAAATAACCATCTAGTGTTATAGGCTGCTCGTCCAGGTGTTGCTTGAAGGTCTCGGCGGCTTTTTGAGAAAAGCTCAAAAAGCTCATTTTGTCTTCCAGTGTTTCTCTTAGCCAGTTTGAAAACGGAGCATCGGCTATTTCATCGGTGAAGCGACCATACTTTTTACCCGGTTTGCCATTGAATAGCTTTTTTTCCTGAGTAAGCAGTGATTCGTAATCAGCTGTGACCGTGACTAAGTTGTCTCGCAGTTTTAATTCGGCAGGTTGATCTTCTTGATAGCGAGTGATGCGGTGAATAACGAGAGACTTAATGGCCATGATATTAGTATCCGAGTGCGATGAAGAGATCAGGTATTGTAACTCAGGGTTGGGGAGGTTGTAGAGTGAAAAATGGGAGTATTTTAGGTGAGTAAATGTAGGGTGCGCTTGGGCGCCCGTAGGTACCCAAGTAGTGCGCAAACACACCCTATAAAGATGCTTTAAATTAGTTTATTTTTTCGACTAATTTATTGATGTCGCTTGTTAGATCGTTATCACTTTCAGCCGTTAGAACAATGTCGGCTTCTTCTGATGCTGAGCTTAGTACGGTAATTGCAATTAACCCTGCTTGCTTAAGCGCTTGAGCGATTTTATTACGCTCTTGATCATCGGCAGTATTAATCTCAGAAAGAACAACAGGTGATTTACCCATATCAAATAGCTTACGCTCAACCGCTAGTGCTAATTGCTCTGCTGCTGCGCCTGTGCAAGCAATTTGTAGTGCTTGTTGGTTGAATCGAATCGCTCTTTCTTCTGTTGTTACTGGGGCCCATTCACCTAGATCGCCTTCGTCGCATACATTTTCGATCATGCCTGCGCCAATGGTTACATTGCTTAGACGGTCGATAATGATGAAAGCACCGGTTGTGCGGTTGTTCTTGTATGGATCAAACGCAATAGCCTGGTTTAGGTGAAAACGACATAGCGAAATACTATTTAAATCTAGCTGCTCGGCTTCATCTTTTTCAAAGGTATTAACGTTGATTTGGTGATGAATCTTTTGCACTGAGCCAGTGACAGAGCTGGTAGCCAGTTTAATATCAAATAGCTTGCCTGGCTTTAATGCTTCTTCGGTCATCCATACTACATGGGCGTCAAACGATGCACTCACTTCAGGAAGATCATCCGTTTTAACAATCGTGTCGCCACGACTGATATCTATTTCATCTTTTAGTGTCAGTGTGATCGCTTGATCAGCAAATGCTTCGTCTAGATTGCCATCAAAGGTAACAATGTCTTTGACCGTGCTAACCTGACGAGAAGGAAGGGCCATAATTTCATCACCAGGATGAATTTTGCCAGACGCGATTGTGCCGCAGAATCCGCGAAAATCAAGGTTAGGTCTATTCACATACTGTACTGGGAAACGGAAGTTCTCAAGATTGCGATCTGCAGCTATTTCAACCGTTTCAAGGGTTTCCATAAGCGTTGGGCCTTTAAACCACGTCATCTTTTCACTACGATCAACAACATTGTCGCCTTTCAATGCTGAAATAGGCGTAAATATAATGTGTTCAATATTTAGCTGAGCTGCAAACTCAAGATATTGTTCTTTGATCTCGTTATAGCGTGCTTCGCTATAATCAACAATATCCATTTTATTAATAGCAACAACAACATGTTTAATGCCGAGTTTTGAGGCAATAAACGAGTGACGACGTGTTTGTGTTAATACGCCGTGACGAGCATCAATCAAGATAATAGCAAGATTCGCCGTCGATGCACCTGTAGCCATATTTCGCGTGTATTGCTCGTGCCCAGGTGTGTCGGCAATAATAAACTTACGCTTAGTGGTTGAGAAAAAACGGTAGGCAACATCAATGGTAATGCCCTGTTCGCGCTCAGCCTGTAGGCCATCTACCAATAAGGCCAAGTCAATTTCTTCGCCCGTAGTGCCTGACTTTACGCTGTCTGCTTTAATTGACTCAAGTTGATCTTCATAAATCATCTTGGAGTCATGTAATAGGCGACCAATTAAGGTGCTTTTACCGTCATCTACGCTTCCGCAGGTGAGAAGTCTTAATAGTTCTTTGTGCTCGTGCTGCTTCAGATATTCGTTAATATCCTGGCTAATTAGATCGGACTGGTTTGACATGTCTGTATCTCTTTAATTCGCTATCTCAGAAAGTATTTGGTATTTAGCGCTGTGTATTTAATTAAAAATATCCTTCACGCTTTTTCTGCTCCATCGATCCCTCTTGGTCACTGTCAATAAGGCGACCTTGTCTTTCTGATGTTGTGGCCAAAAGCATTTCCTGAATGATTTCAGGTAATGTGGTGGCTTCAGATTCAACAGCACCTGTTAGAGGGTAACAGCCAAGGGTTCTGAAACGTACAGACTTCATTTCTGGTGTTTCACCTGGCTCAAGAGGCATGCGCTCATCATCAACCATAAACAAGATGCCATCTCTTTCGACAACGGGGCGCTTTTTAGATAGATATAAAGGCACAATATCCATATTCTCAAGGTGGATATATTGCCAGATATCGAGCTCTGTCCAGTTAGATAGAGGGAATACGCGAATACTTTCACCCTTATCTTTTTTGCCGTTGTATAAACTCCATAACTCAGGACGCTGATTTTTTGGGTCCCATGTGTGGTTTTTATCACGGAAAGAATAGACACGCTCTTTAGCACGTGATTTCTCTTCATCCCTTCGAGCGCCGCCAAAAGCTGCATCGAACTGATGTTTATTCAGTGCTTGCTTCAAGCCTTCTGTTTTCATTATGTCAGTGTGCTTTGAGCTACCGTGAGAAAAAGGCCCAACCCCCTGATCAACACCGTCTTGATTGATATGAACAATCATATCAAGGTCATGTTTTTTAACCTGCTCATCTCTGAAGGTGATCATTTCCTTAAACTTCCAGGTAGTATCCACATGCATTAATGGAAACGGAAGCTTGCCTGGAAAAAAGGCTTTTCTTGCAAGGTGAAGCATTACTGTGGAATCTTTACCTACGGAGTAGAGCATAACGGGGCGCTCAAACTCTGCTGCGACTTCACGAATGATTTGGATACTCTCCGCTTCAAGTTGCTTCAGATGAGTCAGATTGTAATCTGTCATGTTTTAAAAACCTGCTGATAAATAGACGTCGGAATAAGCGCAATTATAACCGATTATGTTTAGTTCTGCGTGTAATAAACCTATAAATATCACGAGCCTTTATATAGAGATCAAAAAGCATAGATATTTTTAAAGGAATGATTATATCAAATAATTAGTGATTATAAAAAGCCGATTACTTAGAAGAAAAGGGAATATTGATATAGCTTGCGGGGGGAGCTAGCTTTACTGGAAGTTAGCTTGCCTGTTGTTGATTATCGATGTATTGATCAATGTAGTTGTAACCATTGTGTTCTACAGATTCAAATTCAATACCTACCTGGAATGAATCGCGAGATATTCGTCGAGTGTAAATAATATTACATTTTGATTTAATAATAACGGACTGGGTGGCAACAACGGGTATTGCAAACTCAACCGCAAGTTGTACCGGTTGCCTGGGGATAATGGCAGGTGTGTTGGGTAATATCTGATCGAGTGTGGTGTTGTCGCATGACAGCATTAAACCTGCGCGAGAAAGGTTGGCAATAGCTATTGTAATGCCGTTGTCTGCTTTCGTGCCTTCTTTGAATACGGTTGCTTCAAGCTGAGCTGGAATGCGGGTGTAGTACCTAAGATTTTTTTTCGTGCTACTATCGTTCATTATGTAATGCTGCCATCTATTTACGGTCTAAATTTACCTAGTTGTATGAATTTTAAGCGTTTATGTTCTCTCTGACAATGTTAGGATTGTTCTTGTTTGATACAAAATGTATCTATGTGAACTGGTCGGATATTTTTCTTCCCATTGATGATGTTTTTATCGGTATAAAAACTTTAACTAAAGCGTGTTATTTTGTATAACGCTACGTGTTCTGGTATTGAATGAATCTAATTTACTATGGCTGAGCCCTGAAATGAAAGAAACAAAGAAAGAGAGAGTGTGGGAAGTTTTTTTAGTCTTTCTTCGTTTGGGTCTAACCTCGTTTGGGGGGCCCGTCGCACATTTAGGCTATTTTCGGGAGGAGTTTGTTCATCGTAGACACTGGCTTAGCGACCGAAGCTATAGCGACCTGGTCGCTCTCTGCCAGTTTCTTCCAGGGCCAGCAAGCAGTCAGGTTGGCATGGCGCTAGGGCTCTCTCGAGCAGGCTATTCCGGTGCGCTTGCTGCGTGGGCTGGGTTTACTTTGCCATCAGCAATCGCATTAGTGCTTTTTGCACTTGGGATTTCTACCTGGAATGATGCCATTCCAAACGGGGTGCTTCATGGGTTAAAAGTGGTAGCGGTGGCGGTCGTTGCCCAAGCCATACTGGGCATGGCGAAGAGTATCTGTACGGATACACGACGTATTACCCTAACGGTAATATCCGCATGTTGTGTATTGCTATGGCCCGGCACCTTGGGGCAAATTATCGTGATTATCACTGCAGCTGCCATTAGTTTATATCTTTTTAAGCCCACTTCAGATGGTGAGCATGACCCGCTGCCTATAGCACTAAACCGTGGTGTGAGCATTATGTTGCTGATCGTTTTCATCGGGCTACTGGTGGGTTTGCCCATTTTCGTGCAAATCTGGCCGAATAGTACGTTGGAAATAGTCGATTCTTTCTATCGAGCAGGCTCGTTAGTATTTGGAGGGGGGCACGTTGTATTACCACTCCTACAAGCTGAAGTTGTTCCCCAAGGGTTGGTCTCTAATGATGCTTTTTTGGCAGGATATGGTGCCGCACAGGCAGTCCCTGGCCCTTTGTTTACTTTTGCGGCATTTCTTGGTGCATCAATGAGTGGTGAATCTAGTGGGTGGTATGGAGGAATGATTGCTCTCGTTGCCGTTTTTATTCCATCCTTTTTACTTATAGTGGGTGTTTTGCCATTCTGGGAGCGAATGCGACGAAATATCCGAATGCAGGCAGCACTAATTGGTATTAACTCTGCCGTGGTAGGTTTGCTTCTTGCCGCGTTCTATCATCCGGTATGGACGAGTGGAATTCTTAAATCTCAGGATTTTGGTTTGGCCATTCTTGCATTTGTCGCACTGATGTACTGGAAGCTTCCTCCGTGGTTAGTGGTTACTGGTGGAGGGTTATCGGGTTGGTTGTTAAGTGCTGTTTTGGGTATGTGAATTTACTGGGAAGGCGAATATTATTATTTTTCATCTATTTGAATTGTAATGTGCTATCTGATTGATTTTTAAGCTGCATTGTTGTTATTTCTTCAGAAATAATTTACACACTTTTTTATGTTGTAACATCCATTCATAGCTAGGCGAGCTGCCGATATCTATGACTGCTATTAAGGGCCGAAAACACTGGTCATGAGCATAAAACGAATGGTTTTGAATGTCGTTAGTTTGGTTGGCTTTGGAGTAAAAGCGATCATTAACTACTTCCGTGCGAAGTACTATCTACGAAAGATAAGCTATATTTCGATAAAGAGTTATAAATAATGGAGCTTTAATGAAATTCCTAATAATGACAATCGTTTTTATATCAGCACTTGGTCATGCAAGAGAAGTTCCCATGAATCAAAGAGATGGCATGGTGGATTGTTGTAAAACAGTTGAAGGAAATCCTGCTAATGGAAAAGAGTTAGATATCGTTAGAGGTATTGCCAATGCAACTAGCGAGCTCAAACCTAAGCCTGATTACGAATTACTATCAGCAAGAATATGTGCTGCGTACAACACCTCCGGGCCTTTAGTGAAATCAGTTAAGCTTCTTATTATGACTTTTATGAAGGACGAAGTTCTTATTGAAAATCCAACCCCAGCTGATGCTCTTAAGTTTTTAAACTTACACAAGAATGAACTTACATGCCAAGGGAAACATATTATTAATTACGCTTTTGAGCGTGGTAAATATAACGAAATAGTAGATGATTTATTTAATGACGATGATGGAATCTACACCGAAGACGTTCATCTTGATTTTAATGCTATCACGAATACCAAAAACCCAGAGACTGGATTAGTTGAACCTATGACTGTGCTAGATTATATTGACAAGGTAGCTCTTAGAGCAAGGTTGATGACAGGCGCTACCAGTAGTCACAGAGAAATAACCGAGCTTCGAGAACTTTTGGTGGAAGACTTCGGGGCTGTATCATTTACAGAGCTCCCCATCAAGGAAAGACAAGACTTTGAAGCAGTGAAACAGTTCAAATGATCTTTTCCGCTGTGATTAACGATAAACCTAACACGAAGAATGATCGCTTTAGGTCAAGTCCTAGCGCTTTGTTGTCCTTCGAAAAGGCATTGCTTTTAACTCAAAGCATGAGTTATACCCACCCATATTTATAGCTCTGAATTGTTAGTTTTGAGTCTGTAGCGGGTCATAGAGGGATTCAATCATAAGTTATTACATGCGGGGGAGTTGGCGACGTAGTTATCGGAGCAGGAATTATCGGTTGTAATTAATAGTGGCTCCCTAATTAGATTTGTGATGTTTTCATTTACTTGCGTTGAAATGCTGATTAATTTTTAATCTGTATTGTTGGGTTTCTTCAGGTATAATTCGCCCACTTTTTTACGTTGTAATATTTATTTTTTAGCTAGGCGAATTGTAGGAATCTATGACAGTTAAGAGCTTTGACCCTAATCAGCAGAACGACACGATTACTGAGAACCACTCAATTACTGAAAATGATGCGGTAGATATTACGTCTACTGAAGGTGGTGAGGGCGCTCCACGTATTGGGTTTATCAGCCTTGGTTGCCCAAAAAACCTTGTAGATTCTGAGCGAATATTAACCCAGCTTAGGGTAGAGGGTTATGAAGTAACTCCGAGTTATGATGACGCCGATATGGTTATTGTTAATACCTGTGGTTTTATTGATAGTGCGGTAAAAGAATCTCTTGATACAATTGGTGAGGCGCTTAGGGAGAATGGCAAGGTACTTGTGACCGGTTGTTTGGGCGCTAAAGAAGATGAAATTACAGAGGTTCATCCAGGTGTGTTGGGTGTGACTGGGCCTCATGCGTATAAAAATATACTTGACCAAGTTCATGAATTTGTTCCAAAGCCTAAGCATAATCCCTTTGAGCATCTAATTCCTGATCAGGGGGTTAAGTTAACACCTCGTCATTATGCGTACGTGAAAATATCTGAAGGCTGTAATCAGAAATGTACTTTCTGCATTATCCCTTCTATGCGTGGAAAACTGGATAGCCGCCCTGTTGGGGAGGTGCTGGATGAAGCGCAGCGTTTAGTTAAAAATGGCGTTAAAGAACTGTTGGTTGTATCGCAAGATACGGGTGCATACGGTGTAGATGTAAAATATCGAATGGGCTTTTGGCAGGGGCGACCGGTTAAAACACGTTTTCTTGAGTTGTGTGAAGCCTTAGGAGAGATGGGTGCATGGGTTCGTCTACATTATTTGTATCCATACCCTCATATTGATGATGTGATTCCTTTGATGGCAGAAGGTAAAATATTGCCTTATTTAGATGTGCCGCTGCAGCATGCAAGCCCTCGTATTTTAAAGATGATGAAGCGCCCGGGTGCGATTGATAATACCTTGGCTAGAATTAAAAAATGGCGAGAAATCTGTCCTGACCTTACGATTAGAAGTACCTTTATCGTCGGGTTTCCTGGTGAAACAGAAGAAGATTTTCAGTTGTTGTTAGATTTTATACAAGAAGCTCAGCTTGATCGTGTGGGTTGCTTTAAGTACTCGCCGGTTGAAGGGGCGGTGGCTAATGATTTAGCTGAAGCGGTACCAGAAGGTATTAAAGAAGAGCGTTTGGCTATCTTTATGGCGCTTCAGGCTCAAATTAGTGCGGATCGTTTGCAGCAGAAGGTTGGCAAGCAGATGAAGGTGATTGTCGATGAGGTTACCGAAGAAGGCTCTGTTGCCCGAACGGTGGGTGATGCGCCTGATGTTGATGGCCTAGTGTTTATTGATAATGTTACTGATGTAGAGCCGGGTGATATTCTTGAGGTGGTTATCGAAGAAGCGGATGAGCATGATATGTGGGCTCATTTAGCATAGGGTTGTTAAGAAATAAAAAAGGCACCTATGAATAGGTGCCTTTTTTGTATGCAGGATAGATTTAGCTATTTAACTTCTTAGCCAAAATCTGATTGAACAGTTTAGGGTTTCCTTGTCCTTTGGATGCCTTCATTAATGGCCCCATAAATCCGCCCATTAGCTTTTTACGTTTCTTATCGTCAGCCGATTTATATTGCTCAATTTGATCTGTCATACCTGCAAGTACTTCATCGACAATGGCTTCAAGGGCGCCAGTGTCTGATACTTGTTTGAGTCCTTTCGCTTCGATGATCTTGTCGACGTTATCGTCTTCGCCTATCCATAGTGCATCAAATACTTTCTTGGCGCCTGAGGATGAAACGGTGCCATCTTTAATGCGAGATATTAACGAGCCTAGCTGTTCTGCTTTAAGGTCAATGTTGGATATAGACTTATCTTCACTGTTAAGGCGAGCAGATAGCTCTCCCATAATCCAGTTTGCGGCTAGTTTACTGTCGTTACAGGTTTTTGCTGTGGCTTCAAAGAAATTGGCCATCGTGTTTTCAGCACTTAAGATGCCTGCATCGTATTCTGATAAGCCAAGTTGCTCTATAAATCTTGCCTGCTTAACATCAGGAAGTTCTGGTAATGTTTCGCGGATAGCTTCTATGTAGCTATCGTCAAAGACAACAGGTAGCAAGTCTGGGCAAGGGAAGTAGCGGTAGTCATTTGCTTCCTCCTTGCTTCGCATTGAGCGGGAGATGTCTTTGTCTCCATCATAAAGGCGAGTTTCTTGTTTCACTTCGCCTCCGTCTTCTATCAGCTCAATTTGACGCTCAACCTCATGCGCAATAGCTTTTTCCATAAAGCGGAATGAGTTGAGGTTTTTAGTTTCGGTGCGAGTGCCGAGTTTTTCTTCTCCTACCGGACGAATAGAAATGTTTACATCAAAGCGTAAAGAGCCTTGAGACATTTCACCATCACAGATGCCAATAGATGAAACCAAACCATGTAATTTTCTAGCGAAAGCTACGGCTTCTTCAGCGGTATTCATATCAGGTTCTGTGACGATCTCAATGAGTGGTGTGCCGGCACGATTTAAGTCTATCCCTGACATGCCATGAAAGTCTTCATGTAGAGACTTTCCTGCATCTTCTTCAAGGTGTGCGTGGTGAATACGGATTGACTTTTTACTGCCGTCTTTAAGCTGAATCTCAACATGGCCAGCACCGACAATAGGGTGGTCTAGCTGAGTGGTTTGATAGCCTTTTGGCAGGTCTGGATAAAAGTAATTTTTGCGATCAAATACTGAGCGTTTATTAATGTCTGCATCAATCGCTAAGCCAAACATAATCGCTTTGCGAAAGGCTTCTTCGTTCGGGACCGGTAATGTTCCCGGCATTGCTAAATCAACGGCAGATGCTTGTGTATTTGCGTCTGCACCAAATGTGGTGCTAGAGCCTGAAAATATTTTTGATTGAGTGGTGAGTTGAGCGTGTATTTCCAACCCGATGACTGTTTCCCACTGCATGGTGTAAACCTCTTTGCTAATTCTAATTATCGGCAGTTTGTAGGTGTTTTGTTGTGCCAGTCGGTCACTTTCTGAAACTGGTGTGACACATTAAGCAATCGACTTTCATCAAAATAATTACCAATCAACTGTAAACCTACTGGGAGGCCGTTGACCATTCCGCCTGGGATGGACATTCCGGGTAAGCCTGCCAGGTTGGTTGATATGGTGAAAATATCTTCCAGGTACATGGCTGTTGGGTCGGCACCTTTAGAATTGAATCCGAAAGCAGGGGAGGGCGTTGTTGGGCCAATAATTAAATCAACGTCTTTAAAGGCGCTTGTGAAGTCATTTTTAATGAGTCGTCTTACTTGCTGGGCTTTTCGGTAATAAGCATCATAAAAACCGGCGGATAGAGCGTAAGCCCCGACCAAGATTCTTCGCTTAACCTCGTCACCAAAGCCTTCTGTTCGGCTTCGCATGTAAAGGTCTTCTAGGTCTTTAGGGTTGTCGCAACGGTGCCCATAACGAACACCGTCAAAGCGTGATAGGTTAGCGGAGCATTCTGCGGGTGCAATGATGTAATAAGCGGGCACTGAAAGCTCTGTGTGCGGCAGGCTTATTTCTTTAATGTTCGCGCCTAGCTTTTCAATTTCTTTAACGGCATTTTGCACTTGTTGCTGCATTTTAGCGTCGAGCTTGTCAGAGAAAAACTCTTTAGGAAGACCGATGTTCATGCCTTCGATGCTATTGTTTAATGTGCTTGTGTAGTCGGGTACTTCACGTTCGATGCAGGTTGAATCGCGCTTATCGTAGCTTGCCATGACATTTAGCATCATGGCTGCGTCTTCGGCGGTGCGAGCAATTGGGCCGCCCTGATCAAGACTTGAGGCAAACGCTATCATTCCATAGCGAGAGACTCTCCCGTAAGTGGGTTTCAGGCCGGTAACGCCGCAAAGCGCTGAAGGCTGGCGAATTGACCCGCCTGTATCAGTTGCGGTAGCCGCAGGTGTTAATCGTGCTGCTACTGCTGCTGCTGAGCCGCCGGAGGAGCCGCCAGGAACAAGATTTTCACCCCATGGGTTTGTTACTTTTCCATAGTAACTAGACTCGTTGGATGAGCCCATTGCAAATTCATCCATGTTGGTTTTGCCAAGGCAAACCGCTCCTTGCTGCTTAAAGTTACTTGTAACCGTGGCGTCGTAAGGAGGGATGAAGTTATCAAGCATTTTTGAACCGCAGCTGGTTTTGACGCCTTGGGTACAAAAAATATCTTTATGCGCAAAAGGGATGCCTGTCCATGGGGTGGCATCGCCTGCGCTGATTTTTTCGTCGGCTGCTTTGGCTTCTGAGAGTGCTTCGTTTTCGCATACAGTAATAAAACTGTTTATGGTGGTGTCTTGTTCTGCTATGCGAGTTAAAAAGTGTTGGGTTAGCTCTACGCTGGAGTATTCTCCTGCGGCTAGACCTTTAGAAAGTTCGGCTACGGTTTTATTGTGCATGGCGGTTATTAATCTTTATAGTTAAACGGAAGTGGCTTGACGATATATTTAGTGTGATACTTTTTTTATTCGATAACCTTAGGTACAAGATATAAACCATTTTCAGTGGCAGGCGCAATTTTCTGAAAGGCTTCTCTATTATTCGTTTCAGTCACTTGGTCTGCGCGTAATATTTGTACTGCATCAGTCGGGTGGGCCATAGGTTCGATATTGTCTGTATTTACGGCTTGCAACTGATCAACAAGGCCTAAAATGTTAGACAGTTCACTAGCAACGGTTTCTAGTTGCTCTTCATTAATCTGTAGTTTTGCCAATCGGGCAATCTTTTCTACATCTTCGCGTTGTATAGACACGGAGATCTCCTCATTGTGAAATATTATAAGCTTTAAATTACGTAAAAAATTAAAACAATCGACTATACTAACAGGAATTTATTGGATGTGGTGCCGTTTTGAGAGGGAGATATCACGTTTTATTGCGAAATTGATGATTTCGTAAGGCTTTTCGTAATTCTACCTTGCTCAAAATACCTACCATTGTTAAAGTTACGGCAGTATCCGAATAAAATACGTCAAGGCGAAATCAACGAATGTTTAAAAAAATTCGAGGTCTTTTTTCAAGTGATCTCTCAATCGATTTAGGTACCGCTAATACACTTATTTATGTGCGCGAAAGAGGGATTGTTCTAGATGAACCTTCTGTTGTGGCTATTAGAAATCATGCAGCCCAAAAAAGTGTGGCGGCTGTAGGTGCTGAGGCTAAGCGAATGCTGGGTCGTACACCCGGTAATATAACTGCTATCAGGCCGCTTAAAGACGGTGTTATTGCTGATTTTGTGGTCACTGAAAAAATGTTGCAGCACTTCATTCATAAAGTGCATGAAAATAGTTTTATTACCCCAAGCCCTCGTGTATTGATCTGTGTGCCTAGTAAATCAACGCAAGTTGAGAAAAAAGCAATTAGAGAGTCAGCATTAGGTGCCGGGGCTCGAGAAGTTTTTCTTATAGAAGAGCCTATGGCTGCTGCTATTGGTGCTGGTTTGCCGGTAGAAGAAGCGCATGGGTCAATGGTTGTCGATATTGGCGGTGGAACGACTGAAATTGCAATTATCTCTTTGAATGGCATTGTTTATGCTGACTCTGTTCGAATAGGTGGTGACCGATTTGACGAAGCGATTGTTGCTTATGTTCGTCGTAATTACGGTAGTTTGATTGGTGATACAACGGCAGAGCGGATTAAGCATGAAATTGGCTGTGCTTATGAAGGGTTAGAGCTTCGTGAGATTGATGTACGAGGCAGAAACTTGGCTGAAGGTATTCCCAGAGGCTTTACCCTGAATAGTGAAGAAATTCTAGAGGCTTTACAAGAGTCACTAGCTTCTATTGTTCAATCAGTAAAAGGGGCGTTGGAACAGTCTCCACCTGAGCTTGCTTCTGATATTGCTGAGCGCGGAATTGTGCTGACAGGCGGTGGTTCTTTATTACGTGGCTTAGATCGTTTGCTGAGCGAAGAAACGGGCTTGCCGGTTATTGTTGCTGAAGATCCTTTGACTTGTGTTGCTCGGGGTGGCGGTAAGGCTCTTGAGCTGATTGATAAAAATGAATCAGGGATGTTTCCTTTAGATTAACACTTAGCGCGATTAGCTTAGTAATTCTATCGGTCAAAGTAAAAAGCCAGGCGAAATTAGTCTGGCTTTTGCCGTTATATGATCTCTTTGATATCTGAAGAAGGAGTGTTCAATTAAGACCATTTTTGTTCAGGGACCGTATTTAGGTTACCGCTTATTGTTGGTGACTATACTTTCTTGCCTGCTTATTTTTATAGATCTACGTTTTGAGTATCTTGACAAGGTGCGTCATATGGCGAGCTCGGCGCTTACGCCTATTCAGTGGCTAAGCAATCTTCCTAGTGGTGCAGTTAGCTGGGTTGATGAGCTCACAACGTCTCGATCTCAAATGAACGAAGACGTTGATGCAATGAAAGCCCGCATGCTTGTTTTGGAGCGGAAAGCGCAGAAATTTGCATTTATCATGGCTGAAAATGGCCGGCTGAGAGAGTTATTAAATGCCTCAGGCGTTGTTGATGAAACGGTTAAAGTGGCTGAGCTTATTGGCGTAAGTCCAGACCCTTTTAGCCATCATGTGCTTATCAATAAAGGCCGTTCTTCAGGTATTTTTGTTGGACAGGCGGTTCTTGACTCCCGTGGTTTGATTGGACAGGTGGTAGAGGTAAGTGAATTTACGTGTAGGGTTTTATTAATATCTGATAACAGTCATGCGGTTCCTGTACAGGTTAATCGCAGTGGTGTTAGAGCGATTGCCATGGGCACGGGCGCTTTTGATCAGCTTACTTTGGCTAATGTACCTGATACCGCTGATATTGAGGTAGGGGATTTACTAGTAAGTTCGGGCTTAGGGGGCTTGTTTCCTCCTGGTTACCCTGTAGCTGAGGTTAGCTCTGTACAGCATGACCCTGGTCAGCCATTTGCAACAGTCACTGTTACGCCAAAAGCACAATTAAATCGAAGTCGATTAGTGTTGCTAGTGTCTAAACAAATTAATGAGTTAGAGGGTAGTTCAGAGGCTGATAGTCTCGTTCTGCCTAATTCTTCTTCTGGCAATCTTGATAAAGAAGGAGAGGGTTAGTGGGTGCAAACCGAGCGAGTGTTTTTTTCATAACTATTAGCTTTATTACGGCATTTATTTTTAGTGTTTTGGTTCTTCCCCATGTGTTTTCTTTTTTTAGACCCGAGTGGGTTGCGATTATTGTGATTTATTGGGTAATTAAGGCGCCTTTACAGGTTGGTGTTGTTGTCGCATGGACGGCAGGTTTATTGTTAGATGTTCTAGAGGGAGGGCTGCTCGGGGTTAATGCATTATCCCTAGCGATTGTTGCTTACCTTATACTAACTATGCACCAGAGAATTAAGTTATTCCCCTTAATTCAGCAGTCTTTTACTGTATTTTTAGTGGTTGGCATACACCTAATGATAGGTCACTTTATTCGAAGTTTGGTAGGTAGCAGTGTGCCAGGCATTATCTATCTCATACCCGCAATATCCAGTGCCATCTTATGGCCTTTTGCTGTTTTGTTTATTGATAAATTAGCTATTAAACTACGATAAGGTATTTTTATCATGCGATTGGTTCTGGCTTCCGCATCCCCGCGCCGAAAAGAGTTGCTCTCACAAATTGGTGTGCAGTTTGACGTATGTGCGGTTGATATTAATGAGACCCCTTTTGCTAGTGAACCTGCTTTTTCGTATGTTTCGAGAATGGCAACAGAGAAAGCATTACGTTGTTTTGCACTTCAAAAACCGACTGACTCATTGGTTATTTTAGGATCTGATACGACGGTCATTATTGATAATGATATTTTAGGTAAGCCCATTGATTATCAAGACTGTAAAAAGATGCTTCTTCAGCTTTCTGGTAAAGCACATCAGGTAATGACGTCTGTCTGTATTTTAATAAACAGACCAGAAAGTAGTGGAAGCTCTCCTGATATATTCTGTAAAGTTGTGACCACTGACGTTTTTTTTAAATCAATTAGTGAAAAACAAATTGAACTCTACTGGCAAAGTGGAGAGCCCCAAGACAAAGCCGGATCGTATGGTATACAGGGCTTTGGTGCAGCCTTTGTTGAGCGAATTCAAGGAAGCTATAGTGCGGTAGTAGGTTTACCTTTAGCAGAGGTAGCTGAGATGCTAGGTATTGCAGGCATACCTATTTGGCAAACAGAACAATAATAGTGAGCGATAGGTATGAGTGAAGAGATTCTTATAAATGTGACGCCTGTTGAAACCCGGGTTGCATTAGTAGAAAACGGGATGCTGCAAGAGGTTTACATAGAGCGCGCAGGGCGCCTTGGGATTGTCGGAAACATATTTAAAGGTAAAGTTGTACGTGTGCTTCCTGGAATGGAAGCGGCCTTTATTGATATTGGTTTAGAAAAAGCAGCCTTTATACATGCTTCGGATGTTTTTCGCCCAGAAAGGAGCAGCAACACGAACACGGCGGGTAGTGCACAGTCTAAAACCGTACCCGATATAAGTTCTTTATTGCGTGAGGGGCAGTCATTAGTTGTTCAAGTGACGAAAGATCCTATTGGTACCAAAGGGGCTCGTTTAACCACACAGCTATCTATACCTTCACGCTACCTTGTCTATATGCCAGGCACTGATCATGTAGGTATCTCTCAGCGAATAGAAGATGAGACTGAACGTAATCGCCTGAAAAGTTTGGTGGAGAATAGCCGCGGAGAGGGTGAGGAAAAGCCAAAAGGTTATATTATCAGAACGGTGGCTGATGGGGCTGGAGAAGAAGAACTTAAGGCGGATATTAAGTTCTTAGATCGGCTGTGGCTTTCTGTTGAAGAAAAAATACAGACGGCTAAAGTGCCTTCCATTATTTATCAAGACTTACCTTTGTGTATAAGAACTATTAGAGATTTGGTAAGACCTGCTACAGAAAAAATAAGAATTGATTCACGGGAAAGCTTTCAAAAAGTAAAAGCATTTTCAGAAGATTTTCTTATTGATGTAACGGATCGATTAGAGTCATACCCTGGTGAGAGACCTGTTTTTGACCTATACGGTGTTGAAGACGAAATTCAAAAAGCGCTAGGACGAAAGGTTCAGCTTAAGTCGGGTGGGTATTTAATTATCGATCAAACTGAAGCAATGACTACGATTGATGTGAATACAGGTGGCTTTGTTGGCCATAGAAACCTTGAAGAAACAATTTTTAAAACCAACCTCGAAGCAGCCAGAGCGATAAGTAGGCAACTAAGGCTTAGAAATCTTGGTGGAATTATCATTCTTGATTTTATAGATATGGAAGATCCTGAACATCAGCGTTCAGTGCTACGAATGCTGGATAAAATGTTAGAGCGGGACCATGCAAAAACCAAAATAAGCTGTGTATCAGAGCTTGGCTTGGTAGAAATGACGCGTAAACGTACAACCGAGAGCCTTGGGCAAGCACTCTGTGAGCCGTGCCCTGTTTGTGAGGGGAGTGGGTTTGTTAAAACAGCAGAAACAGTATGCTATGAAATATTGAGAGAAATTCTTCGTATTAATAGAGCCTATGACGCTACAGGCTACCTTGTTATGGCATCACAAGGCGTAATAGATCGCTTGTTGGATGAAGAGTCCGATAATGTAGCAGACTTGGAAACCTTTATTGATAAGGGGATTAAATTTCAGGTTGAAGTTATGTATAGCCAGGTTCAATATGACGTAGTTCTCATTTGATTTTTAAGTGGATATTGTTAAAGACAGGAGAAACCAGTTACTTTTCTGGTCACATAGAATTTGTATCAATTGATTGTTAGGCTCACTCAACTCATTTGGTTTACAGCGCTTTTCTTGTTAGTGCTTGTGGCTGTTTATATGGCTATTGGGCGACAGTTTTTTCCTTTTGTATCTTCTTATAAGCATGACCTAGAGATTGCATTGACAGAGCAGTTGGCCATTCCTGTAGAAATTGGGTCGATTGAGGGTAGTTGGCGTTGGCTTGACCCTGTTTTAATCATTTCAGATATTAATTTGAAGTCTGATACGGCTCAAACAGGATCGTCTGAGCTCCATTTAGATTCATTTTATATACACCTTTCTGTATTGCAGAGTATTTTAAAGAGAAAACTACAGTTTCAGTCAATTGAAGCTAAGGGATTGACGCTGCCATTAAAGCAAGGGGTTAATGGTGAATGGAATGTGCCAGGGTTTTCTGAAAAAAATATAAATGAAAGCGATGCTGAAAGTGATTTTAGTAATTTGCTCTCAATACTCGAGCAACCAAGCCTTTTGATTTCAGGTATTCAACTGGAATTGTCTAGCGCTAAAGGTCTTCAAACCTCATGGCGTATACCTAGTGCAATCATGGCCTACGACGGCCAAGCATTTAGTGCAATGGGCGAACTTTTGCAGCATGGCAGTGATGCTTCGTTCATACGTTTTTCTGCTAAAGGCGCAGGCTGGATTTTTTCCAGAGATTTTACTGGAAAGCTTTATGTTGACTGGGCCTCTGACCCTTTTCTTAATGAATACCTAAATGCTTATGAATGGAATGGTATAAATTTTGAAAATATAGATGCCTCAGGACGTTTATGGCTTGATATTCTGCAGGGCCGTGTGCTCTCTCTACAAGGAGAGTTGGATGTAGATTCCATGCAGTGGCGAAATGAAGAGGGTGTTGTTGCACCCTTGCAAAATGTTAAAGCGGACTTTTTCTGGAGCCAGATTGGGCAGAGTAGTATTTTGTCAATATATGACTTATCTATGGAATGGGAAGAGCACAGGTGGGCACCTTCAAATTACTCTCTTTTGTTGTCTGATGACTTAATTACGATTAAAGCTCAGGAAATTAATGTTTCCTTGTTAACAGATCTGCTGCTAGCAACAAAAATATTACCCAAAGAAGGGCATGATGAATTGGCTGGGTATCGTCCTGCCGGGTATATAGAGAACCTTGATCTAACGATTCCTTTATCACCGGTAGTTGAAGAACCATCAGAACCATCACCTCTGTTCACGCTTAAGGCAAATTTAGTCGATTTATCATCTCAGGGTTATAGTGGTGCTCCTGGTGGGGATGGGATGACAGGTTACATTTCAATGGATGACCTGCACGGCTCAGTGATGGTTGACAGTGATAATTTTAAGCTGACGTTCCCGGATTTATTTAAAGAAGGCTGGCTCTTTAAAAAGAGTCAAGTGAGTGTTAAATGGGATATCACTGAAACGGATCTAACTGTTTATTCTGAAGGCATTAATCTCTTTTTATCAGAAGACAGTCTAATAACGGGTGATTTTTCAGTCTTAGTTTCGGATGTTGAGGAAAATATTCTTTCTCTTCAGCTGGGTTTACAGAATGTTGATGCACTTAGAACGTACCAGTTTGTACCGTATTATCTTGTCAGCCCAGGCCTTTATGATTGGCTGAAGTCATCGATTAAAGGGGGCGTAATAGAGAGTGGCCTTTATGTTGGTTATGGCTCCATTGAAGGAGATGCACCGCCTAATAGTTTCACCTCTTCTATGTTTTATAATACCAAGGGTGCGCGTGTATTGTTTGACCCTGAATGGCCTGAATTAGAAGGGGTTGATAGTAGAGTCTTTTTACAGAATGGGTTTTTAGACTTAGATGCTAGCAGTGTTAGTTTTAGGGGGGGTTCTTTAACGAAGACTGAAGTTGATATAGTTCCTGATGCTACAGGAAAAGAATCCATATTAAAGGTTTCAACCCGAGTGAAGCCTTCTGCAAGTGATATTAAATATTGGCTCAATGAATCTCCCATTAGTGAGCATACGAAAGAAATATCGGAGCAGTTAATGTTGAATGGAGACATTGATGTTGCTGTAAGACTGGATATTCCCCTTGATAACATTAATTCAGGTGTTGAATATGATCTTTCTTTTGAGCTTAATGATCTTGAGGTAACACACAAACCTACTGATTTAATTTTTGAACGGTCTACTGGTGCACTGAATGTTTCAAGTGAAAAAGGCCTTAGCGCAGAGGGTATAAAACTTAACTTTCTAGGTCAGCCGGTTATTTTAGATATAGCTTCGAAAATCGAGTCTTCAGCATTAACTTCTGACCTAGTTGAAACGACTCTTAGCATGACAGGGGAATATTCTACCGAGCATTTAAATGAATATTTTTTGCCTGACCAGACATTGCCAATAACAGGTAGTGCTAAGTTTTTTACGACGTTGGTAATTTCGAGTGATGCAAGCAAGAATCCATTATTAACAATAAATAGCCCTTTAACAGAGGTTGCCCTTGAATTACCCCCTCCTCTAAGTATGGCTGCTGGTGAGGACAAACCTCTTTCTGTGGCGTTGGAACTTAGCGATTCTTCTATTATTGTCGATGTATTACTACGAGATATTGTTACAGCTAAGGCTGAAATAAGTGATGCTGATTTCAAGAAAGGTATGATTTCTTGGGGCGGTGGTAAGTCAAAACTCCCTGAAAAAGAAGGGCTATATATTAAGGGGGATTTCGAACAATTAAATGCTCAATCATGGATAGAGTATTTGACGACTCAAAAAAGCTCATCAGATGATAACTCTACTGCGATTGAGGTTGACTTAAGTGTAGGTAATATTAATTTTTATGATCAGCACTTTAGCCATACTAATATAAATATACAGCCAGTAGATAACGAGTGGGCTATCACTCTTGTTGGTAGTGATATTGATGGTACGGTTCACTTACCAAGTAAGGGGCAGAAACTTAATATTGCTTTAAATAAACTAAAATTATCAGATAAAGGCGCTGAGACTCTAAAAGAAAGTGAGAGTTTAGAGCAAGATTTATCTCCATTTGATATCCCAGAAATGAGCGTATTGGTAGAGCAGCTATCTATCGGTGATGTTAATTATGGTCACTGGTCTGCAGATGTTGTGCATAAAGAGAATGGGGTGGTCGCTAAAGATATAGCAGGTACATTGGCTGGGGCGAACTTTAGTGGGCGTCTCACTTGGATAAAAGATGTTTATGGTGTGCATTCTACTATCTTAACGGTAAGTGCTGACGGGGGGGATCTTGCTTCGCTATCTGAAGAAATTAATCGACCAGCAATAATAACAAGTAAGCATTTCTCAACTGAGTTGGCGTTAGTGTGGGGGGGGGCACCTACGGAATTTGAAATTTCGGATTTGTCGGGTCGTATCAGTCTGTTAATTGAAGACGGCACGATGAAAGAAGCAAAAAGTGCGACAGAAGCTTTTAAAGTATTTGGAATATTAAATGCTGAAGCGATCACCAGACGAATTAAGTTGGATTTTAGTGACTTATACCAAAAGGGCTTGGGCTATGATCGAATAGATGGCACAGCCCGTATAGATAAAGGCTTATTAGTCATAGAGGAGCCCCTTGGAATGAAGGGGCCATCGAGCGCCTATAAGTTCACAGGTTCTGCAGACTTAAAGAACCAAACCTTGAATATGGATATGGTGGTTGTGCTGCCTCTTACAAAAAACCTTCCATTAGCAGCATTATTTTTAGGAGCACCTCAAATAGGAGGCGCTGTATGGGTTATTGATAAATTATTGGGTGAGCCGCTGAGTAAGCTAACTAGTGCGACTTATAAAATGAAAGGGAGCTGGGATAACCCTGAAATAAAGCTAAAAAATGTATTTGATCGTACCGGTAGCAACAACAAAAAGAATAAACATAAAAATGAAGATGACTTCTGATGCCTATTAGCCAATCTGGTTCCGCCACTAAAGTTGCAGCTATTCAAATGAATAGTAGCGATTCCCAAACAGATAACCTTGAAACAGTCGCGCGCTTAGTTGAAGAGGCTGCTTTAATTCATCACGCTGAGTTGGTGTTATTACCTGAAAACTTTGCTGTTTTTGATGGCAAGGCAGCGCTTGCTTTAGGTGCAAAGGAGGCAAGCACTGATGGAGAAATTAGATCCTTTATTTCATCTCTTGCTAAAAAGTATTCCATATGGATTATTGCGGGATCAATACCTTGTGCTTCCCGCCCGGATAAAAGCTTAATTGATGGTCGAGTCCGATCAGCCTGTTGGGTGTTTGATGATGTAGGGGTTGAGGTGGGACGTTATGACAAAATTCATCTTTTTGATGTGGATGTTGATGATGATCATGGATGTTATAGGGAGTCTAAGCAGTTTGAGCCGGGCATAAACCCTGAAGTGATAGACACGCCAGCAGGGAAGGTTGGTTTATCTATTTGTTATGATCTTCGTTTTCCTCAGCTTTATTCCGGGCTTGCTGAAGCGGGAGCCCAAATATTAACCGTGCCTGCTGCTTTTACATTTATAACAGGAGAAGCTCATTGGTCGATTTTGTTGCGTGCAAGAGCGATAGAAAATCAATGCTATATTGTTGCTGCAAATCAGACAGGGGTGCACTCTAAAGGTCGAGAGACTTGGGGACACTCTATGATTATCGATCCTTGGGGGACTGTTCTTGCATGTGCAGAAGAGGGTGAGGGTGTTATAAGTGCTGAAATTAACCTGGATGCGCTTTCTGATGTACGTGCTGCGATGCCTGTTTTAAAGCATCGCAAGCTTTAAGGTAGAAGCACTTAAGACTCTGCTGAATCTTCAATATCATTAACACTTTTCAAGTATTTAAATAGTTTTCGTGATGCGCCTGTATTCTTTTCATTCTGTATATCTTTTTTAGCATTACGTACCAGCTGGCGAAGATGCTGGACATCAGCGTGTGGGTTTTCTTCTATATAAGCTGATAAGGTCTCATTACCTTCTTGAGTAAGTTTATCTCTCCAGCGCTCCAGTGCATGAAGTGCTTGTGCAAAGGGTATACTGCCTGCGTCAAAAAGGTCGACAGCATGTCTTACTTCATCTTCATCTTCTGCACGCATCAGTTTGCCAATGTATTGCATATGACGTCTGTTTGCTTCCCTTTGATTAATGCGGGAAGAGTCCTCGACGGCTTTACGAAGTAAATCACTCATAGGGACTTTATCTAGTTGACTACGTTTAAGCTCAGTTAAACGCTTTCCTAGAGCCTGAAGCTCATGCATCTCCTTCTTGATAGAGGTTTTACTAATTATTGACTCTTCATCAAATTCTTCAGGCGTATCAAAATTGCTCATCTGGCTATTTTCCCGGGTACTCTATAGGGTTTTAATCAAGCATATACTGCTGTGGCAAGACCTAAAAATGATAGGAAGCCAACAACATCTGTAATAGTGGTAAGGATAACACTTCCTGCAAGAGCAGGATCAATATTTCTTGCGCGTAATAAAACGGGTAGCATTGTACCTGCTATAGCAGCAACAATTAAATTAATCAGTAGTGCTGAGGCAATAATAAAGCCAATTGTTAGGTCATTGAACCAAACGACTGCGGCGACTGCGACGACAATGGCCCATAATATACCATTTAGTACACCTACAATAAATTCACGGTTTAGTAACCAGCCAATATTGTTTCTGCTAATTTGCCCTATGGCCATACCCCTTATCACAAGGGTTAAAGCTTGACTTCCTGCGACCCCTCCCATACTAGCGACGATAGGCATAAGTACTGCCAGAGCAACAACTTGCTCAATGGTCGCCTCGAACATACCAATAACGCCGGATGCAATAAAAGCAGTAACAAGGTTTATTCCGAGCCATATGGCACGTCGTCGAGCTGTTTTTAAAACAGGCGTAAAGGTATCATCCTCTTCATCAAGGCCCGCCATACTCATGAGTGAGTGATCTGCATCTTCCCGAATCACATCAACCACGTCATCGATAGTGATACGACCGAGGAGCTTTCCTTCAGGGCTCAGTACGGGGGCGGTTACTAAGTCTCGGCGTTCGAATAAATTAGCTACTTCTGCATCAGGGGTAGAGACAGAAATTGTAACAGCCTCTGTGTCCATTACTTCTCGCACCGTCGCACTGGGGGATGAAACCAGCAATTTAGTGACGGGGAGGGTGCCAATAAAATCATCTTTTCGGTTGACGACGATGAGTTTATCCGTCATTTCAGGTAGAGATCGATGTCTGCGCAGGTAGCGTAAAACTACATCAATACTGATGTCTGGCCGTATAGTGACCGTGTCGGTGTTCATTAAACCACCGGCAGTATCTTCAGGGTAAGATAAGACCTCTTCTACGCGGTGCCGATCTTGCGAGTCCATTGAATCCAGAACTTCTTTGATAACAGTATCAGGAAGTTGCTGAAGTACATCGGCTAGATCATCGGTTTCAAAGTCCTCAGTAATGCTGATGAGTTCTTGAGGGTTCAGTTTACTTAGAAAGTCAGTACGAATATCATCATTAATGCACTGTAGAATTTCACTTTCAAATTTCTTATCAACCAACTGCCAGAGAATACTTCGCTCTTTCGGAGGGCTTGATTCAAGAATGTGTGCAATGTCGCCGGGGCTTAGGCCACCATTTAAAATACGCGCGACTTGGTCTAATGCACCGTTGTCGAGTGCGTCGTTTAGGTTACGTATTTTTTTTTGGCGTTTTGCTTGTTCTAATGTCTTAACCATTAATAGACCTACTCACCTTCACCAAAACGGTCTGCTATAAGCTCTTTAACAGCCGTTAACGCCTCGTTTTCGTCGGGGCCATCGATGATAATGTCCACGTCGGTCCCGCAACTAGCTGCCAGCATCATTACCGACATAATGCTTTTCCCGTCTACTTCTTTTCCGTTGCGGCTGATTTTTATATCACTCGCATAGCGAGTAGACGTACTAACTAGTTTGGCTGCGGCCCTGGCATGAAGGCCGAGTTTATTAATAATGGGGATGGTTTCTTTAATCATAATCGTTTGACTGTCATTTTGCCGTTGTGGTCGTATTAGTTGTTAGTGTTGCCGCAATAGTATTAGTGAGTACCTTCTGGGTGCGATTTCAATTCTTTATGCCGAACCTGAACATTTTCTTGCTGCGACCTAAAATATTCACTTAGTTTTTCACTAATATATACTGATCGGTGTTGTCCTCCGGTACAGCCAATAGCGATGGTTAAATAGCTTCTGTTGGAGTTTGCAAACTGAGGTAGCCACTTGGCTATGTAACTTTTTATGTCATTAAACATTTCACTTGTTTCTGGTTGGTTTTCCAGAAACTCGTGTATAGGTTTGTCTTTTCCTGTAAATGCTCTTAAAGCAGGGTCCCAGTATGGGTTAGGTAAGCACCTGACATCAAAAACAAAGTCTGCATCGATAGGTACGCCATGTTTAAAGCCGAATGATTGAAATAGTAATGCTATGTCTTGCCCTACTTTACCAACCACACGTTCCTTTATTAAGTCCCGTAGTTGATACATGCTCATATCACTGGTATCAACGGTTAAGTCCGCTACAGCCGCGATAGGGGATAACAACGCTTTTTCAGCGGTGATGGCCTCTTTAAGCGATAGGTTGTTATTACTTAAGGGGTGTTTTCTGCGGGTGGCGTGAAAGCGCTTAAGTAATATTTGATTGAGTGCATCAAGGTAGATTACATCCAATTCAAAGTGACGTTGCTTGAATTGATGATAAAGGTTAGTGAACTGATCAATGCTTGTGGAAAGATTTCTCGCATCAATGCTGACAGCAATTTTTTCAAGACGGGATTCTTCACTAATGATAGCTTCGTCTGCCAGCGGTAGTAGAAGACCGATTGGGAGATTGTCTATGCAGTAGTAGCCTAAATCTTCTAATACATGTAGCGCTGTGCTTTTGCCTGACCCAGAGCGACCGCTTACTATTACAAGTTTCATTGTCGTTCTCCCGTAAATGTTTAAACGCGCGCTCAAGACTTAGGGTTGAAGTATTGTTTTATACAGTGCTTCGCTATTTGTGCAGCTTCTCAGTTGTTGGCATAGTTCAGTATTGTTAAACTTTTCTGCTAACTGGCTGAGGAGCTCTAAATGTTCGCTTGTGGCTTCTTGAGGTACAATTAGTACAAAAAGAAGGTCAACAGGTTCGTTATCTATCGCATCAAACTGAACTTTCTGTTCGAGTGTAAGTAACGCGCCTATAACCTTTTGGCAGTTTTCAAGTCGACAGTGGGGTATGGCAATACCTTGGCCAATCCCTGTGCTCCCTAGACGCTCCCTTCCTATAAGGCTGTTAAAAATTACATTCTCATTAATGTCCGTGTATTGCTGCGCAATATATTGTGCAACTTCTTCTAGGACTTTCTTTTTACTACTCCCGGGTAGCCCACAAAGGACTAGCTCGGGAGAGAGTATCGATTGAATTGAAATTGACGTATCAGTCATTATTAATGCTTATTCTATTATTTAATCGTGGAGCTATTCAGACAAAATTATCGCGTTGATGCACCGTGCATTCTATCGACATTTTTCTCTTTATGCTTAAGTATTTGACGGTCTAGCTTATCAACTAACAGGTCGATAGCAGCATACATGTCTTCTTGCTCTGCTGTCGCGTGAATATCTGCACCACTAATATGAAGAGTGGCTTCTGCGATTTTGCGAACTTTTTGAACAGAAAGAGTCACCTGAACATTGCTTATATGATCAAAGTGTCGCTCAAGTCTTTCAAGTTTTGAGGATACATACTCTTTTAAAGATTCAGTTAACTCAACGTGGTGGCCAGTAATATTCAATTGCATATTTTGCTCCTGGTATCGTTTTCACTTTTACCCTGTTACAGGGCTTATCTTATCACATCATTCATTCAAATATTTGATCTAGAACGGATCTAATGAAGAATTTCATGATGCATGAACTACTGCTTAAAACTTGTTTTTATATTAGTCATTTATACTAATCGTTTTCTTTCGTTTGAGGGAGGTATAGACATCGCCTCTCTATATTTTGCTATGGTTCTTCTCGCGACTTTTATGCCTTGATCATCTAAAATAGTCGCTATTTTACTGTCGCTTAATGGCTTTTTAGGTGCCTCGGCAGCGACTAGCTTTTTAATTATGGCTCTAATAGCCGTTGACGAACACTCTCCACCCGATGCGGTGCTAACATGACTTGAGAAGAAATACTTAAGTTCAAATATGCCTCTGGGTGTGTGCATGTACTTTTGTGTTGTCACTCTAGAGATGGTTGACTCATGCATTTCTACGGCTTCAGCGATATCGTGTAAAACAAGCGGTTTCATCGCTTCTTCTCCATGATCCAGAAAGCCTTGCTGGTGTTCAACAATCTTACTTGAAACTTTTAGTAGTGTCTCATTACGACTTTGTAAGCTTTTAATAAACCACTTGGCTTCTTGAAGGTGGTCTTTCATAAACGTATTGTCAGGACTGCTATCAGCTCGCTTTACTAAAGACGCATAGCCAGAATTAACACGTATTTTTGGTGCTATTTCAGGGTTAAGTTCTACTTTCCAGCGGTCTTTGACTTTTTTAACGAATACATCGGGTACTACGTATTCGGGGCTGCTATCTGTTATGTGCTCCCCTGGTCTTGGGTTGAGGGTCTGAATAAGTTGGATGACTAATTTGAGGTCATCTTCTTTTATTCGACTCCGTCTAATTAACTGAGCATAATCTCGATTGCCCAGAAGATTTAGATAATGACTAATGACCAGTTTTGCTTGTGGTAGCCATGGGGTATCACTGGGTAATTGGTTTAATTGCGTGAGCAAGCACTCTTGCAAGTCGCGACTAGCAACGCCAGGTGGATCAAAATGTTGAATTCGCTTTAATACTGCTTGAACTTCGTCTAACTCAATCTCTATTTCACCGAACGCTTCAGTGTTTTCAGTATCTTCATGGTCTGTATTGTTACGAGCCGAAGCACTGAGGCTTTCAAGTAAGCCGCCATGAATTTCTTCAAGTGTATCTGATAGGTAGCCGTTGGTATTTATTGAGTCGATAATCGACATTGCAATAAACTTATCAGTGTCGGTCATTGGGGTAAGGTTAAGTTGCCATAGTAAGTGGTCTTGAAGTGACTCGCTTACACTGTTACGTGATTCAAAATCAGTATCTTCTTCTGGGGCAGGGCCTGATGGGGCATTGTTTGGGTATATGTCATCCCAGGCAGTATCAACAGGTAGATCTGTAGGGATAGCCTCAGACCAGTCTTCAGAATTCATCACTTCTTCAGTGCCTTCAGACTTTACTTCTGCGCTTTCTCCTTTTTCTTCTGTATTAGTTCGCTCGGAATTATCGTTTATAGCTTGTTTATCTTCGTTCGACGAGTTGTCCTGAGAATTATCTTCACTCTCAGTCACCTCTAGCATGGGGTTGGATTCCAGTGCCTCTTGGATTTCTTGTTGCAAGTCCAGAGTGGATAGCTGTAAAAGACGAATAGCTTGTTGTAGCTGAGGCGTCATTGTCAGCGATTGACCGAGTCTTAGCTGAAGAGATGCCTTCATGACCATGTATAATTTACCGCTTTGTTCTTGTTGTTTAACGCTTCAGAGCATGACTTCAACGAATACAATCTCCTGAATATTTTTTGCTGTTAATTACATTCTAGTTAGGTGATTGAGAAATTAGTAGTAATAAACCTATTTTCCTCATTATAGTTTGAACTCGTCACCTAAATACACGTCTTTAACTTGCTGGTTTGAAAGCACTTCTTCTGCTGTTCCTGATGCAATAATATGACCGTCGCTTACGATAAATGCCTTTTCACAAATGTCTAGGGTTTCTCTAACATTATGGTCGGTGATTAACACTCCAATGCCCTTCTTTTTGAGATGAGTGACTATCTGTTTGATATCGCTGACGGAAATAGGGTCAACCCCGGCAAAGGGTTCATCAAGTAAAATGAAATGAGGTTCTGTTGCTAAAGCGCGAGCAATTTCCACTCTGCGTCGCTCTCCGCCTGATAAGCTCATACCTAGGCTGTCTCGTATGTGGGTAATATGAAACTCTTCTAGAAGAGTCTCCATTTTCTCTTTACGTTCTGCTTTGGAGAGTTCTTTGCGTGTTTCCAGAATAGCCATAAGGTTATCTTGCACGCTTAACTTTCGAAATACAGAGGCCTCTTGAGGGAGATAGCCGATACCTTTTCGAGCCCTTCCGTGCATAGGGAGGTTGGTTAGGTCATCGTCGTCAATGCTGATTTTGCCTTTATCGGCATCTACCAGCCCTACTATCATGTAGAAACACGTTGTTTTTCCAGCGCCATTAGGTCCTAGAAGTCCAACAATTTCACCACTTTTTATTGATAGAGAAACGTCTTTTACAACAGATCTTTTTTTATAGCTCTTTGCGAGATTGTCAGCGCGTAATGTCTTCATTCTTTATTTTCGCTAGTCTCTTTGTTGACGGGGTGGACAATAATTTCAACGCGGTTTGTTTTGTCTTCTCCACTATCAGCGGTCACCACTCGGCTGACCGTATTATAGATGATTTCTTTTCCGCTGAAGGTGTTTTTTCCCTGCTCTAATTTAGCATTCTCAATAAGCGTTAATTTTTCATCTGCGCGTGTATAAATAATGGTGTTTCCGTAGGCGTGAGTCGGCGGACTATTCTCTTCATCTTGTTGAGAGAACTTTGCTGGACTACCAAAAGCTTCAATTTTTATCAGGCCTTCTTTACTGTTGTAAACGATGACTTTATCTGATTTTAATGCCGATGTGCCTTGGGTTATAACAACATCACCGGTGTAAGTTGATATGCCTTTTTGTTCATCAAGTTCGGCTTTGTCAGATTGAATTCTAATAGGCTCATTGCTGACGGCTGTAAAAGCACTTAACTGAAGAGGAAGTAGTGCAAGCGTTATGGCGACTAAAAAATTTGCGCAGAGCTGTGTTGTTTTCTTACACTTAATTAGTTTGTACATAGTTCCCTCGTACATTGGATGTAAGTTCAATTTTTTTATCATCAAGCCATGCATTCATACCAATACCTTTCATTACACTAACGCTGTCACTGATGGTGACGGCTTGTTTTGTTGTAACATAGCGTGATTTATTAAGGATTGTAAGTGACTCTGTTGTTAGCTTCCAAGGCGTAGCAAGATGCTCATCCCTTATAATGACAACATTTTCTTCAAGTTCAATGGTTTCTTGTTCTTGGTCGTACTCCCCAGATTTTGCAGTGACTCTCCATGGGGTATTGTTTTCTCTGTAAATTAATAAATTGGGTTTTGTTAATATTGCAACATTTTTATGGGGATAATGCTTAGCATTTTCACTTTTTATTACAGATGAGATGGCCCCTTTTTCGTTAAATAGAGTGTACTTTCCATTAACAATAAAAAAGTCGGGCTCATCTTGCTCTATGTCGCTCTCATATACGGTAATATCCTTATTCTCGTTTTGCCAGATAATCAAAATTACTGCAAGGATTGATACGAGAAAAAGAATCATCTTTTTGAGTTTTTCGCTTTGCACTGGTAACCCATTATTGTTTAGTTATTAGATGACGCCCGCTTTTAATAAATCATGCATATTAAGTGCGCCAACAACGTTTTGTTCTTTATCCGTGACAATTAGACCGTTAATTTTATTGTCTTCCATTATAGCAAGGGCTTCAGCTGCTAGAATATCCGCTTTGATAGTTCTGCAATGCGTTGTCATGACCTTGTCAATGCGGGTGCTGTGAATGTCTAACGTATTGTCTAGTGACCGACGAAGATCTCCATCAGTAAATAATCCGCACAGTTTGCCGTTGTCATCTGTGATGGCTGTCATGCCTAAGCCTTTCTCAGATATTTCTAGTAAGGCATCACTTAATAGCACATTGTGATTAACGGAAGGAATTCTTTCTCCTGAGTGCATAATGTCTGAGACTTTAAGGAGCAACCGTCTTCCTAGGCTTCCGCCGGGGTGAGAGAATGCAAAATCTTCAGCGCTAAAGCCTCTTGCCTCAAGTAAGGCAATTGCTAAAGCGTCACCCATAACTAAGGTGGCCGTGGTGCTTGATGTGGGGGCTAACCCTAAAGGACAAGCTTCCGTTTCAACACTAACATCTAAATTAGAATCAGCTTCTTGTGCCAGTAGTGAGGTGCTGGAGCCTGTCATGCTGATTAGCGGTGCTTCCATGCGTTTTATTAGGGGGAGTATGGTGACTACTTCTGACGTATTTCCAGAATTTGAGATAGCAATTACAACATCATTGCTGGTAATCATCCCCAAATCACCGTGACTTGCTTCACCTGGGTGAACAAAGAACGACGGAGTGCCGGTGCTGGCAAGTGTGGCTGCAATTTTTTTGCCTATGTGCCCAGACTTTCCCATGCCTGTTACAACAACTCTGCCCTTACAGTTAAGAAGTATTTGGCAGGCTTTTGAAAACCGCTCATCAATTCGGTCGATAAGTAAAGAAATTGAGTCTCTCTCAATTTCGATGGCTCGCTTTGCTGATTCAATAAATTTTAAAGAGTCTACCATTCTAGATGTCCGGGTAAATATTGTGTGAAAACTAATTTTATTTAAAAACTACCTTGTCTAAACGCTATAGGTTTAAAGATTGGTATAGCAAGAACATATATCCAAAATAAGCTGTTAGCAATGAAATTCCTACGCGACGGCCCAAGCGTCCTTTCTTTTTCATTATATAACCAAAGGCGACAAGCGCAATGGTTAGTGCCAGCATAACACTGTAGTCACGAAGCAATACTTCACTCTCTAAGCTAACGGGGTTAAGTAATGCCGGGATAGGCAAAACAGCTAATAAATTAAATAAATTTGAACCAACAATGTTGCCTAGTGCAATATCGTGATGCCCTTTTAATGCACTTGCAACAGAGGCGGCGAGCTCTGGCAGGCTTGTGCCTATTGCTACAATAGTCAGGCCGATAATGAGCTCGCTGACTCCTAGGTCACTGGCAATTCCACTAGCGCCCCAGACTAATAATTTGGAGCTGCCTAGTAGAAAAGCAAGGCTTACCACTAACTCTATGATCGCTTTGGGTGTGCTTTCAGAGGGTATTTCATCTATTTCTTCTAGTATCTCTGGTGCATCAAGATTGTTCCTGGTGAGGAAGAACATGGATACAGCCAGAATCAATATCATTATTATCCCGTCTAGATAGCCTAGGTGATAATCTAAAAATAATATGGCTACCATTAATGATGCCGCAACAAGAATTGGAAACTCTCTTTTTAATACAATGGCTTTTAATGGAATGGGTGATACTAATGCAGTAATGCCAAGAACAAGTCCAATATTGGCGATGTTTGAGCCTATTGCATTACCGACGGCTAAATTGCTTGCGTCTGAAAGTGCCGCAGTACCTGAAACAATCATCTCTGGTGCGGAGGTGCCAAAGGCGACGATGGTTAGGCCAATAAGCATAGGCGACATGCCAAAATTTCGGGCGGTTGATACGGCGCCATTAATAAACCTGTCAGCGCTCCATACCAGAACCACTAAGCCAGCAATAATGGCAACAAAAAATAAAACCATAAAGAATACTCAAATACTATCGAATTTTGGGGTGGCGTGAATTGTGCTGAACTTAAGGCGCCCTTGCAATGGCAATTTTGAAAAAAACGCAGGCTTGCCTATTAAAGACTGACTACCAGGCTATAAATTATAAAGATATTAGTGATAAATGATAAAGATTTTTGATTAATTGCAGTGCAAGTTGTTGTAGACTTCTGTGCGAACCTTTTTTGGAGGGTTTATCTGTAGGTAAATGGAGTTTAGAGCATTGTTAGTTTTGGGTAATTATGGCTTCAGATAATAGTATTTCAAATAATAGTACCTCAAATAACTACGTAGAGATTCGTGGAATGTCTTTTTCACGGGGAGATAGGTTGATTTTCAATGATATTGATGTCGATATTCCTCGTGGCAAGGTTACATCTATTATGGGGCCGAGTGGGACCGGTAAAACGACACTGCTGCGTTTAATCGGTGGTCAGTTGAAGCCTATGAATGGCTCTATTACCGTTGACGGACAAAATATATCCAGCCTGAGGCGAAAGCAGTTGTATGCGGCGCGTGAAAGAATGGGGATGCTATTTCAGAGTGGAGCATTGTTTTCTGATATTAATGTATTCGAAAATGTCGCGTTTCCGCTTAGGGTGCATACAAAATTACCTGAAGATATGATTCGTGACATTGTGCTAATGAAGCTTCAGGCGGTGGGTTTAAGAGGTGCTCGAGACTTAATGCCGTCAGAACTATCTGGTGGTATGACTCGTCGTGTTGCTCTGGCAAGAACGATAGCACTGGGGCCTGATCTTGTTCTATATGACGAACCTTTTGCAGGGCAAGACCCTATTGCAATGGGGATGTTGGTTCAGCTTATTAGGCTTTTGAATGACGCTTTAGGCATGACGAGTGTACTTGTTTCACATGATGTTTCTGAGGCACTTAGTATCAGTGATCATGTGTGCATTATTGCTGATGGAAAAATAATTGGGCAGGGTAGTCCTAAGTATTTAAAAGAGCAGGGGACTCCATTAGTTAAACAGTTTTTGCAGGGCTTACCTGACGGGCCTGTTCCCTTCCATTATCCTGCAACGGATTATAAGACTGACTTACTGACAGGTAATTAACATGCTGGGTTATTTTCGTAAGTTGGGTGCTAGTACGATGCATTCTCTTTCCGTATTAGGGCGTTCAGGTTTGTTTCTCTGGAATTCTTTGGTGGGCATTCCAGATTTAAGAAATGGCATGCCGTTATTAATTAAACAGCTATACTCTGTAGGTGTGCTGTCGCTGGTTATCATTGTTGTATCGGGTCTTTTTATTGGTATGGTGCTTGGTCTGCAGGGCTATAATATACTGGTTGATTATGGGTCTGAGCAAGCGATCGGGCAGATGGTGGCGCTTACCTTAGTGAGAGAGTTAGGGCCGGTTGTTACTGGGTTACTGTTCGCTGGGCGTGCGGGGTCTGCGCTCACGGCTGAAATAGGTTTAATGAAAGCGACAGAGCAACTTTCTAGCATGGAGATGATGGGGGTTGATCCATTGCGTCGTATTATCGCTCCTAGGCTTTGGGCTGGGTTTATATCAATGCCTATTTTAGCCATAATTTTTAGTGCGGTGGGTATTTGGGGTGGAATGTTAGTCGGTGTTGATTGGTTGGGTGTGTATGAAGGCTCATTTTGGGCGAATATGCAGTCTTCGGTGAGTTTTGAAAAGGATATTCTAAACGGTATTATCAAGAGCTTGGTCTTTGGTTTTGTTTGCACATGGATTGCTGTATTTCAGGGGTACGATTCTACCCCTACCTCTGAGGGGATTAGTATTGCAACAACGAAAACAGTGGTTTATTCATCATTAGCGGTATTAGGTCTGGATTTTGTTCTAACAGCGGTTATGTTTGCCGCATTTTAGAGTTATTAATGACAGCGGTATCAATTATAAATTGTCACGGGTAAGTAGAGTAGGAAGGGAAATGTACAATCGATCGATAGAGTTAATGGTGGGCTTGTTTATTGCAATTGGTATTGCTGCTTTGGCAGTTTTAGCTTTTCAGGTAAGTGGCCTGTCTTTAAAGTCAGGTTCAGATACTTATAAAGTATATGCGCAGTTTGATGACTTAGGCGGTTTGACTGCGCGCGGTAAAGTGTCGATGGCAGGCGTGACTATTGGTAAGGTGAGTAATATTGAGTTAGATAAAGAGTCTTATACTGCGTTGGTTGAAATGGAACTTTATAGCTCAGTAGACAATCTAACCACCGATAGCATTGCTGCTATCCAAACGGCTGGACTGTTAGGTGAAAAGTATATTTCAATTAATGTTGGGGCTGATGAAGAGTACCTGGCAGAAGGGGATACTATTTTTGATACGCAGTCTGCTTTAAATATTGAAAAATTGATAGGTAGTTTTGCTTCAGGAAAGTAGTGTTTCATAGATTAATTTAGAGTTGAATTACAAGGATGTTGGGTGTCAAATGAATAATTATGTATGTCGCTATATGGGTAATCAAATGAACAATATCATAAAAGGTTTTTTTTGTTTTTCTAGAGTATGGTTATCTGCTATTTGCCTATTAACTGGGTCGCTTATGGTTGCTGGGCATGCGATTGCTGAGAAACGTGTTGCAAAAGACATCGAGGTAGAGGTGCAGCAGGTCGTTGAAAGTAGTACGCAGCAGTTAGTGATGAAACTTAATAAAGAAAAAGCGAATTATACTGAAAACCCCGAGCGTTTTTATAGCGAAATGGATGCAGCGTTGAGCGAGCTGGTTGATTTTAAGCGAATAGCTGGTCGAGTTATGGGTAAGTATGCGCGGAAAGCGACAAAGGAACAGCGCTCTAAGTTTCTAGTGTCTTTCAAAAGAAGTTTGTATATGGCGTATTCAAAAGCTCTGGTCGAAAGTGGTGCTTTTGAAATATCGGTTAATGAGGCAAAACTTAACTCTCGTAGTAATAAAAAAGCCTCTGTGAATCTTGTGGTGACTTCTGCAAGTGGCAATCAATACCCCGTGGTTTACTCCATGCATTTTTCAAAAAACAATGAATGGATGCTTGAAAATGTCATTGTAAATGGCGTTAATGTTGGTTTGGCCTTTAGAGACCGGTTTAATCAGGAGGTTAGAGGGCAGAAGGGTGACCTTGATAAAGTGATTGAAGGTTGGTCGTCTAAGGTACATATCAAAGATGTGGGTGAGGGCTCCGGTAAGTCTGAGGTGGCGACAAAATAATGAATGACTCTGTCGTATTGAAAGATGGAAATATTTTAGTGCTCAAGGGTTTTGTGAATCCCGAGAATGTAATGGTTATACGCAAAGCGGGGGAGGATATTATCTCTACACTTTCTTCAGATGCGGTTATTGATTTATCAGCCATTACTTCTGCAGGGGCAGTGACACTTTCTTTGTTATTAGCTTGGTTAAGAGCCGCTAAAAACCGAAATATATCAATTGTTGTAACAAATATGCCTGACAAACTCTTTGATATGGCCAGGGTCAGTGGTTTAGAACTTGTTCTTCCGTTTGACGCCTCATTATAGCTACTCAGCATTGTTTCGGGTATTATATCTTATTTTATTGGGGTGGAGTTTTATCTGCCCGTTTAAGCACCTAAGGGTACAAAAATGCAGCCAGAAGAAGTAACTAAAATCCTTTCAGAAGCACTTAGTGAGTGTGAAATTTCAGTCGCTGGTGAAGGCAATCATTTTCAAGTGACGGCTATCGGTGAAATGTTTGAAGGCTTGTCTTCTGTTAAGCGTCAGCAGTCAATTTATGCCTGTCTTAACTCGTACATTGCCGATGGGACCATTCATGCAATAACGATGAAAGTCTATACCCCGGCAGAGTGGAAACAGCTTAGTTAAAGTGCACTGTTTCTTGGCTTGATTGAATCACAATCACAACTACAACATAATTTTAGGATGTCTCGTGGATAAGCTTGTTATTACCGGCGGTCAACAGCTAGATGGTGAAATACGAATTTCAGGTGCTAAAAATGCTGCCTTGCCTATTTTGGCTGCGACACTTTTAGCTGATGAACCCGTTAGTGTAGGTAACTTACCTCATCTTCATGATGTCACCACCATGATTGAGTTGTTGGGGCGGATGGGTGTTGAAGTATTAATTGACGAAAAAATGAGTGTTGAAGTAACAGCCAACACCATTAAGCATTTTACCGCACCTTATGAACTAGTTAAAACCATGAGGGCATCGATACTTGTACTAGGGCCTATGCTCGCACATTTTGGGCAAGCTGAAGTATCCCTTCCTGGTGGCTGTGCTATTGGTAGCCGACCTGTTGATCTTCATATTCGTGGTCTTGAAGCAATGGGCGCCAATATTCTTGTTGAAGATGGCTATATAAAAGCATCTACCAATGGAGGGCTTAAGGGTGCTCATATTTTTATGGACATCATTACGGTTACCGGTACTGAAAATTTATTGATGGCAGCGACTCTCGCAGAGGGTAAAACCATCCTTGAGAACTCAGCTAAAGAGCCTGAAGTGGTTGATTTGGCTGAGTGCCTGATTGCTATGGGCGCCAAAATAAAAGGGCATGGCACCTCAACTATTGAAATTGAAGGTGTTGAACGCTTGCATGGTTGTCATTATGACGTGTTGCCAGACCGTGTTGAAACGGGTACTTATTTAGTTGCCGCTGCAGCAACGCGAGGAAGAGTTAAGTTAAAAGATACTCGTGAAGATTTGTTAGAAGCGGTAATACTTAAGCTGGAAGAAGCGGGTGCTCATATCACGACGGGTGAAGACTGGATTGAACTTGATATGAAAGGCCAACGTCCTAAAGCCGTGAATATTAAAACGGCTCCTTACCCTGGGTTTCCTACCGACATGCAAGCTCAGTTTTGCGCATTGAATGTAGTCGCTGAAGGCAGTGGATCGATTACTGAAACTATCTTCGAAAACCGCTTTATGCATTGTCATGAATTGGGCCGAATGGGGGCTCAAATCAGAACGGAAGGTAATACCGCTATTATCAATGGTGTTGAGCGCTTAAATGGTGCGCCAATCATGGCGACTGACCTTCGTGCTTCAGCAAGCTTGGTTATAGCAGGCTTAGTGGCAAAGGGTGAAACCTACGTTGAACGTATTTACCATATAGACCGTGGTTATGAGTGTATAGAAGAAAAACTACAGTTGTTAGGTGCTACGATTAGACGCTTACCTGGTTAGTTTGCTTTATCGTTATAAAACCATCGTTATAAAAAACAGTTAAAGAGAAGTTGAGAAAAGAAATGGGTGAGACACTCACAATAGCCTTGTCTAAAGGGCGGATATTAAAAGAAACGTTGCCGTTAATCGCCGCGGCAGGTATTGAGCCACTTGAAGATATATCAAAAAGCAGGAAACTTATTTTTGATACAACCGATAGCCGGGTTAAGCTGATAATTATTCGCGCAACGGATGTGCCAACCTACGTACAGTATGGTGGTGCAGATATGGGCGTAACAGGTAAAGATGTGCTGATGGAGCATGGTGCTGATGGCCTTTATGAGCCTCTTGACCTTAAAATTGCCAAATGCAGATTAATGACAGCGGCTAAAAAAGAAGCTGAGCCGGTGACGGGGCGACTTAAAGTGGCTACTAAATTCGTTAATTTAGCTAAAGCTTACTACGCTCGACAGGGTATTCAAGCTGATATTATTAAGCTATATGGCGCAATGGAACTGGCTCCGATTTTAGGTTTGGCTGACGAAATTGTTGATATTGTCGATACTGGCAATACTTTGAAGGCCAACGGCTTAGAAGCACGAGAGCTCATTCATACTATCAGTACGAGGCTTGTGGTTAACCGCGCGTCAATGAAAATGAAACACGATCATATTCAATCGATAATTGATCTGTTGGCAAAGGCAGTAGCTTAAAGCCCATAGCTCTGGGGCCTAATAGGTCTCAGGCTTTCTTAGCTCTAAATTATAAACTCTTATTTTTCCATATATTATTTCAATAGGTGTCACGATGGTCGATGAAAAGTTGGTTGATGGAATATCAATTACCAGACTTGTTTCTTCTGAATCTTCTTTTAATGAGCAATTAGATCAGGTATTAGCCTGGGATGAAGCTTCAGACCATCGAGTACATGATGTTGTTAAAGATATTTTGTCAGAGGTTAAGCAGCGAGGCGACGTGGCTGTTTTAGAGTATACGCAGCGGTTTGATAGCTTGCTTGCTGAGTCTATGTCTGAGCTTGAAATGTCTCAAGATCGTTTAGTCGATGCTTTAAATAAAATATCACCTGAGCAAAAGCAAGCACTTGAAACCGCCGCAGAAAGAGTTCGCAGCTACCATGAGAAGCAAGTTCAAAACTCATGGAGTTATGAAGAGACTGATGGAACCGTACTGGGTCAGCAAGTGGTGGCTATGGATCGAGTGGGTTTGTATGTGCCGGGTGGAAAAGCGGCTTATCCGTCATCTGTATTAATGAATGCTATTCCTGCAAAAGTAGCAGGGGTGGGTGAGTTGATTATGGTGGTGCCAACACCTAATGGTGTGGTGAATGATTTAGTATTGGCTGCGGCTGCTATTAGTGGTGTTGATAGAGTGTTCACTATAGGTGGTGCACAAGCTGTAGCAGCATTGGCTTATGGCACAGAAACTATTCCTGCTGTAGATAAAATTGTTGGACCAGGAAACATCTATGTCGCTACCGCAAAGCGAGAAGTCTTTGGCACGGTAGGTATCGATATGATCGCCGGTCCTTCTGAAATTTTAGTGATTTGCGATGGGCATACTGACCCAGACTGGATTGCAATGGACTTGTTCTCGCAGGCAGAACACGATGAAAATGCACAATCAATATTGATATCACCTGACAAAGCCTATTTAGCTAAAGTTGAAGACAGCATCAATAAATTATTGCCAACAATGGAAAGAAAGGAAATTATTCAAGCCTCTTTAGAAGCAAGAGCTGCTTTTATTGAAGTGGCTGATTTGGATGATGCCATTGTTGTGAGTAACCGTATTGCCCCTGAACACTTAGAGTTATCAGTGGAAGACCCAGATGTAATGCTGCCTAAAATACGGCATGCAGGCGCTATTTTTATGGGACGTTATACAGCAGAGGCGCTAGGTGATTATTGCGCGGGGCCAAACCACGTATTACCCACGTCAGGAACCGCTCGCTTTTCTTCACCATTAGGCGTGTATGATTTTCAGAAACGGTCTTCCATTATTAAATTTTCGGCCGAGGGTGCAAGCGAAATGGGTAAGGTCGCTTCAGTGCTTGCAAGAGGAGAAGGCTTAACGGCCCACGCTCGTTCTGCAGAATATAGAATTAAGGGTGGAAAATAGACATGTCTGACAAACTTACGTCCTCGTCTGAACTTTTAGCTAGCGTAGATCAGTTAATTCGCCCTGAAATCAAAGCATTGTCAGCCTACCATGTTCCACCCGCTGCCAATATGCTGAAACTAGATGCGATGGAAAACCCATTCAATTGGCCTGGTTGCTTACAGGATGAATGGTTTAACGTACTAAAAAACGTATCCGTTAACCGTTATCCAGACCCTGCTGCGCAAGGTGTAAAAGATAAGTTACGTGAGGTAATGGGGGTCGATAAGCGTTTTGACATTATGTTAGGTAATGGCTCTGATGAAATAATACAGATTATTGCTATGGCCTTAGCAGGTAGTGGCAGAGTCGTTATGGCACCTGAGCCTAGCTTTGTGATGTACGCTATGATCGCTAAGTTTGTAGGTATGGAGTATGTGGGTGTGCCTCTAAAAGAGGACTTCACCTTAGATTTAACCGCCTTTTTGAGCGCCATTGATACGCATAAACCTTCACTTATATTTTTAGCCCAGCCTAATAACCCCACGGGTAATTTATTTGAGGCGGATGATGTGCGTAAAATCATCGAATCGACCTCTGGTTTAGTGGTATTGGATGAAGCTTATATGGCTTTTACCGATTCAGACCTACTGCCCATGCTAGAAGAATATAGCAATGTCGTGGTAATGAGAACGGTCTCTAAAGTGGGCTTAGCTGGCCTGCGTTTAGGCATGTTAATGGGTGAGCCCGCCTGGCTGAATGAGTTTGATAAAATTAGGTTGCCATATAATATCAATGTACTCACTCAGGCGAGTGCTGAGTTTGCTTTAACGCATTATGATGGCCTACTTGAGCAAACAAAACTCATAAGAAGTGAGCGTAATAGAGTATGCTCAGCGCTAGAGAATTCAGAAGGGTTTATGGTTTTCCCTAGCGAAGCCAATTTTTTATTAGTACGCGTGACGAAGGCAAACACGGGTGCGAGAGAGATCTTTGAAAAGCTGAAATCTGAGGGCATTTTGATTAAATGTTTGGATGGCGGTCACCCTCTGTTGAAAGGCTGTCTTCGTTTGACGATAGGTGCACCTGCTGAGAATGATCAGCTTTTATCAGCGTTAAAAGGTGTTATATTTGCTTGATAACTCCCTTGATTCCGTTGCACTGCATCACGGCTACGGGCAATGATTACGTTACATATTTATTTATAATCAATTAATTTTAGGGAGTTACCTGTGGCAGAGCTCAAAGCAATTGTTGAAATGGCTAACTCCTTAATGTTGGCAAAACCTATTTCGGACTATTGCCCTAATGGTCTGCAAGTCGAAGGTGGCTCTGAGGTTAAGAAAATAGTTTCTGGTGTCACTGCGAGCCAAGCATTGATTGATGAGGCCGTTGCAAAAGGCGCTGACTTATTATTAGTGCATCATGGTTATTTCTGGAAAGGCGAACCTGAAGCTATTGTAGGGATAAAAAAGAAAAGAATTCAAACGCTGTTAAAGCATGATTTAAGCCTACTGGCTTATCATTTACCTTTGGATATTCATCCAGAGTTAGGAAATAATGCTCAACTAGCCACCCGCTTAGGGCTTACTATTGATGGCCCTTTAGATCCGACTGCCCGTCCTAGTATTGGTTTTGTCGGTCATCTTGAGAAGCCATTAACGGTTCAAGAGCTTACTGATTTAATTACAATCAAGCTTAAGCGTACGCCTATGGTCATTCCTGGTAACAATGCTTGTAGTGATGGCGATCTAATTAAAAGGGTTGGTTGGTGTACCGGTGGCGCGCAAGGTTATATTGATAAAGCAGTCGCTGCTGGGGTTGATGCCTATATTAGTGGTGAAATATCAGAGCCAACGGTGCATATTGCCAGAGAGTGCGGTATTCATTATTTTGCAGCAGGGCATCATGCTACTGAGCGTTATGGTGCGATGGCGCTGGGAGACAAATTAGCTGAACACTTTGGTTTAGAGCATGAGTTTGTTGATATAGATAACCCTGTTTGATCAAGTCATTCCGACATTAATTTAGTCGGAATGAAACTCATTTTTTATGTATAACTGCATCGAGGTTACGGTGCCGTTTCTTCTTTTTTGTCTTGTAATCCAAAATCTTCAGAAAGGGTGCCTTTGCTTTTTTCTACTTTGGGTGCGTAATCTCTAGGTGGCTCGAAGCTATCATCTAATTTAGCTTCGTCTTCCACGTCTTCTCCTGCTTGAATAACCCGCTCTTCCTGGTTTTCAGAAAGGAGAGGTTCTGCCGAAAGAGATAGCAGATCATTAGCTCCTTCTTCGCTGCATAACTCAGTTGCCCCTTGTGCTAGATGGCTGTGAATTTCCTGATAATCTTTATTTAAGCGATTAATAAGATGGGCTGTTTGTAAAAAGTGGTCGCTTACTTGAGCCTGATAATGAGTGTGTTTTTGTTGCAAGTCATCCATCTGTTGTTCTACTCGGCGACTTTTACTGGTGTCTTTTTGAAATAAACGGTAGATGAAAGCACCGATAACGGCTCCAGAAAGAAAGGCTATGATGGCGATGGCAGGGCCATTTTCCATAAGGTTCATTGTAGTTCCTTTGGTTTTTTAATTGTTCATTGGTTTAGCGTAGGTTAATTCTAGCTTAATCTGAGCAATGATTGTTAGACCTAATCTTATGAAATAAGATTAAAAATTAGCCTTTGTGTGGTATAAAAGGCAAAATATGCGCCGCAAAATTCGAAATGCCTAACATTTACAAAGAGAATTATTCGAATGCCTCAACTATCTCCTATTGAACGATACGAAAATGACTTACAGAGTGGCGGTTTTATGCGCGACTCTGCTCAGGAATTAGCTATTAATCATTTGCAGCAGCTGTATGACAAGTTGGTGCAAGCCGAGATGCACCAGAAGGTCGGTAAATTTGCCAAACTAGCCGCGAAAGTTAAACGAAAGAAAACACCACCCATTAAAGGGCTTTATTTTTGGGGTGGAGTAGGTCGCGGTAAAACGTACCTGATGGATATATTTTACGAAAGCCTTCCTTTTGATCGTAAACTGCGAGTTCACTTTCACCGTTTTATGCAGCGCGTCCATCATGAGTTAGGTGACCTTAAGGGGCAACCGAATCCTTTGGTTGAGGTCGCAAAACGTTTTAGTGATGAAGCTAGAGTCATTTGTTTTGATGAGTTTTTTGTCACAGATATCGGCGATGCAATGATCTTGGCAGGGCTTATGAAAGAGCTTTTTGCTAATGGCGTTTCGTTAGTGTGTACATCAAATATTGTGCCAGATGGCTTATATAAAGATGGTTTACAGCGAACTCGTTTTTTACCCGCTATCGCATTAGTGAATGAACATACCGAAGTCGTTAATGTTGATGGGGGAACAGATTATCGTCTTCGCTCTTTAGAGCAGGCTGAGTTATATCATTTTCCCTTAGACGACGAGGCAGATAAAAGTCTTGAAAAGAGTTATAACAACTTAGCGCTAGAAGCGGGTAGTCATGATCTTGAGTTAGATATCAATGGTCGATCGATAAAAGCTATAAGGCATGCTGATGATGTAGTGTGGTTTGATTTTAAAGAGTTGTGTGACGGCCCTAGAAGTCAGAATGATTATATTGAACTTGCTCGTGAGTTTCATGCGGTATTGATTAGTAATGTACCTGCGATGAGCGTTACGGTTGATGATCAGGTTAGACGGTTCATCAATATGATCGATGAGTTTTATGACCGAAATGTAAAGGTCATTATTTCTGCAGATGCGCCGATACATGAACTTTATAGTGGTGGCCGTTTGAATTTCGAATTCGAACGAACAGAAAGTCGTTTACTTGAAATGCAGTCACATGAGTATCTAGAAGCGGCTCACAAACCTTAAGGTTTGTGAGCAATAAAAGAGCCTAGTTTGGGTTAATTGATATCAAACTAGGCTCTTTTCTTTTCCGCTCGTTTTACCGCTAAATCTAAGATAGGCGCGCAAGCCACACGATTTCTACCCTGACGCTTTGCTTCATAAAGCGCCACATCTGCACGGTGAAATAGTTCGTGAGTATTGTTATCGCCCGTTGGGTAAAGCGTTGCGACACCTAAACTAGCCGTGATTGATATAGTTTCAGCTTCGTATCGAATAGAGATATTTTCAATCTGACGTCTGAGCTTATCTGCCAGAGCCATCGCTTTATCATGGGGGAGCGACGGTAATAAAACCGCAAATTCTTCTCCGCCTACACGAGCCAAGGTATCCATTGAACGATTAAATTTCGTGGTTAATGTACGAGACATCTCTTTTAAGCATTCATCCCCAATAAGGTGGCCGTAAATATCGTTAACTTTCTTAAAGTGGTCAAGATCAATCAGAATAAGCGATATAGGTTTAGAGTCCCTGATTGATCTATGAAACTCATCGTTTAATTTCTCTTCAAAATGACGTTTGTTTTTAAGTCCTGTGAGTGGGTCAAGCGTGCTTAGCTCTGCTAGTAAGGCTGATTTTTCTTCAAGTTGATATTGGCTATTAAGAGCGTTGAAATACTCTTTACGTTGAATGTTCGATATACCCAACATGCCAAAAAATAGCAGGGTACTTAATGCCGCTTGTGAATTTGAGAAAGGATGATCCAACAATATTAAGGCAACGGTGCTTGGAACTAACATTGGAGCAAGAAAAAAGATAAGAAAGCGTGGAGAAGGTGCCAGCGATGCTAAGCCACCCGCACAAATTCCTAAGGTGCAAATCATCAGTTGAGTATTAACAGCTTGAAATGAAGGGCTTATCAGCAGGTAAGCAGAAGAGAAGCCCCATGCTGTACTGGAAACCGTTGCACCGATTAAAAGAAGCTTTCCTTCGCAGCCTGTATTACTCTTTTTGCAGCGTATTTTGTATGCAAAAATACATAGGAGTCTTACTAAGGCTGCACACGCGATAATAGCGGTTAATGTAAGCGTTGTATAAATTCTAGGGGTGTCAAAAAAGTAGGAATACTCGGGCAGTATTAAGGCCGACCATGCCGTGACGTAAAAAATCACACCAGGTAAAGAGCGAGATGCTAAATCTTGATAAAGCTGCTTAGATGCACGCTGTTGATATTTCGGTTTGATATAGGTGTTCATAACTAGGCCTATGTCGTTTATATACCGTTTATTATTATCTCCATTTAGTTTGTCGACGCTGAGTTCCTTAACGTCCCTTGTGGATAAAGTATTATTTTTATTATTTTTTGTTATTAATTTTTACAACATAGTAACAGTTGAATAGATATAAACTATGAACACCGTTCCATTTTAGCGTTGTGATGTGATGTTTCACATTCTTTTGCAGTCATGATTTTTACTTGGGTAAATAAATGCAATTCTTAACGACTTGTCTGAGAGCTTTTAACAAGCTTAGTCATCATGGCTCTCAGTGCGGCAGGTTTTACTGGTTTATGCAGTATTTGATAACCCCTTTCATTGGTTTCTAGGGTGAGTTCTTTTGCCGTTTGTGCGGTTATCAGTACACCAGGAATTCTGGCCCCTCCCTCTGAGCCTGCAAAGAAAGATTGCAACTGATCCATCGCATCAAGTCCGTTTTTATTATTATCTAATTGATAATCTGCCAATAATATTTCTGGCTTAACCTGCTCTTGTTGCTCGGAGTATTTCCGTTTTGCATTGTCTAAGCTATTGGCTGTAGTCACACTGCATTTCCAGCCTTGTAGCAATGATGCCATGCCTTCTAAAATGGCGGGGTCATTATCTATACAAAGCACATTAAGGTCTTCTAAGCCCCCTGCTTTTCTTATGATAGTCGAGTTAGCTTCATTTGATTGGGGTAGTTGTTTACTGGTTCCAATAGGCACGGTAATAGAAAAAATACTGCCTTTTCCTAATTCAGAGCGAACTTTCACTGGGTGACTTAATACATGACTAATCCTATCTACAATGGCTAAGCCCAAACCTAGGCCACTTCTATCGTGCCCGTGTTGAGGTAGACGTTTAAACTCTTCAAAGATCATGCCTATTTCATTTTCAGGAATGCCTGGGCCTGTATCCCATACTTCAATGCGTAAGGTGTCTTTTAAGTAGCGACAGCCTAATAATATTTTACCTTGGGGTGTATAGCGCATCGCATTAGATAGGAAGTTTTGTATGACTCGGCGTAATAGTTGTGGGTCTGAATGTACGGTTTTATAACAAGGAACTGTTTTTAGAGTAAGGTTTTTATCCTCAGCGATAATGGTAAATTCGGCATTAAGTTGTTTGAGTATGTCTTGAATACAAAAATCAATCACATGGGTTTCAAGAATACCTGCGTCAAGTTTAGATATGTCTAATAGGGTACTTAGTATCTCTTCTGCGGCAGTTAAAGAATGATCAATATTTTCTATTAACAACTTATTGCTTCCCTCTTCTTGTTGATGGAGTGCTGAGGTAAATAACTTGGCGGCATTTAATGGCTGTAGTAAATCATGGCTTGCAGAGGCTAAAAAGCGAGTTTTACTCTGGTTTGCTTGTTCTGCTACCGATTTTGCCTGAAGCAACTCATCATTAAGCACTGATAACTCTTGGGTTCTTTCCTCTACGCGCTCTTCCAGGCTGGCATTGGTCTCTTTTAATGCCTGTGTTGTTTTCTTAAGGTCTGTTATATCTGCAAACGTGGTAACAAAACCACCGCCTGGTGAGGGGTTACCTTGAATGAGCAGCGTTGAACCATCAGGGCGAGAGCGTTCATATTCGTGTGGTGTACCCTCTCGCATGAGTTTTATACGGTCCTTAATCAGCGTTTCAATTTTAGTGTGTGAAAGCTTTGCTGCAACAAGGTTGTACCTTACTAAATCGGCAATAGGTCGCCCAACTTGTACAAAACCTTTAGGGTAATTAAATAGATTTATATAACGTTGATTCCAGGCAACAATGCGTTGTTCGTTATCAATAACACTCACGCCTAACGTGATATTTTCAATAGCCGACTGCAATAAATCGCGGTTAAATTGCATCACTTGGGAGGCTTCATCAACGATGCTTACTACATCCTCAATGTGCATATCTCGGCCTTTTAGGGTCGAATCTAATACTACTTTGGCGGTGGATGAGCCAATGGCATTCGCTAATTGTTTTTCAATAAATTTAAGCAGCCTTGGGCTCGCATAACGACCTGAAGATAATTTTTCTGTATAGCGCTTTTCGTAAATAAGAAAAATAGCAGTGGTTTTTTCTGTCCCCATGAAGCGTTCAGAGAGTGCTCTCAGGTCATCAATGGTGGTGTTGTTTCTTTTAAGTTCTTGTGATGAACTTTGATTAGAAATATCGACTTCATGAAAGAATGCCGCAACTTGAATTTTTTCTCTTACTCGTTGCTGGGTGAGAAGTGAAATGGAAATGTATAACACAAGGTTTATACCCAAACTCCACACAATACCGTGGGTGATTTGTTGCATTTCAGAGCCGAAAAGGGATGTGGGTGTGAGCCAGTTAAGATTAAAAATACCGTTCAGTATAATGTCTTCAGAGACCCAACCATTACGAGAGAGTGTTGGAAGTAGTAGTGTATAAACCCAAATCAAAAAGCCGCCCACCAAACCACTGGTCGCGCCTAGAAAATTACCTCGACGCCACATAACGCCACCAATAAGAGGGGGGGCAAACTGCGCCACGGCAACAAAGGATAGCAAGCCAAAAGCAGTGAGACTGTAGTCTTGTGCGGTTAGTCGATAAAAACCATAAGCAAGTAACAGCAGAACAACAATAGTTACCCTGCGAATATTCAAAAATAGGCTGCTTAGGTCTTTCTGTTGATTAAGCTTTATTTGAAATAGCTTAAACAGAATAGGGATGACTATTTCATTGCAGACCATAGTGCTAAGCGTGACGGATGAAACGATAACCATCGCTGTAGCGGCAGAACCTCCACCCAGAAATGCCAATACGGTTAGCCATTTTTGTTCTGCAAAAATGGGTAAATTCAAAACCAAAGTGTCTGCGTTAATACTTCCATCTGAAAATGTAAGCCAGCCAGCCCCTGCAATGGGGAGCACAAAAACACTCGCAATGATCAAGTAAAGAGGCATCATCACCCTAGCGACCTGAAAGTCGTGACGGTGGTAATTTTCGACGACGGTAACGTGAAACTGCCGAGGCAGACAGATGATTGCACACATAGATATAACTGTTTGGGCAATAAACTCACCACTACCAAATCCACCCAAGCTGAATTTTTCAAGCCCGGATGATTGATTAATGCGAGTAAATATATCGTCAAGCCCATTAAACATGTAATAGCAAACAAAGAGCCCAACACCCACAAATGCCACGATTTTTATCAGTGATTCAAACGCCACGGCTTGCATCATACCTTGATGATGCTCCGTTACATCTAAATGCCGGGTACCAAAAATAATTGTAAATAGCGCCATAAGCAATGCGACCCACCAAGCCGTGTCTTGGAATAGGGGGATACTTGAGACTGCAGGGCTGGCATCGCCACTGGTTAAAACACCAAAGCCCATCGAAACGGCTTTAAGTTGTAGTGCTATATAAGGAATGATGCCGATAACGGCAATGGTGGTGACCAGTACAGCAATCACCTGTGACTTGCCATACCTAGCCGCAATAAAGTCAGCAATAGAAGTGGTGCTTTGACTTTTACTGATGCGAATAATTCGGTCTATGATGGGGCCAAAAAAGAAAAAGGTTAACAGTGGTCCTAGGTAAATAGGTAAGTATCCAAGCCCTTCTGTAGAGGCTCGTCCTACGGCGCCATAGAATGTCCAGGAGGTGAAATATACCGCCATTGATAGACTGTATATTTGAGGTCGAATAAACCGGTTTTTGTAGAGATTAGAATGACGGTCACCATAATAGGCTATGCCGAATAGCGCACTAATATAAACAAAAGAACAGGCAACTAATATCCAGCCCTGTACCATGCGCATCCTCTCAAAAAGTATAAAAACGAACTTCAAGCATAACCTGCAGCACGATTTTTTCAATAAATAAAAAGAACTGTCAGACTAAAGTCTTATTTTAAGTATCCCGTTTGAGGCCTAGAGTCTATGTACGGTAAAGAAACGGTAAAAAAATAATAAATAGATTCATTTTGGAGGCGTGTATGACAGACAGAAAAGAAGCTGCACAAGCTTATTGGAAAGAGAACCTCAGACTCTTAACCGTTTTATTGGTTATTTGGTTCGTGGTTTCATATGGATGTGGAATTCTATTCGTAGACGCACTGGATACGATAAAAATTGGTGGTTTTCCACTGGGTTTCTGGTTTGCCCAACAAGGGTCAATCTATACCTTCGTTATTTTGATATTTGTTTACACGGCTCGAATGAATACGCTCGACCGTAAATATGACTTTCACGAAGAATAGGCCGGAGCTTAATTATGGATACCCAAACACTCATTTATATTTTTGTCGGCGTCACTTTTGCGCTATATATCGGCATAGCCATTTGGTCTAGAGCCGGTTCAACTAAAGAATACTATGTAGCGGGTGGCGGCGTGCACCCTATTGCCAATGGCATGGCTACAGGCGCAGACTGGATGTCAGCGGCTTCGTTTATTTCAATGGCAGGTATTATTTCCTTCGTAGGACGTGATGGTGCTGTTTATCTTATGGGTTGGACAGGCGGTTATGTTTTATTAGCTATGTGCCTTGCCCCTTACTTAAGAAAGTTTGGTAAGTTTACCGTTCCTGATTTTATTGGTGAACGTTACTACTCTCAAGCAGCGCGCATCGTAGCTGTAATATGTGTTATTTTCATATCATTTACGTATGTTGCAGGGCAGATGCGAGGTGTAGGCATCGTGTTCTCGCGCTATTTGGAAGTTGATATTAATACCGGTGTTTTCATTGGTATGGCCATTGTTTTCTTCTATGCAGTATTAGGCGGAATGAAAGGCATCACGTATACACAAGTTGCTCAATATTGTGTGATGATCTTTGCTTATATGATCCCGGCTATATACATCTCCATGATGATTACAGGAAACCCTATCCCTCAATTGGGCTTTGGTGGAACCGTAGCAGGTAGTGATACATTCTTACTCGACAAACTCAACGGGCTCTCTACAGAACTGGGGTTTGCGCAATATACCTCCGGGTCTAAATCCACTGTAGATATGTTCTTTATCACCATGGCGTTAATGGTGGGTACTGCGGGTCTTCCTCACGTTATCGTACGTTTCTTCACAGTGCCTAAAGTAAGTGATGCACGTAAGTCTGCAGGTTATGCCTTATTGTTTATCGCGATTCTTTATACCACTGCGCCAGCCGTAGCGACATTTGCTCGTGTTAACTTACTAGAAACAGTGAGTGAAGCTGAGTACAAAGGTTTACCAGATTGGTTTGATAGCTGGGAAAAGGCCGGGTTACTGGCATGGAAAGATAAGAACAATGATGGAAAAATTCAATATGTAGCAGGTAAGCCGTTTGTTGGTAAGCCAGCGTTTGATAGCAGCGATGCTAAAGGTCAGAGCGGTGAGCGTGTAGTAACTAATGCCGCCACTGACAACAACAACGAGCTTTATGTTGATCGTGACATTATGGTACTCGCTAACCCTGAAATTGCTCAACTTCCAGGGTGGGTTATCGCCTTAATGGCAGCCGGTGGTTTAGCCGCGGCTCTTTCAACGGCTGCTGGTTTGTTATTAGTAATATCAACATCAATATCTCATGACTTACTAAAAAGTAATTTAATGCCGCACATTAATGAAAAGAAAGAACTACTAGCGGCTCGCTTGGCCGCAGCATCAGCCATTATGGTGGCGGGTTATTTCGGAATAAACCCCCCAGGCTTTGTGGCGCAAGTGGTTGCCTTTGCCTTCGGCTTAGCCGCCTCTTCATTCTTCCCTGCAATATTGATGGGTATCTTCTACAAGAAGATGAATAAAGAAGGTGCAGTTGCCGGCATGATTTCAGGCTTAGCTTTCACGTTTATTTATATTATTTACTTCAAATTTGTAAACCCAGCAGCAAATAGCCCTGATAATTGGTTCTTTGGAATCTCTCCAGAAGGGATTGGTACTTTAGGTATGTTGTTAAACTTTGCAGTAGCATTTGTAGTATGTAAATTCACCCCACCAGTACCTATGCATATTCAAGACCTAGTAGAGGATATCCGAGTGCCTCGTGGTGCGGTTTCACCCGTAGCTGAGCACTAAGCGCTAGACGTTTTGTTAAGGTAAAAAGTAAGGCGCTTCAGGAAACTGAAGCGCCTTTTTTGTTTAAGTTTTTTATGGTTTTCAACGTAGCGCATAACAGCACGGGGGAAATAATGTAAATTGATGGGGGTTTATCAGGGTAAGTCGTCTGCTCTTGTTTTAGTTGTTTATTTGCTGTCGGTTAAGGTAAAGCCTCTGGCGCAAAATTTTGACGCTTGTGAATAACCGTTAAAATATAAATCTGGTCATGTTGGACTTCATACATGATGCGGTACGAATAAATATGTAGCTCTCGAATGGTAGGGTTAGCTATTTCTGGAACCATTTTACCTGCGTTTGGCAGTGCTTCCAGAATATCGGTTTTATCCCTTACATCCTGCACCACTTTCTTGGCATAATGCCTCGAATCTTCTGCAATAAAATCATGAATATGTTTAAGGTCAGCAATCGCTGGATGTGACCAAATTACCATAAATCAATTTCTCGCTGTAGTTCTTCACTAGTTAGTGTTTTACTTTGTTCAACGGCTTCTTGACCCTTTCGGATTTTATCCAGAACATACAGACGGTACATTATCTCTTCCATGTCTGCAGTGTCAGGAAGTTGGTTTATGGTGTGTAAAGCATCTTGTTTGGCTGCTTGCATAGGGTACTCTCCTGAGCTTGTATTTATGCTCCAAGCAATAATTTTATTGCTTGGAGCATAAATACGCAAGATGAAAATCTTAAGAGGTCAAAGCCGAATAGCTGTTTAACTTAGCGCCTTTTTGTTTAAGGTTCTTATGGCGCAAAAAAACCAAACATGGCAATTGTAAACTCTTCCCAGGTCATTCCTGTTTGATAATCTATAACATCATCACCATAAATATCGAGCTTAACCACAACATTAGAAGGAATAGGTGTTCCAGGAGTAACGCCGGCATCGGGTGAATGTATTTCTACATAAATGATCTCGCCGGTTGCCATTTTGAAATTGAACTTTCCTTGAAGTGCCACCGTTTCAAGGTTATCGCCATCTTCCTCTCCAGACTCATCAACATACCTTTCTTCCAGTATTAACTGCTGGGTTGTTTGCATAGAGTAAGATGAATCAGCATCATCTTTGTTGGTAATATCAAATTTCCAACGGTATTTTACCTGCTGATCGAGTGTTGTATTATCTTCGATTAATTCAAATGCAAAGATATTAAACGTGGCTGACGGTGTGCTGTAGCTAGACGGGTTTGCTGCAACCTTATTTGCTATTGCGTGTTCAGCCTCCTTATTTTCTGCGTTAGGGAAGTTTATATTAGGCACTACATTGGCATTGAGCCTACTGATATCAATACCAATGAATTCAATACGCTTATTGTTTGTTTTACCGTACACAACGGGTAAATGATAACGATACCCTCCATTATCACTCGCATTTTGGCGATCTGACTTTGTAATATTTTCATAAATGTCGGTATAAATTACGTACTCATCTGACTCGTAGGTGCCTTCTAATGCACTAATTTCAATTTTTCTAGTGCCTGACTGAGTACTAAAGGCATCTTTACAGTCACTATAAATACGCTCAAGACTGTCGTTAGCATGAACAATGGTTTCATTCAGAGGGTGCTTTGCGATATTGGTAGTCACGTCGCCTGAAATACTACATGAACGGCTTGTGCTCGCTTGATAAGCTACGCGAATCTCAGGCAAACTAAGTTCTTGAGAAACCGCCGCTGGCAATGCGGTTGTTAGGGCTGTATTGAGAAAGGTCGATGCGCTAGCGACATAATTATCTTCAGTAATAGAAAAGCCATTGCCTGTTTTTTGATTCCCTGTGGTCGTTGTCGTGCTCCCTTGGTTTTGACTTGCTTGGGTTGATGGGTTATTAGAGCTGGAACCGCTCCCACAACCTAGTAATAATGAGCTTGCTGCACATAATAATAAGGGTTTAACTATGTTGTTTTTCATGGAAATTCCTTTTAAATGTATCCTTAACTCAAAACATAAATAATAGTGTCATTTTTCTTGAGTTGTAATTTTAAGTGATAATTGTAGTTAGGGGAAAGGGAGGGGCATTGTGCTCTGAATAGCAGTATATACAACATACATGTGATTAATCCATTAACCCGCTCATTGAAGTAGACAGGGTAAGGGAAGTATCAAATTTTATCAATAGCAGAAATACATGAGATTTTAGTCGAGGTGCGGCTGGTGCGCGAATTTTTGCTAATATCGTGCAAGAGTTTATAGCCGTTGTAGACAGTAATATAGGTCGGGAGCCTGGTGAATCTGTAGATCTTGAAAATTTTGCAGATATTTATGGTAGTAAACCTAGATGCTATACAAGTGCCTGTAGAAGTAATCCAGGAAGGTATGAAGAACGTTTGGCGCGTTATGAAAGCAATTTAAGTCGTCTTGATTCGTTAGTAGATTATATGAGTTCACTCTGTAATAATTTTAATGTCAATCTCAATTTTGTTGGTCTTATCGATACAGTGCCCCACCATGGGCTGATCCAGGGTAATGATATTGATAACCTCAAATTGGGTATACCAGAAAGTGCGACTTATGTTGCTCACGCAGTAGCCGTAAATGAACACAGGGATGGTTTTGCAGCGGTTTCTATTCATGATGCAAGCTCTGAAAATGCTGATCCTTCTCGGGTAGAAAAAGGGTTCGTCGGAGCGCATTCAGACATAGGCGGAGGCTATGGTGAAGGTGATCTATCAGATGTGGCTTTCATGTGGATGATTCAGCAAGCTAAAAAGGCTGGGGTGAAAATTAACAATAATATCATCACCCAAGAAGATGCATCTACTGGAAAGCAGCGCTGGGATGTTGTGACCAATCCTATTTTGCATGACAGCGTGGATGTTTGCCCTCTCTGGCCTGTTTGCTTCGCGGGACCTGATCGGGAATTTAAGTATTTAGAAGGCGATAAGGTTAATCAAAAAGACTTTAGTAACGGTGGAATGAACTGGGCAACATCGCAACAGTATGTAGATACAAGCCTTATGGTTGTTAAAACAAACTGTGATAAAGTTATTCAGGGTAAATGCTTTACTGAAGACTTCGAGTTTAACTTGGTTGAGGAAAGTTGCGAATTAGTTAAAGATGACAAGTGTTACATCAAAGGTAAAGACTTCGGTGGCGATAAAACGTTAGTGGGAATGGTAGGCACTAGCGGTGACACTTATCAGAAATGGTTAAAAGAGCACTATCAGTTAGATGTAAACATTACCCAAGATGACCATAATAAGTGGCTGCATATTAATAAAGATCAGTATGACTCTAACTTGAGTTTTGCCGAGAAGTTTACTTATATAACCGGTGGGTTAACGATTGAGCAGGCGATGGCTAAGTATATTGAAGCAGGGGGCAGTGCGAGCTTTGAAATTGCTGGGCAGCCTAGGGTTTTTGATGCCGTGATGGTAGAGGCATTATTTACGGATGAGGCCTTCCTTCGCTCAATGGAAATTAGCCACCAAACGATAATTACAGATCTCAGCAAAATACTCAACAATGCCTTGCCTGAAGACATTGTGCAGGCAACAGCACAAGGTTATGAAGCGAAATTTTCAACATTATTACACGATAATGTTACCTATATCAGTCCCGATGGTCACCGTGTTGTTGTGTTTGATAAAGAAACCAAAAAGCAAACCACTGACCCAGATGATGTGGGTACGTTTGACTTTTTCCCAGATTGATAAGCGCTATAAAGCGACTGTATTTTAAATGATTAAATATGAGAGATAAGGTATGAAAAAGGTGAAAATGTTACTGGGAGTGCTCATGATTACTCTCTCAACAAGCAGTTGGGCATTGTTTGGCTTATTTTCGACATACTCAGAAGAAGAGAAAGTAAGGGACTTAAGCCAAGCTACACGTTGGATGATTGAGAATGCCTCAGATATTTACGTCAGAGAAGGTGAGACCGAGCTAATAAAACAGTTGAAGGCCAATATCTCAGATAAGTTGCAGGATAATATTAAACTGGAGCTGATTGTAAATGCATTTGGTAATAATAGAGAAATGATGGGCGGGGGGGTCTTTGGGCTCATAGTAGAGAATCGTTCTGATCATTTTGAGGGGGCTGCCGGCGTTAAATACCGAAAAGTAATTGATGGTGAGTTATACGAATTTTGGATATCAAGGGTTAGTCATCAAGTTAAGAAATATAAAACGGGAGACAAGCGAAGGTATAAAACACCTGCCATGTCATTTTTCGTGGTGAAGGTTATAAAAGGGTCTGAAAAACGGGTAATTCTTCATGAAAGTGATCGGTTCTTTGATCAGTTTGAAGTTGCCCCCGGTCATACGCTCCGCTTGCCTATTGAAAACAGGGTTTTATTAGACGATCTTCAACCTAATACAGAAAGGCATAGACCTTTTTTCGTAGGCTCCTCACTAGAAAATTTGAGACGGAAATTTGTAAATGAAAAGTGGCGATACGTCAGGGTTGACCTAGAAGAAGAAAAGCGAGAAGAAAGAAAAAGAAACCTTAAGTATATGGAAGGCGTTGCGGGGTATTTCCCTGTAGACAGTATTCATATTTATAAACAATTCGGAAGAGCGGGTGTTT
>JADGDV010000009.1:135303-139554 GCA_016744695.1 Hahellaceae bacterium
AACAGGTATGCCAACCAGCAACCTTGGGCGCAATACGCTGTTGCTGACGTTTATTTTTCGTGATGACAAGCTAGATTTAGACGTCAGCAACGGAATGACCAACCCGTGGAAATAATAAAGATTTTAAGGGGGTGGTGACAAATGCGAATGATTGCGTTTTGTCACCGACCCCTTTATGCACTCCGACCCCTTTAGTTTAGACCCCTTTAGTTTAAGGCGGGGTATTAGCCCGCCCTATAGTTTTTTGATAAACAGAGCATTTGTTGATTTTTTATTCAAAAAAATGTTCAAGTGTTTCTGCATCAAAGATGCTTTCGCTCCAGTGTTCAAGTTGCTCAACACTCGCCTTGCTCAGTTTATTATTTGCCCACTTAGGGAGCTTACCGAAGCGTTTGGTGAGTAATTTATTGAGCAGTATCGCTTCACCTTCAGCTTTTCCTTTGGCCTCACCTTCAGCCTTGCCTTCGGCTTTGCCCTCAGCTTTGCCTTGAGTAATCCACTTCTCTGACCAGTCTCTTGCTAACATTGTCTTAATCTCCGTCAGGTTTCGTAATTCATCAACCTTTATTTCCGGCATTCGGTTCTTTATAAGGCTTAACAACCATTCTTTAATCGCTCTGCGTAGGTTGTCTTGCTCAGGCCGTACTAACCATACATTTAAGTTGGCAGCTACTTTTGCAAGCTGTTCCTGTCCATCAGCTAATTCAGCTCTGATAATCGCAGCAGTCAGGTTTTCTACCTTTTCAAGCTCTGTTGCAGAATAACGCCCTTCATCAATCAGCCAGTATTTTTGCTGGGGCTGAAAGGCCTGAAGTGATGCGGGTACAGACTGTAGTAACTCACTAATAGACTTCGCTGCATTCCAAGGCCTATTTCCATTGTATAACACAATCGGCATAACAGGGGGAAGTTTTTCATTTTCAGGTAGTTGTTTGCTCTTAATTAAATCCTGATATAATAAGCCCACATACGTTAACATGCGAACGGCCATAAACTTATCAACCGTTGACTGAAATTCCAGTAATAAATAAACATAAAGCCATTGATCCTGAAACTTAACACGCCAGATAACATCATCAGAACGTGAGCGCAGATCATCGGTAACATAGCTGCCGTTAAGCTTTTCTAGTGTTGAAAAATCAAGCTGACTCACCCAGTCTTGATCAACAAACCCTGTTAACAGGTCTTTGACCATTTCAGGGAAGGAATAAAGCTGTTTATAGCCGTGATCGTGATACTGTGACATGGTTTTTTATAACTCGATTAGAGATAAGGCTTAATTGTAACAAAGGTTATTCAGTAAGCAATGAATAAAAACCTTAAAGGGTCCTTATAGGAAAAGTTGAAATATACAGGGAAAAGGGGTCGGTGACGAATGGCACTTACTTAAGGCCTATACGCTCAATATGGTCATTCCCGCGAAGGCGGGAATCCACTTGGAACAAAGCCATAAAACCCTATGGATCCCCGCCTGCGCGAGGATGACGAGCTTAAAGTAAGTGCCATTCGGGTCGGTGACAACTGAGAATCATTATCATGATACGGTTGTGTCTCTTGTTTGATTAGTTGATAATTTAGAATTGAAATCACGGATGATATCAAGGATAGAAAATGCCAAGGAAGCTAAGAATGTATCTGGCGGGAATGCCGTATCATGTTATACAGCGTGGAAATAACCGGGAAGCCTGCTTTTTCGCAGACGATGATTATTTATTTTATCTGGAATGTCTGAAAGACGCATGTGAACGTTATCAGGTAAACTGCCATGCCTACGTTTTAATGACGAATCACACCCACCTACTATTAGAGCCTCTAAAAGCTGAAGGAATCTCAAGAGTCATGCAGTCTCTGGGACGACGCTACGTTCAGTATATCAATAAACATTATCGACGCTGTGGAACACTATGGGAGAGTAGGCATAAATCAAGTTTGGTTGATGCTGAAACTTATTTACTAAGTTGTTATCGGTATATAGAACTTAATCCTGTGATGGCCAATATGGTTGAGCACCCAGGTGATTATCGTTGGTCGAGTTATCGCTGTAATGCTTATGGAGAGATAAACCCGTTAATCAAACAGCATGATGTGTATTTGAGATTGAATCAGGATAAACATCTTCGGTTAAATTGTTATCGAGATTTGTTTCAAACAGCCTTACCTAAATCGGTGGTTCATGAGATACGAAATGCAGTAAATTTTTCAATGCCTTTAGGGGATAAACAATTCAAACAACAAATAGAATTGATGCTAAATAGGTCGATAGGGCATGCAAAAAAAGGGAGACCCGTTACATATAAAGCGGATTGTTAATGTAAATGATTCTCACTTGTCACCGACCCCTTTAGTTGTTCTAATACACCAGGCAATGGCAAACAAGGTGAGTTTGATCAAATATATGTGCATAACGGACGGCTTATCATTGTAGAAGCCAAGGGTGGTAATTCCACTTGGGGGTCAAGGATAGACCTAAAAGATAAACGTGCTGAACAAGGCTCGAAATCTTACATGGAGAAAGTCATTGATAATTATCAGAAACAATTGGAAATAGCGAAGAAGGATGTAAACTTTTCAGTAGATGACTTAGCAAAATTGAAGGCAACGGTTAAAGCCCTAGAAGAGAATTATAATAAAGGTACAATTGACTATTACGGTATTAAACAAAAGGCAAAGCAGACCATTGACGTTAATGGTGAGCCTGTGTACGGGATCAGCGATAGTATTGATGTGGTTAAATTTGAACTTTAGCGGGCTAACTTATTGGAGAAAGAGTGATGAAAAATCATTATGAAACAACTGAACGCTATTGTTTAATAGCAACCGAAGATTATGAAGAAGATATGGTTGGCTTTATTGAAACAATCCAGGGGGCACCATCATGGGCGTTACCTGGTTTTTTTAAAAAAAGTTTAAAAATTTTTGTAGAAGAAGCATTTCAACGAGGTGATACCGCGCCTGCTTGGTTATACATCAAGAGAGCGCAGCAATTATTCACCGGTCACTTTCAATTGTCATTAAGCAATGGCAAAGAATTTATGATGGACATTGATGATGGTACTATTCCTGTTACCGGTGAATATAAAAACTGTTTTACCAATGCAAATTATTGGTTAAAAGCCTTCTATTTAGCCATTATCATGCGGAATATGAAAGCCGTTGGTATTTTGAGTCAAGTAAGTGAAGACATTTTCAAGGCAGATGAGCAAGGCTCGAATAATTTTGATAACCAGCTTGCCGCGCTCTTCAAGGCGATTTTTAACCCTGCGGCAAACTTTGCCGAGCAGCTGGTAATAACAACCGCCTCTTTTATCCCAGATGAATTTACCAAACCTCGTTTTGGTTATGTTAGTCGCCTTTTTTGGCCACAACTAGCGATTATTCAAGCCATTTTTACGCCTGGCTCAGAGGATAAATTTAACGAACTTATGAAGGAGGCACTTAAACTTCATAAGGAACACTGGAAACAGAAATCGAAGTCGAAAGCAGCGGAAGGGGTTATCTCATTACCGTTAACGGCACTGGCTGTACTCGCTCATGACCATGCAGGGTATAAACTCACGGTGAAAAATGGTTATATTCTAGACTGGTTAGTGACCGCTGAAAATGCCCCAAGCAATAACCCCGCACAAGCTGACTCAGCACAAACCACCGAGCCTACAGATATTCCTTCTCATGTATTAAAAGCACTCAAAGAAGGCGACGGCAGTGAAATAGAATCCCTTCGTGAACAAAATCACACTCAATACTTACCTGCTCTTATTGCGCTATATGAAGCAGAAGAAGACTGGGATTTAAGAGGGGGGATCGTTACTTTATTAGTTGATCGTATTGATAATACAGAAGATATTCTAAGCCCGCTCATGAATGACGCACTTAACTCACCCGACCACCAAATTCGTGGGCTAGCACTCGTGTGGCTGTACAATGATCTGACGGTGTATGACCAAATACTAAGTGACTATGGTATAGATGAACAGAAGGTAGATGGCCTTGTGAAGAAATATTTAGCGGCTCAAAGTCAATAAAAGGGAAAATATGAATAAGGTAAAAAAACTCAGCATTGTACTTCTGTTGTCTTTTCTGAGCAGTCAATGCTTTGCTGCGGAAGACTCAAGGATGGGGCGACCTTTTGATGCGCAGTCATTTAAAAATGTAGGCTTAGAAGTGTATATTCCAGTATCCCCTACGTGGAATCATCAATTTCAAAAAGGTGGAGAAACGGATGCTATTATTCTAACCACGCCGCCTACCTAT
>JADGDV010000060.1 GCA_016744695.1 Hahellaceae bacterium
TTGGTTTTAAATCAGTGCCTTAATAATGAGGTACAACAAAGAATAAAAACAGATTTGGCTGTAGGTTTAGAGTCGTACCAACTGGCGCATACTACTATTGAGTTTGAGCAGCCTGAAGAGCGCTGTAGAGATAGTGTGTAATATTGGTGTAATATTGGTGTAATGTAAAACTTGTTCTATATTAAAGTGTTGATCGATAATTTTTTTGTCATGTGGAGTGCTATCAATGGATTTGGGGTTTACTCGTTATCAGGGTATTGCCAGTATAGTCGGAGATATTGTTAATCTTCGTGTGGGCGATACTCAAAAAATGCAAACGCCACCACGAAACCGTGATCTTGCCATTATCGAGCAAGATGGTGAGTTTTTTTCTTTAGCTCAAATCATCAAACTATCAGATGATTTAGTATCACTGCAGGCCTTCTCAGGCACTAAAGGCTTATCGAATGCCGCTTCGGTACGCTTTTTGGGCGAAACCATGCAGGCTATTTACTCTGACAATATTTTTGGCCGTATATTCAATGGTTCAGGTGTTCCGATAGACAACGGTCCAAGCCTGACCCATGAACCCAAAGTCGCCATTAATGGCCCTACGGTAAACCCCACTGCACGAGTATTAGCATCACGTATGATACGCACTAATGTGCCGATGATTGATGTGTTTAACTGCTTGGTTGAAAGCCAGAAAATCCCTATTTTTTCTGTGGCGGGTGAGCCCTTTAATACCTTTCTTGGCCGTATTGGCGTACAGGCTGATGCCGATGTCGTTATCTTTGCCGGGCTTGGGTTAATTTTTGACGACTACCATAATTTTAAGCAGATGTTTGAAGATGCGGGTGTGATGTCTCGTACTGTGATGTATGTAAATCTAGCGTCAGACCCCGTTGTTGAACGACTTATGGTACCAGACCTAGCATTAGCCGTAGCTGAGAAACTCGCGGTAGAAGAAGGCAAGCGCGTACTGGTATTAATGACCGACATGACAGCCTATGCCGATGCGATGAAAGAAATTGGTATCGCCATGGAGCACATTCCTTCGAACCGTGGCTATATGGGCGACTTGTATTCACAGCTTGCCCGTCGCTATGAAAAAGCTTGTGACTTTAGAGGGGCAGGTTCCGTTACCATTCTTTCAGTCACCACGATGCCTGGTGATGATGTAACCCACCCTGTTCCCGACAATACCGGCTATATCACTGAAGGTCAGTTTTATCTTCATAATGGTGTTATTGATCCTTTCGGCTCACTTTCACGCCTTAAACAGCACGTTATAGGCAAGCAAACCCGTGAAGATCACGGTCAGATCATGAATACCATGATCCGTTACTACTCTGAAGGCGTAGAAGCTGAACAGAAGCAAGCGATGGCCTTTGATTTGAGTGAGTTTGACCATAAATTATTGAAGTTCAGTAAGCTATTTAAAGAACGGTTTATGCGGCTAGATATTTCAATGACGCTAGAGCTGGCATTAGATGCCTGTTGGGAATTGCTTGCTGAATGTTTTGATAAAGATGAAGTGATTATCAAGCAAGATCTAAAAGAAAAATACTGGGTCGAAGTCGATGGCAAAGTTAGCGCTTAATAAAAGTGCCTTGAGCAAAGAGAAGCAAAAAAAAGTCTCTTATGGCCGTTATTTGCCCTCTCTTGAGATGAAACAAAAGCAACTTTTGCTAGAACGTAAAAAAGCACAAGAGGCTTTAGTTCAGCATGTTGATGATATTGCCGCCTTGGAAGATAGCGTATACCAGCAGTTACCTATGTTAGCGGTTGAAAACATAACAATGGATGGTTTGGTAACGGTTGAACGTTACAACCTTGCAGAAGAAAATCTGCTAGGTACAAAGGTGCCTTTCTTAGAAAATATTATTTTTAAACGAGCAGACTATGGCTACCTTGCCCGCCCACACTGGTTTGATGACTTAGTTGTTGCCCTTGAAAAAGTTATGAAGCTGAAAATGGAAGAGCAGGTGCTGCATATTCGGTTGGCACGGCTAAAAAGCGCAGTTAGAACCATTACTCAGCGGGTTAACTTATTTTCAAAAGTCCTCATTCCTCAGGCAGAAAGCAATATCAAGAAAATAGGGCTTTTTTTAGCTGATCAAGAGAGAGCAGGGGTGGTTCGCTCGAAACTGGCTAAACAAAAACAACATGCTGATTCAGAGGGGGGAGGAAGGTGAGCATAGCCGTATTAAAAAAACTAACCCTGATTGGTGAAGCGAGTGAGAAGAACGCCATTATGGCGCAGTTTCAGTCCTTTGGCATGGCTCATCTTATTACACTATCTGAGCAAACCGTAGAGCAGTCAGCAGATATAGCTGACGGAGTACGAGAAGCCCTTAATTATTTAGTAGCCGCCCCGCTTAAAAGAAGAATGCAGATTCCCTCCGAATCGATTGCTTTACCCGATGTGGCGGCAAGGGTAATACAAAATAAAGTTGCCCGTGAAGATGCGGTAGACCAAATTGATTTAATTAGAGCCCGACGAAGGCGACTAAAAGCATGGGGTGATTTTGAGTTCCCTCCTTTAGAAGAACTTGATCAGCATCGGCTTTGGCTCTATTTAGTACCTCTTAGTAAAGAGTCACTTTTGGACTCGGTTGAGTTGCCTTGGAAAATTATTAGCCGAGACCATAAAAACATCTATCTTGTGGTGGTTGCGGTTAATGAACCTGAGGAAGAGGAGGTACCGTTTCAGCGTGCACATATTGGGCCTAATTCACTTTCTCGTTTAGCCGAGTTAAAAGAAGAAGCCTTAGTTCATTTAGAAGATTTGAATGCAGAGCGAGAATCATTAACCCGCTGGATTCTACCGCTTACGCTCTCGCTAAATGAGGCAATTAATGCCCATGAACTCAAACTAGCCGAGCAGCGGGTATTAGATTTAGATGATTTTTTTGTACTTCAGTCGTGGATACCTGAAGAAAGCTTGTCTGTTTTTGAGCAATGGGCTGAAGAGTTGCCTGTCGCCTATCAACTTGAGTCGCCCAGCTTAGATGAGTTTCCACCTACTTTATTGAAGAATAGTGATCTTATCGGTGGTGGAGAAGAAGCGGTGTCGTTCTTCCAGCTGCCAGGCTATCGAACTTGGGACCCGTCGATATTAATCTTTTTCTCTTTTTCATTGTTCTTTTCAATGATTATGGCTGATGCAGGCTATGCCCTGGTTTTAGGCAGTATTTTAGCGGTGATGTGGCCAAAGCTTAGCCGAGGCAGTGTAACTTCCGTACGTATTCGTAATCTGTGGTTATCGTTGGTGAGCGCTGCGTTTGTGTATGGTGTGATGGTCGGCAGTTATTTTGGAATTACGCCACAAGACAATAATATTTTAAGCGTACTGCATGTGCTCGATATGAATGACTTTGCGTCCATGATGCGTTTATCAATCGGTGCGGGTGTCTTACACTTAGTTATTGCCAATAGCATGGTGGCTTGGGTTCATAAAAATGATTGGGTTGCACTGTCTTCTGTTGGGTGGGTGATGACTATCGCCGGCGCGTTCTTTTTGTGGCTTAGCTACATGAATGTGCCTGAGTTGGACGTGACAAGCGCCTTTCAGTTAAAAATTATTATTGCAGGTGTTGCGCTTATTTTATTGTTTTCAGGGCAACGAAAGTTAGATAGCGGCAAAGCATATTTTCTGCAGTTATTTGATGGTTTTTCTGCCTTATATGGCCTATCTAAAGCCTTTGGTGATGTATTAAGTTATATGCGTTTATTTGCCTTGGGTTTATCGAGTGCTTCATTAGCGGTGACCTTTAACACCTTGGCTATTGAGGCAAGAGATTCCGTGTCTGCCGGGGGGTTTATTCTGTTTGCGTTAATTCTTTTGTTGGGCCACGGCCTGAATTTTGTGCTGGGTATTATGAGTGGGGTAATTCATGGTCTGCGCCTGAATTTACTTGAGTTTTATAATTGGGGTGTCAAAGGTGAAGGCTACCCCTTTAAAGCGTTTAAGAAACGAGGAGAGTCGAAATGGAACAATTCGTAATTGCTTTGGGCTGGCTGGGCGTGTTTGCTCCCACCGCACTGGGTGCGATTGGTAGTAGCTATGGGTGCGCACGAGCAGGGCAAGCGGCGGCCGGTGCATTATTAGATACAGAAAGTGGCTACGGTAAATATATCGGCTTGGCGGCTATGCCTTCTACGCAGGTTATTCTTGGCATTGTGGTGATGTTCACGCTTAACCGAGAGATTACCGCGACTAATTCACCCAGTATTTTTGCGATTGGCTTATTAACCGGCTTAGCGCTAATGATGAGTGCGGTATATCAGGGGCAGGCCTTGGTCGCGGCGATTAATGCGGCAAAAAATAAGCCCGAAATATTTGGTTTGGCGATAGCGCCTGCAGCTATTGTAGAAGGTTTTGCGGTATTCGCTTTTGTATTCGCCTTGGTTCTTGCGGGCTCAATCCCTGCCTAAGAGAGAGGACACCAATATGTCACAGTCTTTAGATAACAAACAAGCAGCCAGCGGTGTGCAGGAGCTGATTGACCAAATTCGCGAGAAGGGTGTAAACGAAGGTAAGAGTGAAGGCACACGCATTGTGAGTGATGCAGAGCAACGGGCCGCATGGATTATTAAGCAAGCCAAAGAAGAAGCTGCAGACATTAAGCAAAAGGCAGAACAAGACGCGCATTTTGTGAAAGAGGCAGGTAAAGCGGCTTTGGACTTGGCACTTAGAGATATAAAATTAAAACTGAAAGATGAACTCTCTATTCAGTTTTCTGAACAGCTACGTAAATTAGTAGAAAAAGAGTTACAAGATCCGAATACACTAAAGGCGCTGCTCATTTCTGCGGTGTCAAAAACGTCGATACCTGATGAAGGTGTAACGATTGTTTTGCCTGATCGGGCGAAAGGGGTTAATGAACTACGAGAAGATCCTTCTTCGCTTGAAGAAGGTGTTTTGGTTGAGTTAGTGTCTGACACCGCTAAAAAAATGCTAACAAAAGGCGTTGATGTCCGGTTTGATAACAACCTTGATAGTGGCCTTACCTTTTTATTAAGCGAGGGTGAAGTGAGTGTAGAAATCACTGATAAGTCACTTTCAGCCATGTTGCTTCAGCACCTGCAACCTCGCTTCCGTGCAATCCTTGAAGGGGTTGTAGGCTAGTGATTTATGTTGACCTGCTGTGCTCACTCCCGCATTTAGAGAATCCTTTTGTTCGTAAGCGACCGCCTATAACTGCCGTGCAGTTTAGAAAACGGTTGAATATGCTCGACTCTGAATCTAGAGACCTGATAAAGCAACTCTCTGATATTTTTTATTGGGGGCGTATTTCATTGGATGAAGAAGATGAAGCGCTGGTTCGTCAGGCGAAACGTTTAGTCGATCAAGTGGATGAGACCGACATTAAAGGGTGGCTGTTATGGAGGATGGATTTACGCACGGTAATGGCAGCACTAAGGCGTAGAAAACAAAATCAACCCGCACCCGATGCTAAAGCCTTATGGGGCTATGGTCGCTATGTTAGTCATATTGCTAATTACTGGAGTCACCCTACGTTTAAATTGGAGTCTCGTTTTCCTTGGTTGCCCCAGGCTAAAGAGTTATTAGAGCAGGGAGATAGCTACGGGCTTGAGCAACATTTGCTTAGCACCGAATGGCATTACTACTCTCGACAGCAGGCGGATGAACAATATTCACTATCTGATGTGTGGCTCTACGCAATGAAGTGGGATTTGGTAGACCGTTGGTGTCGTTATAATGCTGATTTGGCAAAACAACATTTTGAACAATTAGTACAAACAGGGCTTAAAGAGCCGATGATCGAATTGAGGGCAATGTCATGAGTCAAGACCAACTAGCAACGAATACGATCAATGCCTCCGCCCGTGTTGTTTCGGTTAGTGATGACGTTGTTACCGTGGAAACCATTGAGCAGGCCAAAGGGGATAAAACAGTTCCATTGGTCAAAAATGAAGTGTTGTACATCTGCCCAAAGCCTTTATCGGGTGTTAAACAAGAGAAGTTAAAAGCCGAAGTACTCAGAGTCAGAGGCAATCGAGCTGATGTTCAGGTATATGAAGACACAACCGGTGTCGCCATTGGAGACCCTGTAGAACAAAGCGGAGAGTTACTCTCTGTGGAGCTAGGCCCAGGTTTGTTAAGGCAAGTATATGATGGTCTGCAAAATCCACTGCACCGCTTAGAAGTTATGAACGGACAGTTCTTACTTCGTGGGGAGGTAGCCGCCGCCCTTGATAGAAAATCAAAATGGGCTTTTTCAGCTAAAGGCCGTGTTGAAGACCAAGTTAGACCGGGTGATGTATTGGGTACTGTTAAGGAAGGCCGCTTTACGCATAAAATAATGGTGCCGTTTATGCTTAGGGGCAAGCTCACCATAGAATGGATTCAAGAAGGTACGTTTAATGTAGAGACTGTGATTGCACGGCTTCGTGATGAAAAAGGCAAACTGCATGATGTTTCAATGGTACAGCGTTGGCCCGTTCGTATGCCTTTGCCAGCTCAACTGATTAAAAATGGTCAGAGTGAACGTAAGTACCCCACACAACCGATGGTTACCACGCTTCGGCTGATTGATACGTTCTTCCCTATCGCAAAGGGTGGAACCGGCTGTATTCCGGGGCCATTTGGTGCGGGTAAAACGGTACTTCAAAATCTAATTTCACGTTATTCCGATGTAGACATCGTTATTGTGGTGGCCTGTGGTGAGCGAGCAGGTGAGGTGGTTGAAACCATTACAGAGTTTCCACAACTACAAGACCCTCATACCGGTGGCACATTGATGGATCGCACCATCATTATTTGTAACACATCATCAATGCCCGTAGCCGCACGAGAAGCCTCTATTTATACTGGCGTTACCTTGGGCGAATACTATCGCCAGATGGGTTATGAGGTGTTGTTAATCGCAGACTCTACCTCTCGCTGGGCACAGGCGATGCGTGAAACCTCCGGGCGCCTAGAGGAAATACCCGGTGAGGAAGCTTTCCCCGCGTACTTAGAATCTTCGATTAGAAATCTTTATGAGCGAGCGGGCGTTATTCGTACTAATGATCACAGCATTGGTTCGCTCACGCTCATCGGTACCGTTTCTCCAGCAGGTGGTAACTTTGAAGAACCCGTTACCCAGGGCACGTTGAATACTGTAAAAACCTTTTTGGGTTTGAGTTATGATCGTGCTTATAAGCGCTTTTACCCTGCGGTAGATCCTTTGCAATCGTGGAGTCGATATTCTGATCAGCTTGCCCCATGGTTTTTGAAAAATATGGGTGAGTCTTGGTTAAAAGGGGTTGCTCATGTGAATGAGTTGTTGATTCGGGGGGATGAAATATCTCGAATGATGCAGGTAACAGGAGAAGAAGGTGTGAGTCAGGATGACTTTATTACCCAGCAAAAATCGACCCTAGTGGATATGGTTTACTTACAACAAGATGCTTTTGATGTAGTGGATGTATCAACCGATATTGAACGTCAAAAACAAAGCTTCTCTTTGTTGGTAAAAGTGATTGATACGGATATGAACTTTGAAACAAAAG